>CANQUE010000014.1 GCA_947626905.1 uncultured Oscillospiraceae bacterium
GTCGATTCCAATTCCGTAAGGCAGTTGCCGCTTTTCAATTATTCGTTGTCATACTGTCTTACGAACACTTGCCTGGTCTAGGGTGTGGATGTTTTCTTTCTCAAAGATCACTTCCACACCTTTGGCTTTGAGTTCCCGTACCGTTTGAAGTGCATCTACGGTATTTCTTGCAAAGCGAGAAATGGACTTCGTGAGGATGAGATCTATTTTCCCAGCCAAGGCCATCTCCACCATCTTCTTGAACTGCTCACGGTTCTTGGTGTTAGTGCCGGTGATACCTCTATCTGCGAAGATGCCTACCAGTTCCCAGTGAGGGTTACTCGTAATAAAGCGAGTGTAGTAATCCACCTGAGCCTCATAGCTGGATTCCTGCTCATCTTGTTCTGTGGAAACCCGTGCATAGGCTGCTACCCTCAGCTTGTCTGGCTCCAGATTTAATTCCTGCTCCAGTTGCACTGTGATAGGTTCTATGACGGTAACGGTGCGCTTTCGCTCTTGGACTTCAAGAGATGTGCTATTGTTGGTTATATTCACTCTGTTTCCTCCTCTCTTCATTTTTAGCTAGTGACTTTTGCCTCGCGGCCTCACGCATTTCCGGTGTCCAGCTTTCCCGTCTGGATTTGTGTTGCCACGGCACTGTGGCAACAGTGCCGTCTTTCATATAGAAGATGAGCTGGTGAGGCTCCGGTACTTCAATCTTTTGCACTCTAGATAGCAGAAGTTCCCGGTCTAGTGCTACATCCGCACCAAGGCCGAGAACTTCTTTGGTTTTCTCTATGAGAATTGTCTCCGGGATTGCCTGCGCTGGGCAGACAGCCTTACCAAGCTCATAATTGCGGCGACAGGCCCAGGTGGGGTGTTTGTACTTTCCCTTACCAGCGTTCCGGTGTATGTAACTACCACTGCATTGGCCACAAGAAACTAAGCCAGTGAAAAGGTATTGGGGGTGAGAGCCACTTTCCGTGATGGAGAAAGTATACATTTCTTTCCTCCGAGCGATTTCTGCCTGTACCTGCTGGA
Organism: uncultured Oscillospiraceae bacterium; assembly: GCA_947626905.1. Classification (GTDB taxonomy): domain Bacteria; phylum Bacillota; class Clostridia; order Oscillospirales; family Oscillospiraceae; genus CAJOIG01. Next base: position 1,021 of record CANQUE010000014.1, read on the forward strand.
ACTGTTCTCTGGGAATAATTGCTGTGTGGCTATTCGTAACTTCGTATTTTCTCACCTGGCCACGGTTAATTATGTCCTTTTTGGTCCGGAAATCTGGGCGGTATCTTTTCTGCAGGATCATGTCTCCGGAATATTTTTCGTTGGTAAGGATACGCATAACACTGATTCGGCCCCAACTGTCCGAAAAAGGTGCCGGGACTCTCTGTGCGTTTAGTTGTTTCGTAATGGCCGTCATGCTCATGCCAGAGAGATAGGAAGTGAAGATGTGTTGGACTAGCTTTGCTTCTTCTGGCACTACTTCCAGTTTACCGTCCCCCAGCCGGTATCCCAACATCCGGCCTACCCACGGCTCGCCTCTCTCAAACTTCTTCTTGATGCGCCACTTTTGATTCTCGCTGGCAGATCTGGCTTCCTCTTCGGCGTACATTGCGAGAAGCGTGAGTAAAAGTTCTCCGTCTGGGCTGATGGAGTGCATATTCTCTTTCTCGAAATAACAATCGATGCTGAGCTTCTTTAGCTCCCGGACAGTTTCCAGAAGTACCACCGTATTTCTGGCAAATCTGGTAATAGACTTAGTAATCACTAAGTCTATCTTCCCGGCGCGACAATCATCGAGCATCCGTTGAAACTCTGGCCGGGCAATAATAGTACCAGAAATGCCGTTGTCTGAGTAGATATCTACCAGTTGCCAATCCGGATGGGCATACACATAATCCTCATAATATTCCGTTTGCGCTTCCAGTGAATGAAAGGCAGCGTCCTTGTCTGCAGACACTCTGGCATAAGCTGCCACACGCACTAGTTTAAGTGGTTTTGGCGTAGCTGGAATGCACTCTATAGTTGGGGCTTTACCTGTCATAGCTCTCATCCTTTCTACCCCCAAATATCCTTGGGGCATCCACATGATAGCTCTGGTGCGGCAGAAAAGCCAGTCCTTTTTTAGCTCTATTCGCAGTTTTTTGGCGGACCTTTTTAGCCTTGCCTTTGATGATACTGGCTCTCTGGCCAGCTCGCATGATGACCTCTATAAATAACCTCCACTTAAAAATATACTGGGACACATTGTAGCTCAGATTGTCAAATTGTCAAGCATGAGCGAGATGAGGGGTGTTTTAAACGATCTGTAACAGGGGTAGAGGTTTTCAAAAAGTGCCCGAAGCGATGTTGCAAATTAGGCCATATTTAATGCTGAGAGAAGATGTGGGTATTATCTGACCACCTGCCCCTCATGCTATGCCAGCGTCCCAGGCGGCATAATTTTTGCCCTGTGGCGGCCACGTTAGCCCCACAAGGGCCGTGACCGGCCGTGGTGCTATCCATGTGCCCCTCCTGGGCTAGAGGGCGGTGCCTAGGCGCGGTATGGCCGCACTGGAGGAGGCAAGCCAGAGCATATTTGGGGCAAGGGCAGACCGCCCCGCATTTGGGGAAATGATATCCCGAAAGGGATATAGAGTCCGCTCCCTTAAAGGCCAAGGTTTCGCCATATTCCGCCGCTTGCAAGCGCTTGTAATCCGAGGCGAGTCGATGGGCGACTGGATGGGTCTGTAACAGAGGTAGATGCTTGATTAATGCTCCCAAATATAGCATTTTGGCAACGGCGAAATGGTGAGATTTATGTTTATTTTCGCACAAACAAAAATGGTGTGCTATAATAAAAGAGCATTAATCTGTTTTTGTAAGTAGCCCGCTGATTTCATGGATAAAAATGGCACCGGAAGGTTCTGATTCATGAAACCGGTTAAGCCTATGGCGAAGCTATTTTGTGAAAACAGATTAATGCACCCTTGCGGTGCCATTTTTGTTATAACACTAAAATGGCCTGCGCTAATAAAATAAAGCGAGGTAGGTCATGAAAATCATCCCAGAATGTATAAATAAAACTAAGCGTCATCTCTGTGCCAGCGGCTCAATACTTCTCCCGTTGGCACAGAAATGGGGCTTAGTGGGGGTTCTGACTATTTGCGCGATATCTGGCGTAATGGCACAGAATGTTTCTGCTGCGACAATCACCATGGAAGTACCAAGCACGCTTAGTTTAACAGTCGCACCGGATGGCAAATTACACGCCTCAAGTCCTGCTACTGTAAAGATTACGAGCGATGCCTATGCTGGTTATACCTTCACAATTAAAAGTAATGACACTAGCAATGCATTGAAAACTACTAATGAAAGAACTATTGAATCTATCGATGTAGCTGCGGGCACAAATGATTTCCCGTTAAATCACTGGGGATTCCTGCCTAGCAAATTCAACAGCCAAGAAAACACGCAATATCAGCCCGGACCAACTGACGAGGCAGTTACGATTGACAAGACTAACCCCAAAAGCTCGAGCAACAGCACCACTAGCTACACAATTACTTTAGGCGTGAAAGTCGACAATGAAACCTCCGCCGGAACTTATAGTCATAATTTTATTCTCACCGCCACCGCCAATGACGTGCCATACACCATAACCTATCATATGAACGAAGGCACAGGCATCTCTACTTTGCAGAATGGTGATTTACCCGAAGGAGATTCTATCGAGATTAGCAAGGCGCCGACACGTGCGGGCTACAATTTCGCTGGTTGGTGTGAGCAAGCAACTACCAATGAGACTTGCGGCGGCAAGGTTTACCAACCCGGAGAAACCTATACGCTGGGCAACAGTGACAACGCATTGGATCTTTATGCTATATGGGCGCAAAAGATGCAGGATTGGAAAGGATGTAATGCTTTGGGCGACAAGATTGCTTACTTGGTGGATTCGCGCGACAACAATATCTATACTGTAGCGAAGTTAAAGGATGGCAATTGCTGGATGACGCAAAACCTCAGGCTGGGCAAAGTTGGGGAAACTATGCTCTTGACATCCGCAGATTCAGATGTAGAAAATAACTTTACCTTGCCAGAGAGCAACATTAGCAAGTTCTATCTGCGCGACTACGGAGATTATACTTCAAGGCAACCAGAAGAATACGATAATGATGCCGTCTATTTAGACCCAGTCCAAGTTAAGAAATATGGTGGCTATTATACATGGCACACAGCTGTGGCTGGCAGCGGCGACCATACGACATTGAACAAAGATGCTCAATCATCGATTTGCCCAAAGGGATGGAAGCTCCCAAGTGAAAATATTTACAGAACCTTTGGAGAATATTACCCAACGCCAAATACATTTATTAATGAGTCCGTAGCTGGATTTGTGCTAGGTGGTAGCATAGGGACAAGGCGCGACGCAGAAGGTAGGGAAGCGATTGGGGGCCAAAACACTTCTGGATTCTATTGGTCAAGCACAGCTAAGAATTACAGTGCGTCAGCGTTTGAATTCAATTTTACTGCGTCCAGTATTAACTGGAATCCGAATATGAACAGATTCGATGGGCGCTCTGTCCGTTGTTATGCGCGCCAGTAGCCCTTTATTTCATAATCTAGAAACTCGTAAATAATGAAACGCAAATAACGCGTTGCGAGGGCGCTATTCACTATTCATTTGGAAGAATACATGTTCTCGAAGCATGTCTTATATACAAAAGCGCTAAATCTATCCCACCATAAATCTTTTTGCCGTCTACACTATAGGCGATAACGCTACATTCTCCTTGCCTATACATGGGATCAGCGATGCGATTTCTCAAAACAGGGATGTGGCGCAGGGCCTGGTTAACGACAAGATACGCCTTGCAGGGCGGCTTATAGTATTTTGAATAATTGAACTGTAATGCGTCAGCATCCTGCTCCATAAGTGTATACAGAATGCTTTTGTTAGGCAGGATTGCACTGCGGCTGTTGCAAACATCATAGCACTCTACTAGCATATGGCCCTTGCGGATAATCTCAAAACTTTCTAAGAAACACGCTGTTTTGCCGGTATTGATAATCTGTATACTCAAATCCGATAAACTTGTTTTTGTTCTTAACTCCGGCTCTGTCAATTCACTCTCTGGCGTTCCTTCTGCCTTAAAAATTAAACTCGGCCTGTTTTGATATTTCGCAGTCAGTATGTTTAAAACCCATCCTAATAGAACGCCAACAATTGCGAATACCCCACTCAGTATCGCACCAAAATTATTGGCCAGAGCTTTTATCAGTTGCTCCATAGAATCACCTATGATTTTTTCTCTAATTTCTGTACAAGAGCTTGATACATCTTCATCAATTCTGCCACGCAACTGCTCTCAGTCATGTTCTTAACAGAAAAGCCATATGCCTGCATGACGGCCCGGTCGTTGTCCTGATGGGCTTTCCGCAGTTCCGGCGGCATGGCGACTTCGTCATAGAGGTCGGCAAGACTTGCATCCGGGTAGAGAGCGCGGGCATCCAGAATGGCTTGTGCGGTTTGCTCGATCTTCGCTTTCTGCGCGTCTGTGGGCGTGGGCCAGGGGAAATTGTTGTAGACAACATCCTTGGAATAACGATAGTCACTTTTAAGGCGGCCGCAGACTGCCCTCATCCATGCCATATGGACATTGGAGGTCAACACGCCAAAGTGGTAAAGGGTGGCGTCGGGTATGATAAACACAAGATCACTGCTAAGAATATCCGGGGTTAATAGCCCCATCGGAACGTAACGGCGGCGCTCAGATGATACTTTGGGAATTACAATATAGTTGTTCTCAGGAATGTTTGTTGTTGCAAATGAAAGTGGATAATCTGCTAATTTTTTGGTGCTGGCCCGCGAACTGTTCAGTCGGAATTCCCGTACATTTGCTACACGCTTTTGGCATTCTGGCATTTTTCGCAGTTCATTTGGTGGACAGTCTTTCAAATATAAACAATGCCTATATGATCGGTTTATGAATTCTTGGGAACCTATCCATGGCCTAAACCACTTTTCAGCGGACGGTTCTTTCTGCAAAAAAGCTACTTTCTCCTCTGTTGTGAACAAATAGTTCCCACCATCGAGAGGCATATTTCCAATCCCAATCTCAGGCACGTCACAGATTGGCTTGTTTCTACTCTCCACGAAAACATTATCCGCATCCAGCAGATAGCCATTGATATTCTGTACCACCTGCGGGCGGTCGGCAGAATAAATCACCTTTGGTGCATTATTCGGGGCAACGCTGAAACCGACAATCACGCAGTGAACGTGCGCCTTGATTTTCGCTTCGCTGTCCCAACGGAATGTACGGTGAGCAAAGTCAATATGTACGCCCATATCGAACAGCGGCTTCCAGAGGTTCGCCACGGATTCACCTTGTGTCACAGAATTGGTGGACACAAGTGCCGAGCGTATAGATGTCCCCATCATCAAATCGGCACACTTTTTGTACCAACAGGTCACATAATCAAGATTACCTGCATTTTTCCAACCGGGGAACACGGAGTTCAAGTCGTCCTTTTGTGCTGTGTTCATCATTCGCGCACCCACAAAAGGCGGATTACCCATGATGTAATTCAGCTTGTATTTCGGTACTACGCTTTCCCAATCAATCCGTAGCGCATTACCCTCTGTAATACACGCATTCGTTTTCAGCGGTAAGAAGTTAAGGGTAGTATGGACAACTTCCTCGGTTTCCTGCATCATCTGACTTTCTGCGATCCAGAGAGCCGTTTTCGCAACGGTTACAGCAAAATCGTTAATCTCAATGCCATAAAACTGGCTGATACTCACCTTGATAGGATCGCCCACATCCAACATAATTTGCCCTTGGTGAAGCAGGGATATTACTTCGTTCTCCAAACGGCGAAGAGAAAGATAGGTCTCGGTCAGGAAGTTCCCGGAGCCGCAGGCCGGATCAAGAAAGTTCAGGCTGGCCAGTTTCTTCTGGTATTCTTCCAATTTGAGCTTGCGGGTTTTTCTTACGGTGATAGCTTGGATTTCCTTTAGCTCTGCCTTTAGCGCATCCAAAAACAGCGGGTCAATGACTTTATGGATATTCTCGATAGAAGTGTAGTGCATCCCACCAGAACGCCTGGTTTCGGGGTTCAGTGTACTCTCGAAAACAGCTCCGAAGATCGTGGGGCTAATATCGCTCCAGTTGAAATCTTCGCTGGCGTTTTTGAGCAAGAGCATCTTTAATTCTTCAGTGAAGGGTGGGATCTCGATATTTTCGTCGCTGAACAGCCCGCCGTTGACATACGGGAATGCGGCCAGCTCCGGGTTATCGTCCGCGAGATACTTGTCTCTGTCTTCCGGTTTCTGATCCAGGATTTTGAACAGCTCCATAAGCGCTCTGCGTATGCCATTGGCAGGGATATCCCGCAGATAGTCGTGGAACATACTTTTGCTGCCAAAAATACCGGCATCCTCGGCATACAGGCAGAACACTAGCCGCACGCAGAGCTTATTGAGGCTTTGGAGCGTCCGAAGGTCATTGGGATTCTTGTATTGTTTTAGGAGCGCATCATACAAGACCCCTACCAGCTCGCCTGCTTGCAGGGAGATTTCCATTTCCTTTTTGATGTGGTCATTGCCGGTATCTACCAGAAATTGTAAGCGGTAGTATTCCTTTTCCAGATCAGCTAACCGAATTTTCTCTGGTTCACCACCTGGGCGCTCCATGTCATAGACATAGAACTCCGCAAAATTGCAGGTTACAACCCAGCGAGGATGCCGGGAAACCGGCAACTCTAAGATGTACTTTTTTGCCTGTTGGAATGGGTTCAGCAGAGATCCGTCAGACTGGCGGATGGGTTTATTCAGATCTTTGCCAAGCCCTTTTTGTTCAATAAGAACTTTGGTAGCAGGTATTGTACCATCGATAAAGCTGGTATGATCCAAATGCACCTGTTCTTCAAAAACAATAAAATCCTCCGGATGCTCTACGCCAAAGACATCCCGTAAAAGCGACAGCCAAAATGCTTGGCTTTGTCCCTTCTCGTAGCCTTTGCCTTTCCAGTTAGCCGCGAACTGCTTGGCGGCTTGCCTCTGTTCTATATCTGTCATACTACCACCTCAGCGATGATTGATTGATTATGAAAATGCTTCTGTCTCTTTTTATAACTATACCACACAGAGAAGCAGATTTCCAGGGCACCTGTATAACACAAAACGGGTATTTCAATTGGCTTTACCAACTCACGGGGAAAGCTCAAGAGTCGAGGATGGAGAAATTATATATATTTTTCTCATTGCTCTTGTCATAGCAACATAGAATTCTTTTGCAGATAGAGGATCTGTCATATCGATTATGACACAGTCAAACTCAAGGCCCTTGGATAGCAATGTACGCGATGAAAGGAACTTAAAGTTATGATATCTCTTTTGCAAGGCAGGGTCCTTACGGATATGCTGTGCTGCTTCAAGAACAGAGATGTCGTGTTCCTTGGCATATTTGAGACTCCGGATCATCTCGTTATGGAGCTCCCTGCGGTGGAATTTGAAAACAGGGGTCTTCTCAATCCAATCCAGTATTTGCAGCGCAGCCTCATATTTATCACAGTCCTGTATGCCCACAAGAAGTTCACCAAACTCTTTGTGCTTTTTGATCCGACCGAAATCAAAGCTGTTCTTTCCCAACCTTTCCTTATATGAGCCAAGTTCTGCGTTGATATTCGTTTTGCAGTGGCTTTCAAAATTCAAAACTGAAAGATATAGCTCTGATCCACCCAGATTAGAGAATGACTCCGCATACTTGTACAAATCTTCGCATTCCTGTTTTTCGTCGACCTGAAAGATACCAGGGTGCTTTAAACAGAAATCTCTTTGTTGCGGCTCCCATTTTGTAATATATAAAACAGATTGATAATCCTTCAGTTCACTGAGCATCGAATACAAATTGAATCTCTGCGGATGAATCAAGCCAACGAGCCCAGAGCACGAACCCACATTCAATGTGCATTGCGCCCCTGATAGTGTGGGCCATAAAGCACGCCGAACATCACCCAAGTACTGGCCAAGCGCAGGATTTGTATTTATCCAGCGCCACGGAAAAGTTTCAACTTCTACTTTGTAGTAACCGAGGTCATCCCAGTTCACCAGCGGCTGCCGGCTAAAAGAGAAGATACCCTGCAAGGGGTCTCCCAATACTCTGATCGGGAGATAGCGGCCCATCTCCTGAAATATCTCATGGTGAGCCTGCAGGCAGTCCTGATACTCATCGACGATGATACCAGAGTATGATGATTGCAGCACTCTTCCAAGCCAATCATGTTGAAACAGTTGTTTTGTCCCAGTATAAAACTGCGCGTAATATTGGTCTGTCTCAGATTTCGTTTTATATGGAGAAAGCGAGGTATCAATTGCTGCGGTATTTCTGTATGACATACACCAGCGGGTGCAAAAGGCGGCAATGGTCGAAACGGCATACTTTGACTTTGGTATCTTCCGTGTGTTGAGCCTTTTTTGCAATGAATCAACCCCAGCATGAGTATGCGTGAGAAGTAGCTGCCTCCCATCAAAGTGTTCGACCATATCTACAATCATTTCAGTTTTCCCATGTCCGGCCGGAGCAGTTATCACCGCTGTAGGATGTGCTGAGATCTCGTCAAATTCCTGCTTTGTCATTCTGAATCACCCAATTACTTAAACTTGTAACCACCGTTTTGATTTTAGACTCGGCATCGAGTTCATCCCAGTACTGGAAAACTACTGAGCCAAGTTGCTCACCCAAGCCAATTAGTTTATACCAATTATTATTCTTGGCTGTCTTCCCTAGCATTGTAAGTTGTTCTGGCGAGAGGTCAGAGAGTGCAATTCTGTCTCCGTTTCTTTGGTATGGGATGGAGCTGCGGTCCAAGTGAGCAGCAATTGAGTCTGCGCCTTTCTTATCAACTGCAAGTTGCAGTACATCTTGAATTGCTGACATGGGGAGTTCAGAAAAACACTGTTCCTCAAGTGCATTGGGCTTGTCCCAGTCGAACACAGGAACTCCTGCCGCTTGCATTCTCTGCTTATCAGCATCTTCACTATCTTTATCTGAGTCCATTAATATACAGATATCGTAACCACAATTATGCAGTACATTTGCACATTTGAAGGTACTGGAGCCGCCACCATCCGCTGTCCCAACGCCCTTATATGCCATTCGGTATCCTCTAGTTTTGGCGATGTGCTTGTCGAAAGCTCTGATAAACCCTATTTCTGTCTTACCCTCGCAGACAATCAAGCGCTTAGAAAGAAAAGCTTCCGCATTTCGCCTGACTTCTCCCTGCATCGTATCGTTCGCCTCTGGGTCTTCTCCCCTTAAGAAAAGGGCAGTCGTCGTTCCACCAACAGAATGAACCACCATTAGTTCACTAATTAAGCATTCGGCCACCACTATAGGCGAATGGGTTGTCATCAGGATCTGACCAGCTGCGCTGTGGTCAGACCTGAATTCATTTATCAGATTTCGTAAGCGATAAGGCTCCAGCCCATTTTCTATTTCGTCAATCAGCAATAATGCGTTTCCGGCGGCCGCACCAATGTTTAGCCCCATAGACAGCAACCTTTGACTCCCCATGCCGAATTGGCTTAAAGGGACATCGCCATCAAACAAGCCTACAGTGGATGAAAACGAACCGCCCTGGATGAGTAAGCGACTCTTTACCTCTGTGCTGAAATCAATGCCATACTTTTTCCCAACATCAGATAATGTGGAAGATACATCGTCCAATTTGCTAAGGTCAGCCTTTTGGGCCATCTCGCGAAGGGAGGTTGTATAGGCTTCATGCAGTATGCCTTTCGAATCTGCATATTTTTGTAGTACCGAGTACTTCCCCCATGTCAAATCCTTCTCCACATTATTTCCTATAGTCCCTACAAATAACTGTCTCCTGTCATTTTGCGATATAATCCGAGGTTCAAGTCGATTACATACAATTTCCCATTTTGGTTCCAGAGATGCATTTATTGTGAGCTGGATGGTTAAACAGCAAGGAAGATCATCTTTTGGCTCATCGTCAATACCTTCGCCAAATTCAGCATATGGACCGCGGAGATATAATCCATATTTATCTTCAGCATAAAACCCTTCAGGGAACTCTGAAAAGGTTGCTTGAATAACAATTGCATTCTCCACATTGTTACAGTAAAAATCTGAATCAGACGCAACAAGATTCCATGAGGGCCAAAATACCCACTCAATCGCCTTAAGAAGTGTGGATTTCGTGCTATCCCCCGCACCAATCAAACAGATCAGCCGAGAGTCAAGCGGAAAGGTTATTTCACTTTCTCGAATACCACGAAAGTTTTGAATTTTAAGGCTTGTTATTCTCATTATGTTTCTCCTCTGCAAAAGGATGTTTTTTGCCAATTCTATAAATTAAGATGCTGGGTATGGAACTCTGTCGGCCTATTCAAAGATGCCCCGTGTTTTTTGTCGGCAACCAGGACACATACCCGTTGGCCTAGACTCTCCAGCCACTTCCTCTAATACGTCTATTTTAAATTATAATATGAAAGTACGAGGTTTTCAATAATATTATAGTCCATAAGCTATTGGGGAATGTCAATGCTACAGATCTGTATGGAAGCACGTAATTACTTCGACCGGTGAGCTGTGATTCATGACAAAACCGGACAAAGCCATATAGCGAGTGGATGCCCCTAGTGTAACGGATAATATTTCTTGGTGCAGTCAAGTGCCAAAACAGCACTCCACGTCCACGTCAAGACACATTTCGAGTGTTCATAAGGATTTCACTTTATGAGCACTCGAATCCTTTTATCCGCGTCCCATGCGGGGCGGGCGTGTCAGCCTGCCCTGCTTTTATTTTGCGGCTGGTTCAATGATCGGCTCATGGACGTCCTGGAACACCGCCCAATTCTCCATAAAGCGGCACCCCTCACGCAGAGGTCTTGCGTAAGGGGTGCGTTTGCTCACTCGATAGGCTTCATTGTGGGAAGATCTATCAAAACCGCTTTTTCTGTAATATCAATATTATTTCGTCTTCTCCATCTTGGTATTATGCGAATTTTCACAGGATTGCTTTTATCCTCGTTCAGCGTCCGCCCCGTCATGGAAACAAAACAGGATCGATCCTGCCGAATTTCGGGCGGTTTTTCTCAGATAGACGATGTGCTGTTACAACACCGCATAAACAACGGTATCATTTTTATTGGGCTTATGATGCCGGACATATAGTTTGTACTCGGGGACCAGCTCCCTGATATAAAAGGGGATCTCAAAATAATCCTGCGGTTCATGATAGATACTGACAGCCAACCGGGGCTTATCCCTGCGGATGATTTTTTCTGCTCCCCGCAGCGCCTCCATCTCGCTTCCTTCGATGTCCAGCTTGATAAATGTAACCTTGTCCTCCCAGCAAACATTATCAATGGAATCCACGGTTACCACACAAGAACCAACTTCCGAAATTTTCGAATTATCTCCTCCCTTTTGTTCAAAATGTAATTTCGTCTTTCTACTCCATAATCCAAAAGGAAGGATCTCAATGTTTTGATAGTCATGCGCTTTACAGGTCTTGATCAAACGGCTTCGGTTGATCTCGTCCGGTTCCCAAGCGTATACTTTTTTCCAATACCCCCCCCCGGCAAATTTTTCCAAGCCTATGATCGAATCTCCCGTATATGCCCCTCCGTCTACAAATACCTCATCCTTTATGGGACTAAGAATATCCCTTTGAAAATACATAGGGCTCACAACGATCCGTTGTAGTTTCTCTTTGCTTGGCGCCAGGCGATAACTGATAACTGCTTGCAGCGTTTCACGGGAAAACTCGTCCTCCAACATCGATGCTACTGCTTCAAACATACTCTTGTGGCTGTTATAGCACGCCGTAAACTCTCTTCTCGTTTCCTTTGCTGTCATGAGCGAATACCGATCATAATCATGTTCGCAGAGATATTTGTATCTATCAGCACGGTACTTTCTTATTCTGCGCCCGATCTTAGATCTTTTGAAAGCAGAAACCAGCTTCGCAGAATACTTATATTTCTCTAAAAAAAGCCTGACGTCATGCAACATAACGGTCTTTCTTCCTCAATTCAAACTTTTCGGGCAGGATCCATTCAGTACATATCAATAGTATCATAAAAGAGCCCCTATGCGGGATTGATATTTTCACGAATTGTTCTTTTCATTTCAGTTTAACTCCTTTGTCAAATGCGGCGCTGTCTGTCTTCTAACTCTCGACCTGTGCACACCACGAAACACATTTCTACTACTACAAGTCAAGAAATTGATAACGCCACGAGCGACCTGTCCCGCCGAGGGCAGACCGTGGCTCGCCAAGGCGATCCCACTCATCAACAACCAGAAGGGCATACTGCAAAGGGTCATGCCAAAAACCCGCTGGAAGGTCGGGAACTCCGCAGGGCAGCAGGCCATCATTTTCCGATTGCCAAGGGGATAGGAGAAGGCCGCGATCAGTATAAGCACCAGCGCCGGCAGCGTCCCCTCCAGATGCATGGTGCGGAAGTGGGCCGCCTGCAGCAGAAATACCCCCAGCAGGATCACGCCGGAACAGGCCAGATTCTTTCCAGGGATCTTTTTCCCAAACAGCGGGGTCAGCAGGATCCCAGCTACGATGGTCAGCTGCCAGGTGGCCGCCACGAACCAACTCTCCCCATACACAGACGCCCATGTCAGCGGCGCGTAGAACAGCCCGAAGCCCACCGTGCTCCACAGCAGCCAGGGGCCGGGGTTCGCCCTGACCTCTCTCAGCACCGCGCCAACGCCGCCGCGGCGGCTTGCCAGCGCCCATGTCATGGGCAGCATGAACAAATAGCGGAGGCTGGCGCTCCATAGCCAGTAGCCGCCGCCCAGATTCATGCTGCGGTTCAGAACAAAGGTGGCCGCGAAGAAAAGCGAGGCCAGCATACCCAAGAATATAGATTTTTTCATTCATCCTCGCCTCATTTAACAACGATCTGTCATTCTAACATCTCCCCGACAAATGGGAAGTTGTCAACTGAATAGATTTGCTGATATCCAAATCACAGCTTCTTTTCAAACACATATTGTTGGGGTGTCATTCCCATTTCCTGATACATAGCGATAGCGCCCTTGTTGAAGCACCATGTGTACACATCCAGACGAACAGCCCCTTGCTCTTTTGCCCAAGTCTCCACCTTGGTAAAGAGCGTGGCCGCAATCCCTCTGCGGCGATAGGCGGGCAAAACAAATATGTCATCCAGACAAACTGTCCTTATATCCTTTACCATACCGCTTTCTTTCCAAAGCGTCGCCCTAACAACACTCACAATCTGCTCATCATCAAAGACTCCCAGTTGTATAACGTCAGGGTTGGACAAATTCTGAATAAAAGCATCCTTGGGATACACTTCATCATTATCCCGACTCACAAAAAAGTCCGGTCGTTCCTGTACATGAAGCTCATCCAATTCCTGATACAGTTTGACCACTTTGTCATAATCGGATTCTGCCAGTTTTCTGATTTCCATATATTCTAACTCCTTTCGACAACTCCCGATCTGTCGCGCCAACAAGAAACATAAAGGTTATAACTGGCTGTTTTCCTGCACCACGGACCGCACCGCGTCCAGGAACCGGGCCAGCATGGGCGACGGCTCAGGCGGGTGCAGGATGCCAAAAGGGATGGCGTGGTCCCACTGCACCGGCAGCACCTTCAGCATGGGATGGACGCAGGACCACTTGCCGATCACCGCGAGCGCGTTCCGGCTCTGCTCGCAGCGGTTGAAGATGCTCATATCATAGAAATCAAAGTCCGCGATCTGTATGTCCGGGTGGTTCCGCGTCAGGTCGTCCCGCAGCTCGTCCATGTACCGGCTCCATCCCCGGTGGATCAGCAGCAGTTCCTCCCCGGCCAGGTCCTCCGGCGTCAAGACATCCTTGGCCGCCAGGGGGTGATAGATGCTCACGGCGCAGCAGATGGGCTCCCGGGATATCTCAAAGCCCGCGCATTGGCGCAGGGCCAGCAGCGTCTCATCGAAGATGCCCGTCACCACGTCGATGTTCTCCCCTAGGTTGCGAAGTATCTCGCGGGCGTTCTCCGGGGTGTTCTCAAAGGGGACCAGCTGAAAGCTCACGTCCCCGCACCGCTCGTGGATCTGGGGCCACAGGTCGGTGAGAAGCTGGGCCGGGGTCATGGGCGAGGTGCCGATGCGCACCACGCCGTACTCCTCCTGCATGGCGGCGTGGGCGCGGGCGATGGCCCGGCGGGAGTAGTCCATCATGTACTTGGCGTCCCGGTAGAGGGATTCGCCCGCCTTGGTGAGCGTGAGCCCCCGGTGGCTGCGGACAAAGAGCTTCAGGTCCAGCTCCGATTCCAGCAGGTTGATCTGCTTGATGACCGCCGTGGGCGTGATGAAGGCGTCGTCCGCCGCCTTGTTGAAGCTGCCCGCGTCCGCCACCCGGACGAATGTTTCCAGCTGGGGATTATACAAACCGCTCACCGTCCTTTCCTTTCATATCACGATTATAACATTGGATTTCCCCGGCTTCAAGCCGGGGAAATCCATCAAGCGCAGACTACGGTATCGTAGGCGACCTTGCGCGCACAGGCCGCGATGTCGTTCATCAGACCGTTCTTCAGGCATTTGATCCGCCGCCGTCTCCTGACGCCTGTGAGCCTGTCCTCTGACGGGACGGGAAGCGGAGCTCCGACAGCACGCCGCCGATGTCCCCGTTGATACAGATGCTCCGCTCTTCGATCTCTTTTGGCGCAAAGGCCTTGCTTCGGTTCAGCACCGCATAGACCGCCCGGGGATCTTGCGCGGTCATCCGCCAGAACGGGTATTTGATGATCCCCGGGGTGTTGTACCCCACGCCCAATTCCAAAAAACAGGACCCGCCCCGCCGCTCTCGTCCGCAGAAAGTTCTCGTATCGTCCGGCCGCCTCATGCCAGCCGGCGTCCTCCACGAAGCGGTCGTCGGCCCGGAGGTTCATCGTCATGGGCCGGCCGCAGTGGGGACAGACGGGAATGAGTTCCGAAGGCACGCGCCTGTCCTTTTGCCTCGCCACCATCTCCCGGACAGTACCCTCATTGTCAAAGGTTTCCTGACAGCACGGCTCGGAGCACTGGAACAGGCCATAATCTCCCTGGGTGTAAAACAGCCGCTTTTTGTCGAATCCCGCCTTCTGGAAACAGTGATCCACATTGGTGGTGATCACGAAGTAGTCCTTCTCCCCCACCAGCGCCAGCAGATCTTCATAGACCCGTCTGGGCGGGTCCATATAGCGGTTGATGAAGATATACCGGCTCCAATAGGCCCAATATTCCTCCGGCGTGGAAAAGGGATAAAAGCCGCCGGAATACATATCCTCAAAGCCGTATTCCCGGATGAAGTCGGCAAAATGCTTTTGAAACCGCTCTCCGGTATAGATGAATCCGGCGGAGGTGGAAAGGCCCGCCCCCGCGCCGATCACCACGGCGTCGGCCCTGTCCAATGCATCCCGAAGCCGGGCGGCGTTATCCGGGCGGCCGTCTGCAGAGCCCAACGTTTTCCTGGCTGTGAACATGAGTATCTCCTCTATCCCGCTCCGGCCGGCTTCGCCCTCCGGAGCCTCTATGTGTTGGCCCCCGCGCCTGGGGACCCATGCGTTTGGCCTTATCCCATCCCGGTCAGAAGTCCTGTCCAGGTCCTCTCGCCCACCTGTCCGTCCCATTGGACCGGCTCGGCGGGAAAGAGCTTCTTCTGGGCCGCGATCACCGCCGCGGCGGTCCTGGCCCCGAACTGCCCGTCTATCTCCAGGGCCTTTCCCTCCCCGTCGGCTATGCCGGCCCCGGCCAAAAGCCGCTGCACCGCCTTCACCTGGGGCCCGGCGCTCCCGCGCTGGAGAAGAGCCACCCGCACCCACTGGACAGGGCCGACCCGCTCCGCCCCGGAGGACCCGGCCTCCTGGCCGCCCTTCTCCCCGTCGAACAGCGGGTGGCCGAACCCCGCCACATAGCTGTCTGTCAGCGGGTGGACCCGCCGCGCCACCCGGTCGCCAGCGTTTCCCTCCACCGTGACGACGGCGTCCGCCGTCACCTCTATGACGATGCCCGTGTGGACCAGGGCGCCATTTTCCTGGAAAAAAGCCTGATCTCCCGCCCGCGGCGTGCGGTCATAGCGTCCCTGCGCCTGGTAATATCCGGCGGAAAACGGCACCGCCGCGCCCAAAGGACCGGTCTGGCACTGGATGCGCTGGGCGTCAGGGCCAAAGGCCCTGAAAAAGCACCAGTCCGCGAACACATCGCACCATTCAAAGCCGTTTTTGTTGCCGTTATAATACCCCGCGCCGGCCAGATCCCGGGCGTATTTCGTCCAGTTGCCGCTCCCATGGTTGGCCTGCGGATCGTCCAGAGAGGCGTTGGTGGCCTTCTCCCGGTATCCTACCTCCGCCAGCGCGACGGCGATCAGTTTTTCCGCGTCAGTCACAGTATATCACCCGGCCCATCCTATGCCGGTCCGGGAGAGATGTGATGAATGCCGCCGGAAGCCGGCGGCATATGGATCACACAAGGCCCATGATCTCGCTGTGGATATCCTCCACCGGGCGCATGGCGCCGTTCGCCAGGCACTGTACCACCGTCCATCCCAGCGCCCCGGCGCAGTACTCCGCCGCCGCCCAGCTGCGGGCCATATAGGCCCGGTCCGCCTCGTGGATGTCCTCCCGGCTTGCATCGCCTTTATAGCGCTTCAGCAGCAGATCCCAGGTCGTTTCGGCGCTGGTGCGCAGATAGATCACCTGGTCCGGCGCGGGGATGCCCAGCAGCTCATACTCAAAATGGAACAGCCACCGCAAAAAACCGGGCCATTGCTCCTCCGGCAGCTTGGAGCACTGGTGCACCGCGTTGGAGGTAGTGTACCGGTCGGCCACCACCGTACCGCCCTGCCGGTAAAACGCCTCCCAGTCCCGCTTGTAGCTGGCATAGCGGTCCACAGCGTAAAACGAAGAGGCGGCATAGGCGTTCACATCCCCCGGCTGGCTGCCAAAATCCCCCCGCAGGTACATCTTCACCAACGCGGAGGACTCGCTCTCATAATCCGGGAAGGATACGGCCCGCACCCTATCGCCCCGCGCCGCCAGGGCCTCATACAGCCCCTTGGCCTGGGTGGCCTTGCCGCTGCCGTCCAGGCCCTCGATCACGATCAGTTTTCCCTTTTTCTCCATATCCCGCCACCTCAACTCTCCGCCCGAGTATACCACACCCCGCCGCCGGTTGCAAGAAAGCCTCCCTGTCCGGGAGGCTTTCTCACTGCGCGGTCCTCAGAACAGACCGGATATCACGCCCCGGTCGTCCACGTCGATCTTCTCCGCCGCCGGGACCTTCGGCAGGCCCGGCATGGTCATGATATCCCCGGTGAGCACCACCACGAAGCCGGCGCCGGCGGAGACCTTGACCTCCTTCACCGTCACGGTGAAGCCCTCCGGCGCACCCAGCTTCGACGGGTCGTCGGAGAAGCTGTACTGGGTCTTGGCGATGCACACGGGAAGGCCGCCGAAGCCCAGCTCCGTCAGGCGGGCGATCTGTTTGGCGGCCCCGGGCAGGATGGCCACGCCCTCGCCGCCATAGACCTTCCGCACCACAGCGGCGATCTTCTCCTCCAGCGGCGCGTCCAGCCCGTAGCTGAAGCGGAAATCCGGTTTTTCCTCCGCGCACAGCCGCACCACCTCATGGGCCAGATCCACAGCCCCCTCGCCGCCATGGGCCCAGAAGTCGCCCAGCACGGCCTTCACGCCCAACCGGGCGCAGCTGTCGATGACCTGGGCGATCTCCGCGTCCGTGTCCGTGGGGAAGCGGTTCACCGCCACCACGCAGGGCAGGCCGTAGACGTTTTTGATGTTGGAAACATGGCGCAGCAGGTTGGGCATGCCCTTTTCCAGCGCCGTCAGATCCTCGCGGCCCAATTCGGTCTTGGGCAGGCCGCCGTGCATTTTCAGCGCCCGGATGGTGGCCACCACTACCACCGCGCTGGGGGTCAGTCCGGCATAGCGGCATTTGATATCCAGGAATTTCTCCGCCCCCAGATCCGCGCCGAACCCCGCCTCAGTGACGGTATAGTCCGCCAGCTTCATGGCCATGCGGGTGGCCAGCACGCTGTTGCACCCGTGGGCGATGTTGGCGAAGGGTCCGCCGTGGACAAAGGCGGGCGTGCCCTCCAGCGTCTGCACCAGATTGGGCTTGAGCGCGTCTTTCAGCAGCGCCGCCATAGCCCCCACGGCCTTCAGATCCTTCGCCGTCACCGGCGCGCCGTCATAGGTATAGGCCACCACGATGCGGCCCAGCCGCTCTTTCAGGTCATGGATCGAACCGGCCAGGCAGAACACCGCCATGATCTCCGTGGCCACGGTGATGTCATACCCGTCCTCCCGGGGCACCCCGTTGACCCGGCCGCCCAGACCGTCTACCACATGGCGCAGCTGCCGGTCGTTCATGTCCACGCACCGCTTCCACACCACGCTCTTGGGGTCAATGTGCAGGGCGTTGCCCTGGTAGATGTGGTTGTCCAGCATGGCGGCCAGCAGGTTGTTGGCCGCGCCGATGGCGTGGAAATCCCCCGTAAAATGCAGGTTGATGTCCTCCATGGGCACCACCTGGGCATAGCCGCCTCCGGCGGCGCCCCCCTTCACGCCGAACACAGGCCCCAGGGAGGGCTCCCGCAGGGCCAGGACGGCGTTCTCTCCGATCCGGCGCAGTCCGTCGGCCAGGCCGATGCTGGTGGTGGTCTTCCCCTCTCCCGCGGGCGTGGGGGTGATCGCCGTGACCAGCACCAGCTTTCCCTCCTGCCGGGGGCTTTCGTCCAGCAGGGCGTGATCTACCTTCGCCTTGTATTTCCCGTACGGTTCCAGATACTTCTCGTCTATCCCGGCGGCCGCGGCGATATCGCCGATGGGCTTCATTTGGCAGGCCTGGGCGATCTCGATATCGGTCATGACAGCGCCTCCTCTCACTGGATGGAGCCCGTGGTGCGCAGCGTCACGTCGTGATAGCCGCCCTCCACGATGCTGGTCTCGGATACGAGGGTGAGTTTCGCGTTTTTCTGCAGCTCGGGGATGGTGGTGACGCCGCAGTTGCACATGGTAGATTTTACCTTGTAAAGAGTCTTCTGCACGTTCTCATGCAGGCCGCCGGCGTAGGTGACATAGCTGTCCACCCCTTCCTCGAAGCTGAGGCCCTCCGACCCGCCCAGGTCGTACCGCTGCCAGTTCCGGGCCCGGTTGGAGCCCTCGCCCCAGTATTCCTTCACATAGGTGCCGTTGATATGCAGCTTGGGCGTGGGGCTCTCGTCAAAGCGGGCAAAGTACCGGCCCAGCATGACGAAGTCCGCGCCCATGGCCAGCGCCAGGGTGATGTGGTGGTCGTGGACCACGCCGCCGTCGGAGCAGATGGGCACATAAACGCCCGTTTCCTCAAAATACGCGTCCCGTGCCTTGGCCACCTCGATGACCGCCGTAGCCTGGCCCCGGCCGATCCCCTTCGTTTCCCGGGTGATGCAGATGGAGCCGCCGCCGATGCCCACCTTCACGAAGTCCGCACCGGCCTGGGCCAGGAACCGGAACCCGTCCGCGTCCACCACGTTGCCCGCGCCCACCTTCACGCTCTCGCCGTACTTCTCCCGGATCCAGGCGATGGTGTTCTTTTGCCAGACCGAATGGCCCTCGGAGGAGTCGATGCACAGCACGTCCGCTCCCGCCTCGATGAGGGCGGGGACACGCTGGGCATAGTCCCGGGAGTTGATGCCCGCGCCCACCAAAAGCCTCTTCTGGCCGTCCAGAAGTTCATCCGGGTTTTCCTTGTGGCTGTCGTAGTCCTTGCGGAATACGAAATACTCCAGCCGTCCGTCGTCCGATACGATGGGCAGGCAGTTGAGCTTATGGTCCCAGATGATGTCGTTGGCCGCCTTCAGACTGGTGCCGGCGGGGGCGGTGACCAGCTTGTCCATGGGCGTCATGAAGTCCCGGACATGCTCGTCCGGGCTCATGCGGCTGATCCGATAGTCCCGGCTGGTGACCAGGCCCAGCAGCTTGCCCTGGGCGGTCCCGTCCTCGGTGACGGCTACGGTGGAGAAGCCGTTTTTCGCCTTCAGCGACAGGATGTCCCCCAGGGTGGCGTCCGGCGTGACATTGGAGGCGCTGACCACAAAACCGGACTTGTGGTTCTTCACCCGCGCCACCATGGCCGCCTCATCCTCGATGGACTGGGAGCCATAGATAAAGGACAGGCCTCCCTCTCTTGCCAGGGCGATGGCCAGCGTGTCGTTGGACACGGACTGCATGATGGCGCTCACCAGGGGGATGCTCAGCCGGATGGCGGGCTCCTCCCCCTTTTTGTAGCGCACCAGCGGGGTCTTCAGGGATATATTGCCCGGCACGCACTGCTCCGAGGTATAGCCGGGGATCAGCAGATATTCGCTGAAGGTGTGGGACGGTTCGCTGTAATAGTAAGCCATATACCTGTTCTCCTTTCACATTCCGCTGAAATACCGCACCGCGGAGCGGAACATACCCATGTCATATTTGCCCGGGACGTTTTTATACAGGCCCGCTCCGA
Organism: uncultured Oscillospiraceae bacterium; assembly: GCA_947626905.1. Lineage (GTDB taxonomy): Bacteria > Bacillota > Clostridia > Oscillospirales > Oscillospiraceae > CAJOIG01. Next base: position 21,359 of record CANQUE010000014.1, read on the forward strand.
TCCGCTCGGAGTGGCCCATCTTGCCGAAGACCCGACCGTCGGGAGAGGTGATGCCCTCTACCGCCAGCACGGACCCGTTGGGGTTGAAGCGTATGTCGTAGGTGGGGGTTCCGTCCAGATCCACGTACTGGGTGGCGATCTGGCCGTTTTCCGCCAGGTTTTTAATGAGCTCCTCCGACGCCAGGAACCGGCCCTCTCCATGGGAGATGGGGACGGTATAGACCTCGCCCGGCCTGGTTTCCGCCAGCCAGGGGGACTTGTTGGACGCGATCCGGGTCCGCACGATCCTGGACTGGTGGCGGCCGATGGTGTTGTAGCTCAATGTGGGGCAGTTTTCGTTGGTGTCCACGATCCTTCCGAAGGGCACCAGGCCCAGCTTGATCAGGGCCTGGAAGCCGTTGCAGATGCCCAGCATCAGCCCGTCCCGCTGCTCCAAAAGTCTGGTCACCTGCTCCCGTACCGGGCCGCCCCGGAAAAAGGCGGCGATGAACTTGGCGCTGCCTTCCGGCTCGTCGCCGCCAGAGAAGCCGCCGGGGAGCACGATCATCTGGGCCCGGGCGATGGACTCGGCGGCCCGCTCGATGCTCCGGGCGGTGTCCGCCGCGGTCAGGTTGCGCACCACCAGTATCTCCGCCTCGCCGCCGGCCTCAGTCACGGCCCGGGCGGTGTCATATTCGCAGTTGGTGCCCGGGAACACGGGGATCAGGACCCGGGGCTTGGCCTGCTTCACCGCCGGCGCGGTGCGCTCCTTGGCGGCGAAGGAAAACGCCTCCACGGCGCCGGTCTCACCGGTGCGGGTGGGATACACGTCCTCCAGCACGGCCTCGTTCAGGGCCAGCAGCTCGTCAATGGAAGCGCTGTCCGCGCCCAGATCGATGGACTGCTCCGCCGTGGTGACGCCCAGGCGGAGGGTGCCGGGCAGCGCCGTCTCCTCCGTGAGCTCGGCCACGATGGCCCCATAGAAGGGCAGATGCCAGTCCTCGGTGACGCCGGGGTCGGCCCGGAAGCCGATCCGGTTGCCGAAGGACATCTTCATCACCGCCTCGGCGATGCCGTTCTCCACCGCCCACGCGGCCTGCACCTTACCCGCCCGGCAAAGGGTGTGGAAGGTCTCCCAGGCGGCTTTCTGGCTGTCCCCGCCAAGGGCGGTGGGGGCGAACAGGTACACCGGAAGTCCGGCCTCCTTGAACTCGGGGGACAGCACCTCCCCCGCTTTTATAGGGGCGATGGCGAAGGAGATCAGCGTGGGAGGAACGTCCTTGTCCATGAACGAGCCGGACATGGAGTCCTTGCCGCCGATGGCGGCGGCCCCCAGCTCCAGCTGGGCGTCCAATGCCCCCAGCAAGGCCTGGAAGGGCTTGCCCCAGCGCTCCGGATCGTCCCGCAGCTTCTCGAAAAACTCCTGGAAGGTCAGGTATGCGTCTTTATAGTCCGCGCCGGCGGCCACGATCTTGGCCACCGAGGTGACCACCGCGTGATGGGCCCCTTCATAGGGGTCAGCGCTCATCCAGTCCGGGTCGCAGCCCCAGGCCATGACGCTGGCCTGGTCCGTGTGCTGGCCCGGCAGCACCGGCAGCAGCGCCGCCATGGCCTGGGCCGGGGTGGTCTGGGTCCGGCCGCCAAAGGGCATGAGCACGCTGCCCGCGCCGATGGTGGAGTCGAACCGCTCGGTCAGGCCCCGCCGGGAGCCGCATTTCAAACTGCCGGCCATGTCCCGCAGGGAGCTGAACTGGGCCTGGCCCAGCTCGGCCCGGGCGGCGGCGGGCACACGCACCGCGGCGTGCTTCACCGCGCCGTTGGTGTTGAGGAACGCCCGGCTCAGGTCGGCGATGGTCCTCCCCTTCCAGGTCATCACCATCCGGGGGCTGTCCGTGACCACGGCCACCTGATAGGCCTCCAGGTTCTCTGCCTGGGCGGCGGTGATGAACGCCTCCGCGTCGGAGCGGGCCACCACCACGGCCATGCGCTCCTGGCTCTCGGATATGGCCAGCTCCGTGCCGTCCAGGCCCTCATATTTCTTTCGCACCGCGTCCAGATCGATGGCCAAGCCGTCCGCCAGCTCGCCGATGGCCACGCTGACGCCGCCGGCGCCGAAGTCGTTGCAGCGTTTGATCATCCTGGTGACGTTCCCGTCCCGGAAGAGGCGCTGGATCTTCCGCTCCTCGGGGGCGTTGCCCTTTTGCACCTCGGAGGCCATGGTCTGCAGGGATTTGGTGTTGTGGCTCTTGGACGAGCCGGTGGCGCCGCCGATGCCGTCCCGGCCGGTGCGGCCGCCCAACAGGATCACCACGTCCCCGGGCACAGGCTCCTCCCGGCGCACGTTCTCCGCCGGGGCAGCCGCCACCACCACGCCGCACTCCAACCGCTTGGCCACGTACCCCTCGTGGTACATCTCGGCCACGTGGCCGGTGGCCAGGCCGATCTGGTTGCCGTAGGAGGAGTAGCCCGCCGCGGCGGTCTGGGCCAGCTTCCGCTGGGGCAGCTTTCCGGGCAAGGTCTTATCCAGCGCCGCCCGGGGATCGCCGCCGCCGGTGACCCGCATGGCCTGATGCACATAGGCCCGGCCGGACAGGGGGTCACGGATGCAGCCGCCGATGCAGGTGGCCGCGCCGCCGAAGGGCTCGATCTCCGTGGGGTGGTTGTGGGTCTCGTTTTTGAACATCAAAAGCCAATCCTGCGTCTGGCCGTCCACCTGGGCGGGCACATGGATGGAACAGGCGTTGATCTCCTCGCTCTCGTCCAGCTCAGGAAGCAGTCCTCGCTTTTTCAGTACCTTGGTGCCCAAGGTGGCGATGTCCATCAGTGTCTGAGGCCGGGCCGAGGCCTTCTCATGGCCGTAGACCTCCTCCCGGGCCGCCAGGTACCGCTCATAGGATGCCCGCACCGCCCCGTCGGCGATGTCCACGCCGTCGATGTGGGTGGAGAAGGTGGTGTGGCGGCAGTGGTCGGACCAGTAGGTGTCCACCACCCGCACCTCAGTGATGGTGGGGTCCCGGTGCTCCTCGCTCTTGAAATAGTTTTGCAGGAACTTCAGGTCGTCCAGGTCCATGGCCAGGCCCAGCTCGTCCAGCAGGGCCGCCAGGGCCGGCTCGTCCATGGCGGTGAAGCCCTCCACCGTCCGTACGTGGTCCGGCACAGCGTAGGTCCGCTCCAGGGTCTGGGGCTTGTCCATGGAGGCCCGGCGGCTCTCCACTGGGTTGATGACATAGCCGGCGATGCGCTCCACATCCTCGGCCGTCAGCGCGCCCCGCAGCAGATACACCTTGGCGTAGGACACCAGCGGTCTCTCCGCCCCGGCCATGAGCTGGATGCACTGGGCGGCGGAGTCGGCCCGCTGGTCGAACTGCCCCGGCAGGGCCTCCACGGCCAGCACCGTCCACTGCCCCTCCGGGGTGGGGAACGTTTCGTCATAGGTCCGGTCCACCTGGGGCTCGGAAAACACCACGCTTTTTGCCTGCTCAAAGACCTCCCGGTCGATGTGGTCCACATCGTACCGGTTCAGGATGCGCACTTCCTCAAGGGCCTTCACCCCCAGGAAGTCCCGCAGATCGGCCAGTAGGCCGGCGCTCTCCGGGGACACGCCCGGCTTTTTTTCTACATATATCCGATAGACCATATATCCTCTCTCAGTCCGCCAGCGCCCTCATGGCTCTGGCTCCGATGTCATGGCGATAATAGGCGTTGCCGAAGTGGACCTTCTCCACGCCGGCGTAAGCCGCCTGGATGGCCTCGGGCAGAGTATCCGCCACCGCGGTGATGCCCAGCACCCGGCCGCCGCTGGTCAGCAGCTTTCCGTCCGCCAGCTTCGCCCCGGCCACATACACCTGGGCGGCAATTCCCTCGTCATAGGTGATCTCGTAGCCTTTTTCATAGCTCTCGGGGTAGCCGTCGCTGGCCATGATGACGCAGCAGGCGTGCTTGTCCGAGAAGCGGATCTCTGTTTCGGCCAGGGCGCCGTTCCGGCAGGCCAGCATAGCCGTGAGCAGGTCCGACTGCATCAGCGGCAGCACCACCTGGGTCTCCGGATCGCCGAAGCGGCAGTTGTACTCGATGACCTTCGGCCCCTCCGGCGTCAGCATCAGGCCAAAATACAGGCAGCCCCGGAAGGGCCGGCCCTCGGCGGCCATGGCGGCGATGGTGGGCTTGAAGATGGTCTGCATGCACTGCTCGGCGATGTCTCTCGTGTAATAGGGGTTGGGGGCCACGGTGCCCATGCCGCCGGTGTTCAGGCCCTGGTCGTCGTCATGGGCCCGCTTGTGGTCCATGGAGGACACCATGGGTTTGACGGTGACGCCGTCGGTAAAGGCCAGCACGGACACCTCCGGGCCGGTGAGGAATTCCTCCACCACGATCTGGTCGCCGCTGGCGCCGAATTTCTTATCCTCCATGATGGACTTGACGGCCTCCACAGCCTCTTCCCGGGTCTGAGCGATGAGCACGCCCTTGCCCAGGGCCAGGCCGTCGGCCTTCACCACCGTGGGCAGCGGCGCTTTTTCCACGTAGGCCAGCGCCGCGGCGGGATCGTCGAATACCTCATAAGAGGCGGTGGGGATGCCGTATTTTTTCATCAGGTTCTTGGAAAAGACCTTGCTTCCCTCGATGACGGCGGCCTTCTTGTCGGGGCCGAAGCAGGGCACGCCTGCGGCCTCCAGCGCGTCCACCATCCCCAGCACCAGCGGATCGTCCGGGGTGACCACCGCGAAGTCCACGGCGTTTTCCCTGGCAAAGCGCACCGCGCCGTCGATGTCCTTGGCCCCCACGTCCACGCACACCGCGTCCGCGGCGATGCCGCCGTTGCCGGGCAGGGCATAGATCGTCTCCACGCCGGGGTTTTCCTTCAGCTTGCGGATGACGGCGTGTTCCCGGCCGCCGCTGCCGATGACCATGAGTTTCATAGGTTTCTTCTCCTGCCTCCAAATCTTATTCCCACGCGCCTGTTTCCAGATATCTCTTCGCCCGGCGCTCCGCCTTGTCCACGAGCGCGGCGTCAAAGCCCATCAGGCCCAACAGCCGGATGGCGTTCCGGGACCGGGCCGGTCCCTCCCGGAGCCGGTAGTCGAACCGCATCGAATCCTCGCCCACCGTCTCCGCAAAGTGGCACATCCGGCACTTCCCCGCCAGCAGGGCGCACAACTCCAGATCGTGGGTGGCCGCCAGGCACAGGACCCCCGCGTCAAAGAGCGTCTCCAAAATGGCGCTTGACGCCGCGATGCGCTCGGCGGTGTTGGTGCCCCGCAGGACCTCGTCCACCACGCATAGGACGGGCCGTTCCCTCTCCGCCGCCGTCAGGATGCGGCGGATGGACTTGATCTCCGTGACGTAATAACTCTCCCCCGCCAGCAGATCGTCCTCCAGGGCCATGGACGAATAGAGGGTAAACACGCCGCCTTGGTAACTCTCCGCCGCCGCCGTACACAGGCTCTGGGCCAGCAGGACGTTCAAAAGCGCGGTACGCAGATAGGTGCTTTTGCCGGAGGCATTGGAGCCGGTGAGCAGCATGGGGCCGCCCAGGTCCAGATCGTTGGGCACAGCGGCGTCCAGCAGCGGGTGGACCATGCCCCGGATGTGCAGCTGGGCCGAGCCGTCAAAGGCGATGTCCGGCACGGCGTACACCTCCATGCTCTTGCGCCAGGAGGCCGCCGCGATGGCCGTATCCAGCCGTCCCAGGCCCTCGATGACGGCCATCAGGTCCTTTTGGTTGGCCCACAGCTTGTTCTTCAAGTATTCATAGGTGATAAGGTCCAGCAAGAGCAGCGAGGCCAGCAGGTCCCCCACGTTGCCGGTGTCCATGCCGGAAATGCCGCCGGTATGCAGCACGAACCGCAGCTTTTTCAACGCCTCGTAGGCCCCCGCCAGTTCCCGGTCCAGGTCCGGCGCGCCCAGCCTTTGGACCCGCCGCAGGGCGAACACCTCCGCCACCGAGTAGTTGAGGGTGTCAAACTCCCGGCGCACCCGCCGCAGCATGAACTCCCGGAGCGCCATATTGAAGGACATGAGCAGGATCGCCGCCATGATCGGGACGACGCCCAGCACTCCCAGCACAAGGCTGGCCACGAACGCTACCGACAGAGTCACATAGAGGCCAAACAGGCTCCGTCCCCCGGCCTCCGGTGCGAACGCCGTGCAGAGGTCCGACCGCCGGGTCCGGCCCAGTTTGTCCAAAATGGCCTGGACCTCCAGCCGCTTTTCCGGCCGGGCCTCCATGAACGCGATGAGCCTGGCCCGGCGGCCGTATTCCTCCCCGGTCAGGGCGGGGTGGCGCAGGGTGTCATAAAGCACCTGCTCCCCCGGCGTGGACAGGCCCGGGTCGATGCGCCGGAACACCCGGTCCATATCCAGGTCATGCCAGGTGACATCATCCACGCTGTAACCGTCCTCCCGCTCCCGGCGGTAGTCCGACCAGGCCCGGATGCGCTCCATGTCCCCGCCAGTAAAGTACACGTCCGGGCGTTTCCCGAAGGCCGCCTCCAGCCGGCGCCGGCGCTTTTTCTCCTGCCCGAACACGGTCAGTGGTGGAACAGCCGCATACCCGTGAAGGCCATGACCATGCCGTATTTGTCCGCCGTGGCGATCACGTTGTCGTCCCGGATGGAGCCGCCGGGCTCGGCGATATAGGCCGCGCCGGATTTTCTCGCCCGCTCCACGTTGTCGCCAAAGGGGAAGAAGGCGTCGCTGCCCACGGTGACGCCGGACTGGCTGGCGATCCACGCCTTTTTCTCTTCGGCAGTCAGCGGCTCGGGCCGCCGGGTGAACACGTTCTGCCACGCCCCGTCGGAAAGCACGTCCTCCCACTCGTCGGAGATGTACACGTCGATGGCGTTGTCCCGGTCGGGCCGGCGGATATCCGGCTTGAAGGGCAGGGAGAGGACCTTCTCATGCTGCCTGAGATACCAGTTGTCCGCCTTGTTGCCCGCCAGGCGCGTGCAGTGGATGCGGCTCTGCTGGCCCGCGCCCACGCCGATGGCCTGGCCTTCTTTTACGTAGCAGACGGAGTTGGACTGGGTGTACTTGAGGGTAATGAGGGCCACGGTCATGTCCACCACTGCCTCCGGGGGCAGGGTCTTGTTTTTCGTCACGATGTTGGCGAAGGCCTCCGCCGTGACCTTGTACTCATTTCTCCCCTGCTGAAAGGTGATGCCGAAAACGTCCTTTCGCTCCACCGGCGCGGGCACATAGGCGGGGTCGATCTCCACTACGTTGTAGTTTCCCTTTTTTTTGGTCCTGAGGATCTCCAGCGCCTCCGGCGTGTATCCCGGGGCGATGATCCCGTCGGAGACCTCGTTTTTCAGATACCGGGCCGTGGCCGCGTCGCAGGGCTCGGACAAGGCGGCCCAGTCCCCGTAAGAGCACAGCCTGTCCGCGCCCCGGGCCCGGATATAGGCGCAGGCGATGGGCGACAGCTCCTCTCCCGGGTCCACGAAATAGATCTTCTTATCCGTTTCGGAGAGAGGCTTGCCCACGGCGGCCCCCGCCGGGGAAACATGCTTGAAGCTGGCGGCGGCAGGCAGGCCGGTGGCCTCGGAAAGCTCCTTCACCAGCTGCCAGGAGTTGAAGGCGTCCATGAAGTTGATGTATCCCGGCTTGCCGTTCAACACCTTTATGGGCAGCTCTCCGCCGTCCGCCATGAAGATACAGGAGGGCTTTTGGTTGGGATTGCAGCCATATTTCAGTTCCAGTTGTTTCATCGCTCCCGCTCCTTTTCAGGCTGTGTGTTTGTTGATGATGACCGTGTCCCGCGCCCCGGTGGCCAGGTCGATATAGGACACGTACAGGGACACCTTGTTGTCCTCGTTCAGGGCCTGCCAGACCTGCTCCGCCAGCGTCTTCGCGTCGGGGGCGTCAATGGCGACGCGGGCGGGCTCCCCCTGATAGGAGGGCAGCGGCTCGCCGTCCGCGGCGTAGGTATGGATGATGTGGGCAAGGCCCGCTTTGGGCTTGTCGTACTCATAGAAATACCGGCAGCAGCAGGCAGGGTCCCCGTCCAGGCTCTTCAGGATGGACAGCTTATAGCTTCCCTCTTTATCCACGATGCCGGAGATGCGGGGGGTATAGTTGGGCCCGTCCGGCTCGAATTCCCTGGTCATCAGCGCGTGCCGGAAGCATTTCCCCGCCAGCAGGCTGTCCCGGATTGTATCGGTCTGGTCCCCGTTGGTGACCACGGTATCGGTCCCTACCGCCCGGACCGGATGGTAGATGATGAGGCTGGGGTCCGACATCTTCGCCGGATCGTGGGCCTGGGTGCGGATGCCGTCGTCGGTCTGCACGAACACCCGGTTGCGGCTGTTGACGCTGCGGCCCATGATGAAGTAGACGATCACCGCCTTCTTATCGTCGGCGCTGCGGCCCAGGGCGATGCCCCGGCCGGGGTAGGTCCTTTCGCGCAGGTATGCTCTCAGATCAGTCGCCATGCTCTTTCCTCCTGGCAATGTCCGCGGCGACCATCTCCGCCGCCTGGGGCAGGATGATCCACTCCGCCTGTTCCATGACCCGCCGCTGCAATGCCTGCGGCGTGTCGCCGTCCTCGACCATGACGGGCTTCTGCAAAAGGATGCGCCCCCCGTCCGGTATCTCGTTGACAAAATGCACCGTGGCCCCTGTGACCTTCACGCCCCGCTCCAGGGCCTTCTCATGGACCTTGAGGCCGTAATATCCCTTGCCGCAGAAGGAGGGGATCAGCGCCGGGTGGACGTTCAAAATGCGCTCCGGGAACCGGTCCGTGAAGTCCTTGCTAAGGATGCTCATGAAGCCCGCCAGTACGATCATCTCCGCGCCGTGCTCCTCCAGCGCCTGCAAAATGGCCGCCTCAAAGGCCTGCTGGCTGCCCAGCTCCTTCCGGGAGCATACCACAGACGGTACCCCGGCCTTCTCCGCTCTTGTGAGCGCGTAGGCCTCCGGCTGGCTGGATACCACCAGCACGATCTGGCCGCTGGCCAGTTTTCCCGCCGCCTGGGCGTCCAGCAGGGCCTGCAGGTTGGTCCCGCCGCCGGACACGAACACGGCGATACGCGTCTTTATCATACCAGCTGCACCCGCTCTCCGCCGGACACGATCCGGCCCAGCACATAGGCCTCTTCCCCTGCGGCGCGCAGCGTCCGCAGGGCGCTGTCCGCGTTCTCTTCCGCCACGGTGACGGTCATGCCCACCCCCATGTTGAAGGTGTTGAACATATCCCGCTCCGGGATCTCGCCGGCCTTTTGGATGAGCCGGAAAATGGCCGGGGTCCGCACCGCGGCCTTCTCGATCCGGGCGGAAAGCCCCTCCGGGATGCTGCGGGGGATGTTCTCATAAAAGCCGCCGCCGGTGATATGGCTGACGCCCTTCACCGTCACGGCTCCCATCAGGGCCAGCACCGGCTTGACATAGATCTTTGTGGGCGCCAGCAGGGCCTCGCCCAGCGTCATGCCCAGCTCCTCCTGCCGGCCGTCCAGCGTCTGCGGCCGCTCGTCCAGTCCGAAGACCTTCCGCACCAGGGAAAAGCCGTTGGAGTGCACCCCGCTGGAGGGCAGCGCCAGGATCACATCCCCTGCCCGGGTGGCGGTGTTGTCCAGGATCTTGCTCTTATCCACGATCCCCACGGTGAATCCCGCCAGGTCGTAGTCGTCCGCGGGCATGACGCCGGGGTGCTCGGCGGTCTCCCCTCCCACCAGGGCGCAGCCGGCCTGGACGCAGCCCTCGGCCACCCCCGCCACGATGGAGGCGATGCGCTGGGGCACGTTTTTGCCGCAGGCGATGTAGTCCAGGAACAGGAGGGGCTTGGCCCCGGCGCAGACCACGTCGTTGACGCACATGGCCACGCAGTCCACGCCTACCGTGTCATGCTTATCCAGATACTGGGCAATGCGCAGTTTGGTGCCCACGCCGTCGGTGCCGGAGATGAGCACAGGATGCTCCATCCCGGCCAGATCCGGCTCAAAAAGCCCGCCGAAGCCGCCGATGCCCCCCAGCACGCCGGGGATGGCGGTGCGGGCGATATGGCTCTTCATCAGCTCCACCGCCGTGTATCCGGCGGTGATGTCCACGCCGGCGGCGGCATAGCTGGCGGAATAGCTCTCCTTATTCATCCCGGCCCCTCCCCTCGCTGATCTTGTACTCAAAGCGGCTCCTGGCGCTGTTTTGGGGAATGGCCGTGGGATAATCGTTGGTAAAGCAGGCGTCGCAGAAGCCCTCGCAGCTCTCCCCGCCCAGCAGCCAGGGCAGGTCCTCCGTGGGCAGATACCCCAGGCTGTCCGCGCCGATGATGGCGGCGGTCTCCTCCACCGAGTGATGGCAGGCGATGAGATTTTCCCGGGAGTCGATATCCGTGCCGTAATAGCAGGGGTTCAAAAACGGCGGCGCGGAGATGCGCATATGCACCTGGGCGGCGCCAGCCTCCCGCAGCAGCCGCACGAACCGGGCGCTGGTGGTGCCCCGGACGATGGAGTCGTCTACCACCACCACCCGCTTGCCCCGGACCGCGCTGGCCACAGGATTGAGCTTGATGCGCACCAGGTCTTCCCGGGTGCTCTGGCCCGGCGCGATGAAGGTGCGGCCGATGTACTTGTTCTTGATGAAGCCCACGCCGTAGGGGATGCCGGAGCGGCGGGCGTAGCCCAGCGCCGCGTCCAGGCCCGAATCGGGCACGCCGATGACCACGTCCGCCTCCACCGGGTGGCGGATGGCCAGCCGCTCTCCGGCCCGGACCCGGGCCTCATGGACGCTGACCCCGTCGATCACGGAGTCCGGGCGGGCAAAGTAGATATGCTCAAAGATACACAGCTTTTTCGGCGCCTTGCCGCAGTGGTCCCGGATGCTCTGTACCCCGCCCTTAGAGAACACCACGATCTCCCCCGGCTCCAGGTCCCGGATGAACCGGGCGTTCACCGCCTCCAGGGCGCAGGTCTCCGACGCCACCACATAGGCCCCGTCCTCCCTCTGGCCGTAGCACAGGGGCCGGAAGCCGTTCTCATCCCGGACCGCCAGCAGCTTGGACGGGCTCATCACCACCATGGAATAGGCGCCCTTGATGAGGAACATGGCCTGATTCACCGCCTGTTCGATGGAGGGGGCGGTGAGGCGCTCCTTGGTGATGACGTAGGAGATGACCTCCGTGTCGCTGGAGGAGTGGAAAATGGATCCCTGCAGTTCCAGGGCCTTGCGCAGCTCCGCGGAGTTGACCAGGTTTCCGTTATGGGCCAGGGCCATCCGGCCCTTGATATGGTTGACCACCATGGGCTGGCAGTTTTCCCGGCCGTTGCAGCCGGTGGTGCCGTAGCGGACGTGGCCCACGGCCATGTTCCCCTCCGGCAGATGGTTCAGCACCGGGCCGGTGAACACGTCGTTCACCAGGCCAAGGTCCTTGTAGAAGCTGAACAGGCCGTCGTCGTTGATGACGATGCCGCAGCTCTCCTGACCCCGGTGCTGCAAGGCGTACAGGCCGTAATAGGCCATCGGCGCCAAGGGCGTCCGCTGGGGAGAGAATATCCCCAGCACGCCGCATTCTTCGTGCAGACCGCTCATATAGCTCCTTATATCTCAGCCCAAAATGCGCTTCATCATCTCGGCGTAGGCGTCCTCCACCCCACCCAGATCCCGGCGGAACCGGTCCTTGTCCAGCTTTTCATGGGTGGTGCTGTCCCAGAAGCGGCAGGTGTCGGGACTGATCTCGTCGGCCAGCACCAGCTTGCCGTCGGAGGTCTTGCCGAACTCCAGCTTGAAATCCACCAGATCCACGTTCACCGCCTTGAAGAAGGCCTTCAGCACGTCGTTGACCTTGAACGCCATGGCCTTGATGGCGTCCAGCTCCGCCTCGGTGCACAGGCCCAGGGCCAGAGCGTGATAGTCGTTGATGAGCGGATCGCCCAGCGCGTCGTTCTTGTAGGAGGTCTCAAAGGTGGGCCAGTCGAACACGATGCCCTCCTCCACGCCGTAGCGCTTGGCAAAAGAGCCCGCGGAGATGTTCCGGATGATGACCTCCAAAGGCACGATGTCGACCTTGCGGACCACGGTCTCCCGGTCGTTCAGCTCCTCCACATAGTGGGTGGGCACCCCCTCCGCCTCCAGGCGCTGCATCAGATAGTTGGTGACCCGGTTGTTGATAGCACCCTTGCCGACGATCTGCCCTTTTTTCAGCCCGTTGAAGGCGGTGGCGTCGTCCTTGTAGGACACGATCAGCAGATCGGGGGCCTCGGTGGCATAGACCTTTTTGGCTTTGCCTTCGTACAGCTGCTGTTTCTTCTGCATGGTATTACCTCCCATAAGCTGGTGATTTAATGATTGAACCGCGCTTCCACAGCGGCGTTTTTTTCCAGGACCTTCTCCCTCCCGGCGGCCCGGGCCCTGTCGAGGGCGTCCGCCAGGCCCTGGTCGGACAGCGCCAGGATCTCCACGGAAAGCAGCGCGGCGTTGACGGCCCCGTCTATCCCCACGGCGGCGACCGGGATGCCCGATGGCATCTGCACCGTGGACAGAAGGGCGTCAACGCCGTCCAAGGCTTTGGCTCTCAGGGGTATGCCCACCACCGGCAGGGTGGTGTTGGCGGCCAGGGCTCCCGCCAGGTGGGCCGCCATCCCGGCGGCGGCGATGAGCACGCCGAAGCCTGCCTCCCTGGCGCCTCGGGCAAAGGCCCGGGCCTCATCCGGCGTGCGGTGAGCGGAGAAAACATGCACCTCGTAGGGCACGGCGAACTCGTCCAGTTTCGCGGCGGCCTTTTCCACAACGGGCAGGTCGCTGTCGCTGCCCATGATAATGGCTACTTTCTTCATGCAAGCACTTCCTTAAAGCAATTTGGACAGCCCTGATCTTTCATACAGAGCTGCCCAGACGGTCGACAAAAACAATGAAATTGGCTCCCCTGCGTGCCTCGCGTCCCGTCAGTTGCCAACTCACCCCATCGATTGTACTGATCTTTCGATCTGAAAATATTATAACAAAGGGCCGAAAGGAAAGTCAATTCTTCCCTCCTTTTGGAGGTCGACATTTTTTTGCCAAAAAACTGGTAAGATTTAGCCATTCTGCCCAGTATGTCCGCATCCCCGCCCGGCGGGGACTGTTTTTGATACGGAATTTTAACTTGTGACCCGGTTATTTGCGGTGTAGGATATAATTAAGGGGATATAGGCGCATATAAATAACACATTTAACACATTTTTCCTGGGAGAAAGAAGATCATGGACGTTTTTTATCGGATCATCGCCATGCTGGGCGGCCTGAGCATGTTCCTGTACGGCATGCGCGTCATGGGCGACGGGCTGAAAAGTTGTTCCGGCGGAGCCATGAAAGCGGCCCTGGCCAAGGTCACGGGAAAGCCGGCGCTGGGTTTCCTGCTGGGCATGCTGGTCACCTGCATGATCCAAAGCTCCCACGCCACCATCGTGCTGACGGTGGGTCTGGTAGGCGCGGGTTTCCTCACCTTCCGCCAGTCCGTCGGCATCGTGCTGGGCGCCAACGTGGGCACCGCCATCACCGCCCAGATCATCCGGCTGATGGACGTGGAGTCCGGCTCCACCAGCATCCTCTATCTGTTCAACGCCAAGAATCTGGCCCCCCTGGCCCTGATCGTGGGCGTCGTGCTGATCATGTTCGTCAATCGGGGCGCGTCCAAGAGCGCCGGCACCATCGCCGTGGGCTTCGGCGTGCTGTTCATGGGGCTGATCTCCATGTCCGACGCGGTCAGCTCCTTCGGTCCCAGTCTGAGCCGGCTGCTCACCGCCTTTGAGGGCAACTACTTCCTGGGCTTCCTCTCCGGCGCGGCCGTCACCGCCGTGATCCAGAGCTCCTCCGCCGTCATCGGCATCCTTCAGTCGGTGGCCAGCTCCGTAGGCGTCCGGTTTTGCGGGGTGTTCGCGGTGATCATCGGCGTGAACATCGCCGACAGCATCTCCGCCTATCTGGTCAGCCGCATCGGCGCCAAGCCCGAGCAGATCCGCACCGTCACCGTCCACGTGATCTACAACGTCTGCGCCGCGGTCTTGATCTCCCTGGTCCTGGCGGTGCTGCGGGGCGCGGGGGTGCTGGGCGACGGGCTGTGGTACCGATCCCTGGACTCCGGCGGCGTTGCGAACGTTCACGGCCTGTTCCGGCTGGTGCCCGCGGTGCTGCTCCTGCCCCTGAGCGGCGTATTCGCCCGCCTGGCGGAAAAGCTGGTGCCGGATAAGCCCTTGGACGCGGAGGATCAGGACATCATGGAAAACCTCCGGGAGCTGGACAGCCACCTGGTCACCAACCCGGCCCTGGCCCTGGACCAGTCCGCCCACCTGATCGGCCACATGGGGGACGTGGCCCTGCACAATTACGACGCCGCGGTCCAGCAGCTGTTTGATTACGATCCCAAGCGAACGGACCGCATCGACCAGCGGGAGGCCCTTCTGGACCGGATGGCCGACGCGGCCAACCAGTACATCGTCAGCCTCTCCCCCTATGTCACCCGGGCCGTCGATAACCGCAGCCAGAACTTCCAGATCAAAGTGCTCACCTGCTTCGAGCGCGTCGGCGACCTGGCCCAGAACATCCTCCACGACCAGCAGCGGCTCATTGCCTCCGGAAAGCCCCTGACTCCCGCCGCCCAGGAGGATCTGAAGGGCACGCTGGCGGCGGTACGGGACATCCTGGCCCTGACGGTGGACGTATACAAGACCGACGACATGGCCCGGGCGCGGAACGTGGAGCCTCTGGAGGAGGTCATCGACGACATCATCGAGGTGATGAAGGCCCGGCATGTGGACCGGATGACCCGGGGCATCTGCGACGTGTACTCCGGGATCCAGTACGAGAACATCCTGCAAAACCTGGAGCGCGTGTCCGACCAGTGTTCGGATATGGCCGTGTATATGCTGGGCCGGGACGACCTGTCCATCTCCGGTCAGGAGCACCGGTACCTGCATGAGCTGCACCACTCCGGCGACCGGGAGTATGGCCGCCTGTTCCGGGACAATTACCACAAATACGCCGGCGCCCTTCACCTGTCTGAAGATGGCTCGGAGATAAATAATCCTTGACAAATCCAAAAGAATCCCTTATAATCCGCCCATGAGCAAAGACGTTCTGTTTTCAGCGCGTCTTTGTTCTTTTTATTGAGAGCAAGGAGAGAGCAATATGTGCGGGATCATGGGATTTACCAAACGAACGCTGACGCGGGAGCAGCTGCGGCCCTATTTTGACAGGACCTGTTTCCGGGGACCGGACATGAGCCGGATCGAGCCGGCGGGGCCTGGATGGCTGTGCTTCCACCGGCTGGCCATCATGGGCCTGCATCCTCACGGGATGCAGCCGTTCCATCTGGACGGGGATATGGCGGTGTGCAATGGGGAGTTGTATCTGTTCCGGCCGCTGAAGGCGGAGCTGGCAAAGGAATACGATTTCGTCAGCGGCTCCGACTGCGAGATCATCCTGCCCCTGTACCGGAAATATGGAACGGATATGTTCAAAATGCTGGACGCGGAATTCGCCATGATCCTTTACGACAGCCGGCAGGACCGCTTCATCGCCGCCCGGGACCCCATCGGCATCCGGCCGCTGTTTTACGGCCAGCTCGCCGACGGGAGCATGGTCTTTGCCAGCGAGGCGAAAAACCTGGTGGGCCTGTGCGAAAAGATAAACCCCTTCCCTCCCGGCCACTACTGGGCAGACGGGAAGTTCGTCCGTTACGCCGACCTGACGACGGTGGACCGGTATCTGCCGGACGACGTCGACACCGTCTGCCGGAACATCCGGGAAAAGCTGATCCTGGCGGTGGACAAGCGGCTGGACGCGGACGCGCCGCTGGGCTTTCTGCTGTCCGGCGGATTGGACAGCTCTCTGGTGTGCGCCATCTCCGCCCGCATCCTGGGCCGGCACATCCGCTCCTTCGCCATCGGCATGGACACCGACGCCATCGATCTGAAATATGCCCGCCAGGCGGCGGACTGGATCGGCGCTGACCACACGGAGGTGTACATGACCTGGCAGCAGGTGATCGATGCGCTGGAGGTGGTCATCGCCATGCTGGGCACATGGGACATCACCACCATCCGGGCCAGCATGGGGATGTATCTGTGCTGCAAGGCCATCCACGACACCACGGACGTGCGGGTGCTGCTGACCGGAGAGATATCCGACGAGCTGTTCGGCTATAAGTACACCGACTTCGCCCCCTCCCCCGAGGCGTTCCAGGCGGAGGCGAAAAAGCGGGTGGATGAGCTGTACATGTACGACGTGCTCCGGGCGGACCGGTGCATCAGCGCCAACTCCCTGGAGGCCCGGGTGCCCTTCGGGGATCTGGAGTTCGTCCGATACGTCATGCAGGTGGACCCGAAGCTGAAGGTGAACCGCTACGGCATGGGGAAATATCTGCTGCGCCAGGCCTTTGCAAACGACCACATCCTCCCCGACGGCATCCTGTGGCGGCAGAAGGCGGCCTTTTCCGACGCGGTGGGCCACTCCATGGTGGACGATCTGAAGCGATACGCCGAGACCATGTACAGCGACGAGGAATACGAGCGCAGGCGCGGGAAATATACCTTTGCCCGGCCCTTTACCAAGGAGAGCCTTCTCTATCGGGAGATCTTTGAAAAATACTACCCCGGGCAAGCGGAAATGATCGCGGACTTCTGGATGCCCAACAAGTCCTGGGCCGGCTGCGACGTAAACGATCCCAGCGCCCGGGTCCTGGCCAACTACGGCGAGAGCGGGGTATGAAACATATACGGAAAGGGAAGGGTCCGGGGACCCTTCCCTTTTTTCTCTTTTCCGCCGGGGCCGCTTACCGCAGCCGCAGTACCATTTGGGCGGCGACGGAGTCATCCGGCTTCTGCACCAGCAGATGCCAGCCCTCCTCGTCCTGCCGGCGGTAGACGCGCAGCTCCTCCCCCTCCCGGCAGGCGGCGCTGTAGCTGATCTCCGCCTCCGCCACGTCCATGGCCTCCAGCTCCGCCACCGCAAAGGTGCCCATGAGCATGCGCACATAGGCCACGTTGTTCATGTGCCGGCCGGTGTCGATGTCCCGGGACGTGACCGTATAGCGGGCATGGAGATAGGCCGGCTCCGGCTTTTCCTTAAAGCGGGTGAATGGCTCCCCACAGACCCGCTCGGGCAGGTGCTCCAGGTCGGCGGGATAGCCGAAGTCGTCCCGCTTCATCACCCGGCCCGTATCCACGTTCTGGGCCGCCCACTCGGTCCGGCCTTCGGCCAGCACCTCGCCGTCTTTCGTCAGCCGGTAAAAGCGGTCGCATTTCACGTTGCCCGGCTGCCCCGGCCAGGTCCGCACCCGCACCCGGTCCATATATCCCGGGTTTTTATAAATGCGCACCCGGGTGCGCACTGCCAGCCAGAAAGCCCTGTGGGAGAGCATGTCGTGATAGCCCACGCCGATGCATTCGGCGTGCTCCGCCGCCAGATCCATAAAAAGGTCGAACAGCCCCGACAGCCGCAGCATGCCCGCGTAGTCCAGCTTGCTGGTGCACAGCACCTCATCCTTTTCCAGGTAGTTTTGCATATTCCCTCCCCAAATGGAACCGGCCTCCCGTCAGCGGGAAGCCGGTCCTTTATGGTCGTCCCAAAGAACGATCTGTCCCCGATCCCGGGTGGCGTTCATGTCGATGATCCGCTGGTTGGAAGAGCCTCTGAACCGCAGGCTGATGTCCTTCAGCCGCTGGATGAACGGCCCGTCCACCAGCACGTCGATCGCGGCCAGCAGTTGGTCTGTGACCTCGCACCGGGGGTGGCTTCCCTCCCGCAGGAGATCCTCATACACGAAGCCGGTGAAGGCCCAGACCGTCTTGTCCGGATACAACGCCCGCACCCGGTCCACGAACGGCGCCAGCACCCGCTGGTTCTCCGGTTCAAAGGGGTCGCCGCCCAGCAGGGTCAGGCCGTTTATATACCGGGGGGCCAGCATTTCCAGTATCCGGCCCTCCGTTTCCGCGGTAAAGGGCTGGCCATATTCAAAATCCCAGGTCTCCGGCTGGAAACAGCCGGGGCACCGGTTGGTGCAGCCGGACACGAACAGGGTCACCCGCACGCCGATGCCGTTGGCGATATCGCAGTTTTTTATCTGGCCGTAATACATAAGCTTTACAGGTGCAGGACCCGGTCCTTGATCTCCTGGGTGCGGCCCTGGTTCCAGAACTGGGTGCCGATATAGCCGCAGGTCCGGCGGGCCACGTTCATCTTGTTCTGGTCGGTGTTGCCGCAGCGGGGGCAGCGCCAGATCAGCTTTCCGTCGTCCTCGGCGATCTCGATCTCCCCGTCCCAGCCGCACACCTGGCAGTAGTCGCTCTTGGTGTTCAGCTCGGCGTAGATGATGTTGTCGTAGATGAACCGCATCACCTGCAGCACAGCCTCCAGGTTGTTCTGCATATCCGGCACCTCCACATAGCTGATGGCGCCGCCGGGAGAAAGGTGCTGGAACTGGGCCTCGAACTTCAGCTTGGTGAACGCGTCGATCTGCTCGGTCACGTGCACGTGATAGGAGTTGGTGATATAGCCCTTGTCCGTGATGCCGGGGATGACGCCGAAGCGCTTTTGCAGGCACTTGGCGAACTTGTAGGTGGTGCTCTCCAGAGGCGTGCCGTACAGGGAGAAGTCGATGTTGTGTTGCTCCTTCCAGCGCTTGCAGGCCGCGTTCATATACTGCATGATCTCCAGGGCAAAGGGCGTGGCGGAGGGGTCGGTATGGCTCTTGCCGGTCATGTACTTGACGCACTCATAAAGGCCCGCATAGCCCAGGGAGATGGTGGAGTAGCCGTTGTACAGCAGCTTGTCGATGGGCTCGCCCTTCTGCAGGCGGGCCAGGGCGCCGTACTGCCACAGGATGGGGGCCGCGTCGGAGAGGGTGCCCTTCAGCCGCTCATGGCGGCACATCAGCGCCCGGTGGCACAGCTCCAGCCGCTCGTCAAAGATCTTCCAGAACTTCTCCAGATTGCCGCCGGAGGATAGGGCCACGTCGGGCAGGTTGATGGTGACCACGCCCTGGTTGAAGCGGCCGTAATACTTGTGCTTGCCCGGCTCATAGTTGCCGGCGTTGGCGATGTTGCCGATGCCGGCGTCCGTGAAGCGGTCCGGCGTCAGGAAGGAACGGCAGCCCATGCAGGTGTACACATCGCCCTTCAGCTCCAGCATCTTCTTCTCGGAGATGTAGTCGGGGACCATCCGCTTGGCGGTGCATTTGGCTGCCAGCTCCGTCAGGTAGTAGTAAGGCGTGCCCTCCTCCACGTTGTCCTCTTCCAGCACATAGATGAGCTTGGGGAACGCGGGGGTCACCCAGATGCCCTGCTCGTTCTTCACGCCTTCATAGCGCTGCAGAAGGGTCTCCTCGATGATGATGGCCAAGTCCCGCTTCTCCTGCTCGTTTTTGGCCTCGTTAAGGTACATGAACACGGTGACGAAGGGGGCCTGTCCGTTGGTGGTCAAAAGCGTCACCACCTGGTACTGGATGGTCTGCACGCCCCGGCGGATCTCTTCCCGCAGGCGCTTCTCCACGATCTGATCCACCTGCTCGCTGGTGGGCACCACGCCCAGCGTGCTGATCTCGTCCCGGACGATGGCGCGGATCTTCTCCCGGCTGACCTGCACGAAGGGGGCCAGATGGGCCAGGGAGATGGACTGGCCGCCATACTGGTTGGAGGCCACCTGGGCCACGATCTGGGTGGCGATGTTGCAGGCGGTGGCGAAGCTGTGGGGCCGCTCGATCAGGGTGTCGGTGATCACCGTGCCGTTCTGGAGCATGTCCTCCAGGTTCACCAGATCGCAGTTGTGCATATGCTGGGCATAATAGTCGGTGTCGTGGAAGTGGATGATGCCGTCCTCATGGGCCTGGACGATGTCCTGGGGCAGCAGGATGCGGTTGGTGATGTCCCGGCTGACCTCGCCGGCCATATAATCCCGCTGGGTGGAGTTGACCACCGGGTTTTTGTTGGAGTTCTCCTGCTTGGCCTCCTCGTTGTTGCACTCGATCAGGGCCAGGATGCGGTCGTCGGTGGTGTTGGCCTGACGGACCAGGCTCCGGGTATAGCGGTAGGTGATGTACCGCTTGGCCACCTCGTAGGCGCCGTGAGCCATGATCTGCTCCTCCACCATGTCCTGGATCTCCTCCACGGAAGGGGAACGCCCCAGCTCCACGCAGCTCTTCTCCACAGAGTCCGCGATCCGATGGATCTGGGTGTTTGTCATACGCAGATCATCCTCCACCACATCGTTGGCCTTGGTGATGGCATTGATGATCTTGGTGATGTCGAAGGTGACCTCCGAGCCGTTTCTCTTGATGATCTTCATGTCGCGCCGCCTCTCCTCTCGCTGGGTCTATATCCCACATTCCCGGCCGGGCCGACCGGTTACATAACGCTGCTGGATGCTATACTAGCACAACATCTTGTGCCTGTCAATAGTCTTCGTTTCAATATTTTGTTACCTCGGGAAGAAGGCGCAAACCCTTGAAAATACAGGGAATTTCGTAAATTTTTGTAATATTTTATGAGTATGACCGCCGGGATCGGCCAAAAAAATTTTTTTGCGGGCGACGATTTTCCGGCAAAAAGACACGGGCCGCACCACAGGATGTGGCGCGGCCCGGGAGATATCCCGCGTCCGGATCAGGCGGCCTGAGAGCTGTGCAGCTTCTTCTGCAGCCAGTCCTTCCCGTCCACGAACCGGCTGACGATGTAGCTGACCACATAGTCGCCGGCGGCGTTGATCATGGTGGCAGGCGGGTCCACCAGGTTGCCGATGGCCACCAGGATGGGGAACGCCATGCTCATCTGGTCCGGGAAGAAGATGGAGCAGATGATGTACTCGCCGATGTAGCCGCCGCCGGGCACGCCGCTCATGCCCACGGAGCTGAGCACCGCCACCAGCACCACCGGCACCAGCATCCCGATGCCCATGTCCTTGCCGAACACCCCCAGCACGAAGGCGATCTTCAGCACGCAGGAGAAGCAGGAGCCGTCCATGTGCATGGTGGCGCCCAGGGGCAGCACCATGTCGGACACGTC
>CANQUE010000015.1 GCA_947626905.1 uncultured Oscillospiraceae bacterium
AGCACCAGGCTCATGGCGTAGCCCACCGCCTGGGGCGAGCCGTTGATGAAGGTCTTCATCTTGGTGGCCAGCGTGAAGTAGCCGATCCGGTTGCCCAGGTTGGCCGCCACGCCGTAGGTGCCGATGGATTTGGACAGGGTCATGATGACGGAGCTGAGCACGCTGGGCAGCACCAGGGGGATGGTGATGGACTTGAGGATCTGGACCTTATTGGCGCCGCAGATCTCGCCCATCTCCTCCAGCTCCGAGTTGATGCTCCGCAGGGCGGAGGACACGTTTATGTAAGAAAACGCGTAATAGTGCAGGCTCATGCACAGCACGATGGCCACCGGGCCATAGGCCAGCCAGTCCGGGATCGGTATGCCCAGGCCCGCCAGAAAGCCCAGCGAACCGGACGTGGCGTTGCGGAACACCGCCAGCCAGCTGAGGGCCTTGCACCAGGAGGGGACCATGTAGGGGATGACCACCAGCATGCCCAACAGCTTCTTTCCCGGGATGTCGGACCGGACGATCAGCCAGCCCAGCACGGAGCCCAGAGGCACGGAAACCAGCACAGTGAAAAATCCCACCACCAGAGAGTTCTTCAGCGGACCCCACAGAGTGGCGCTGGCCATGCCGCTGGTCAGGATGTATTTCCAGTAGTACAGCGTGAAGTCGCCCACCTCCGCGCCGCGGATACGGCGCAGCTCGCCCTTGGCCACAGTGAAGGTGGTGGCGATCATCTGCAGCAGGGGAATGACGATCAGGCAGAACAGGACCACCAGACTGACGGCCACGATCATGTTGAACGGGTTTTTCACCACGTTCAGGATCTGGTTCTTCAGCCGGATGGGATTGAACGGCCTGCGCTCTCTCTTCCTTTTCACATTGGGACTCTCCTTTCGCTTAGACATCGGACACGTTTCCGTTGTCCAATACGCACAAAATTATATCAAGGCATTGACTTTTCGTCAATCATTTTGCCCCAGAAATCAGATTTTCAGCATTTTCTACATTTCGAACTTTTTAAAATTGTGAGATTTGAGAGGCCAGTCCCTTTTGCGCTTCGGAAATTTCCGGAAAGTTTTTCGCCGTCTTTACGAAAATTTATCAATTTTCATTCAAATTTTCGTTCGGCCGGGTGACGGAGCGCACCCATTTGAAGCTGTGCAGGCGGATCGCCACGGGGATGATCTTATACAGTTGATCCCATTTCAGCAGGAAAAATACCGCCGCCGCGGGCAGCTTCCACCAGAAGGCCGCCATGGCCGCCAGGGGCACCACGATCAGCCACATGGAGATCAGGTTCATCCTGGCGCTGAAGGCGGTGTCGCCCCCGCCCCGGATGATGCCGTTGTCGCAGGCCATCTGATAGGCCGTGCCCACGGTGCACAAAGCCAGGATGGCGATGAACTGCTTCGCCAGCGCCCGGGCCGGGCCGGTGAGGCTCCCGCCCATGAGGGCCAGCAGCGGCCGCCCCGCCAGGAGGATGGCTCCCCCGGACGCCAAGCCGATGGCGATGAACAGCGCCTGCAGCGTGTTCACCAGCGGCCGCAGCCGCTCCCGCTGTCCCGCGCCCACGGTCTTGCCCACCAGGATCGCCGCGGCGGAGGCCGCGCCGTAGCATATCACGCTCAGCACCTGGAACAGCTGTACCGCCAGGGCGTTGGCGGCGGTGGCGTCCCCTCCCAGGTGTCCCAGGATGCCGGTCTGGACCATCTGCGCCACGCCCCACATGGCCTGGTTGACCAGCACCGGGGCGCACACCCGGAAATAGTCCCCCCGATAGCTCTTATCGGGAAAGGCCAGCTTTCTCCCCGTCAGGTCCAGTTTCTTCTCCCGGAATTTCAGATAATACGCCACGATCCCCAGCTCCACCGTCCGGCTCACCAGGGTGGCCACGGCCGCGCCCCGGACCCCCAGCTCCGGAAAGCCCAGCCGGCCGTAGATCAAAAGCCAGTTGAGCCCCACGTTGATGCACAGGGTGGAAAAGCTGATCACATACCCGATGCGGACCACCCCCACGGAGCGCAGGCTGGCCGCCAGGATATTGGTGACGGTGAAGAGGATATAGGTCCATCGGATGATGCGGAAATAGGCCGCGCCCTGGGCGATCACCGCCTCGTCGCTGGAGAGCAGGCGCAGTATCCCCATGGGAAAGACCGACACGGCGATGAACAGCGCCGCCGCCAGCGCCACGCCGCAGCGCAGCGCCACGCCGATGATATGGGGGATCGGCTCCAGCCGGTCCTGGCCCCAGTACTGGCTGCCCAGCACCACGACCCCCTCCCCCGCGCCCACCACCAGCATCTGCAGGAGAAACTGGATCTGGTTGCAAAGGCTCACGCCGCTCATGGCCTGCTGGCTGTACCGGCCCAGCATCAGCGTGTCCATCATATTCACGCCGTGGGTCAGCAGATTTTGCAGCGCCAACGCCAGGGCCAGGGAGAAAAAGGTGCGGTAAAAGCTCTTGTCCCGGATCATGTCTACGCCTCGCAAGGTTTTTCTGTATCATAGCGCGTTTGCCCGCCGCCGCGCAAGAGCAAATGCCGCAGAAAGTATCGTCGGCGCTCTCTGCAGCGGTACCGCCGCCCGCGCAAACTCGCTTACGCTCGTTAACACGCGGTGCGGCGGCACTGTTTCGCCAATGTGTGCTGTGTTTCTTTATCCGATCTTCACGGCCTTGCCGGTCTTCCAGGATTCGGTGGTGGCGTAGCCAATGAGGGTGGACTTTGTGCCGTCATAGACGCTCACGCCGGGCTGCCGGCCCTCCAGGGCGCAGCTGACGAATTCCTCCAGCTCTGCCAGATAAGCGTCCGCGAACCGCTCCGGGAACCCCTGCACGCACTCGGTGCACACGCCGTTGGCATTGTACAGCCGGGCCAGATTCTTCTCCGGCACGGCGGAGATGCGGATGGTGCCCTCGGTGCCCACGATCTCGGTCTCTACATGGTAGCCGTGGGGGGCGGTGCGGCCCACATGGGTGATGCCCATGGCGCCGTTTTCAAACTTATAGACCGCCACGCCGGTCTCGTCGTCGCCGGCTTCCTTAAACTCCGGGTGCTTGAAGGTGGCGCCCATGGCGTACACCTCCGTGGCCTCGCTGCCCAAAAACCACCGCATCAGATCGATGTCGTGGATGGCCATGTCCAGAAAGATGCCGCCGGAGGTCTTGGCGAAGCGTATCGCCCCCTGGACGGCTGCCTCCGGGTCGATGCCCGTGGCTTTCACCAGGTAAGGGGTGCCGATCTCGCCGGCGTCTATCTTCTTCTTGGCGTAGGCATAGGAGGCGTCGTACCGGCGCATGAAGCCCAGCATGAAGGTGCGGTCGGGGTGGCGCTCCACGGCGGCCTCCGCCTGCTTGCACTGTGCCACGTCCACTCCCAGGGGTTTCTCGGAGAAGACGTGTTTGCCCGCGTCCAGGGCGGCCTCGATCTGCCAACAGTGCTCCGAGGAGGTGGTGACGATGACCACCGCGTCGATGTCCGCCTTGGCCAGCATCTCCTTATAGTCGGTGTACACGTCCGTGACGCCCAGCTCCGCCTTGGCGTATTCCAGCTCCGCGGGCACGATGGAGCAGGCGGCCGTCAGCTCGGCGTTGGATATCTTGTAGGCGATGTTGGCAGCATGGACCTTGCCCAGCCGGCCCAGGCCCACGATGCCTATTTTCAGTTTTTTCATGGCGTTCTCCTTACTATCAGAAGGGCTCGGCGTGAGCATTCACACCGAGCCCTCGGTCTTGTTTGCTTTGTTCGTGCCGGGAGAGGGTTCACTTGCCGGCGGCCAGACGGCGGCGCTTGGCCTCCATCCGGGCGCGGATCACGTCCATCAGCACGGCCATAATGATCACCAGGCCGAGAACGATGTTCTGGACGGAGGAGTCGATGGCCAGCAGGGTGAAGCCGTTGCGCAGCACGGCAATGATCAGGCAGCCCAGCATGGTGCCGAACATGGTGCCCTTGCCGCCGGTGAAGGAGGCGCCGCCGATGATGCAGGCCGCGATGGCGTCCGTATCATAGGGCTGGGTAGCATTGGCGCCGTTGCAGATGCCGGACCGACCAATGGAGTAGATGCCGGCCAGAGCGGCCATCACGCCGGACATGGTATAGCAGAAGGTCAGAACGTTGGCGGTATTGATACCGGACAGACGGGTGGCCTCCATGTTGCCGCCGGCGCAGTAGATGGAGCGGCCCAGCGAGGTGCGGCTCAAAAAGATGTGCATGACGACGTACACCACCAGCACTACGATGAAGCCCACGGGGAAACCGCCGCCCCAGCTGCCGATGGTCTGCTTGCCCAGAAACTGCACGGAATTGGGGAAGTTGTTGATCATTTTGCTGCCGGTGACCACCAGGGCCAGGCCCCAGAGCACGTTCTTCATGCCCAGGGTGGACACGAAGGGGTGCGGCAGGTGCAGGCGGGTGAGCAGGGTGCCGTTGATGAAGCCGATCAAGCCGCCGGCGACGATGGCGATGAGCATCAGCAGGATGCCGTTGTTCACGCCCATCTCCTTCAGCGCGCCCATCAGGCAGGCGCAGAACACCGCGTTGGCGCCCACGGACAGGTCGATGCCCGCAGTGATCAGGCACAGCAGCATGCCCGTGGCCAAAAAGGCATTGAAGGCCGTCTGCTTCAGGATGCTCATGATATTGCTGGCATTGTAAAAGTTCTTGTTGGTGATGGCCAGGAAAGCGCACATGATGATCAACGCCAGGATGGTGCCCAGTTGCAGGCCGCCGCTCTTTTTCTTAGTTTTCGTCATCTAAACTCCCTCCCCAAGCTGCCTTCATGATGTCCTCCTGGTTGAAATGCTTGCTGTCCCGGTCCACGGTGGCCATGACCCTGCCGCCGCGCATGACCACCACGCGGTCGCTCATGCCCAGGATCTCCGGCATTTCAGAGGATATCATGATGACGCATTTTCCAGCCTTGACCAGGCTGTTCATAACGTTGTAGACCTCGACCTTGGCGCCCACGTCGATGCCGCGGGTGGGCTCATCGAAGATGTAGATGTCTGCCTCGGCATTGAGCCACTTGCCGATGACCACCTTCTGCTGGTTGCCGCCAGACAGCTGCCCGACGATCTCGTCGATGGAAGGGGTCTTTATCCGCAGAGAGTCGATCTTGTCCTGGCCGTTCTCCTCTATCCGCTTCTCATTGAGGAACAGCCCGTCGGAGTGCCTTTTGAAGCTGGACAGGATGAGGTTGGTGCGGATGCTCTCCGGCAGGACCAGGCCGGAGCCCTTCCGGTCCTCGGTCAGCAGGGCAATGCCCGCCGCGATGGCCTGCTTGGGGCTCTTGAGCTTCATCTGCTTGCCGTGGACGAAGATCTTGCCGCCGTCCAGAGGGTCGGCGCCGAAGATGGCACGCACCGCCTCCGTGCGGCCCGCGCCCACCAGGCCGCTCAGGCCCAGTATCTGCCCGCCATAGGCCTCGAAGCTCACGCCGTGGAGCACGCCGCCTATCTCCAGGTCCTCCACCTTCAGCATGCACTCGCCCTTCTGGCCGAACTCCTTGGGGAACTGGTTCTCCAGGGTCCGTCCCACCATGGCGGTGATCAGCGAGTCGTTGGTCCAGTCGCCGATGTCCCGGGTGTCTATGTACTCGCCGTCCCGGATCACCGTCACCCGGTCGCACAGCTCGAACAGCTCCTCCAGCTTGTGGGACACGAACAGGATGCCGATGCCCCGGCTCTTCAGCTCACGGCAGGTGCGCATCAGCTGCTCCACCTCCCGCTCGCCCAGGGAGGACGTGGGCTCGTCCATGATGATCATCTTGGCGTCGATCAGCACGGCCTTGGCGATCTCTATCATCTGCTGTACGCCCATGCCGAAGGTGCCCGCCGCCTTGCGGGGGTCGATGTCCTGGCCCAGGCTGGCCATGACCTCCTTCGCCTTGGCGTGCATGCTCTCATAGTCCAGCAGGACGCCCTTTTTCAGCCACTTGTTGATGAAGATGTTGTCCGTCACGCTCAGGAGCTTCTCGATGTTCAGCTCCTGGTACACGCAGGCGATGCCCGCGGCGGTGGACTGGTTGGGGTTGTGGAACACCATCTTCTCGCCGTTGACGTATATCTCGCCCTCGTCCGCCATGTGCACGCCGGTGAGGACCTTGATCAGCGTGGATTTGCCCGCGCCGTTCTCGCCGATCAGACCGTGGATCTCACCGGGCTTCACGGCCAGGTGCATGTGGCTGAGGGCCACCACGCCGGGAAAACGCTTGGTCACGTCTCTCAGTTCAACTATATATTCCGCTTCTGCCAACTTGTGGGTTCACCTCCTCTTCTTTCTCGCCGGGGAAGGGAGGACCTCCCGGGGCGGATGGGCGGGCCTGGGGTCCGCCCGCCGGGCCGCCTGGGGCCCGGATAAGGCAGAGGACCCCACCCCAGATGCTCCGGGATGGGGCCCGACCTTATGTCAGTCGCTTATAGGGATATGTTTTGCCAGGGGATCACTTGAGGTAGCTCTGGAGCAGCTCCAGACGCTCCTGGGCGGTGTCGGGGTCGACGATGCTGGCGCCGGCGTCGATGAACTCCTCCAGGGTCTCGCCCTGCAGGGCGCGGACCACGGCGTCCACGGAGTTGTAGCCCATCTCATAGCCCTGCTGGCAGACGCTCATGGTCTCCTCACCGGCCAGGATGGAGTTGCAGGCGGACTGGATGCCGTCGAAGCCCAGGAACACGGTGTTGGCATAAGCCTCGTTGCCGGCAGCGGCACGGGCAGCGGCCATGGCCATGTCGTCGTTGTTGGCGCAGATGACGGCGATGCCCTCGGGATGGTTCTGCATGATGGCTTCCATGCAGGTGGTAGCCTGGTCGGCCACGGCGTTGGCGTACTGGACCTCGTCGGACAGGAAGGTGCCGCCGGCGGCCTCGATGCCAGCCTTATAGCCGGCCATACGGGCCTCGTTGGTGGAGTCGCCCTGCACGCCGGCGATCTCGATGCAGTAGATCTCTTCCC
The DNA here is from genome assembly GCA_947626905.1 of uncultured Oscillospiraceae bacterium. GTDB lineage: Bacteria > Bacillota > Clostridia > Oscillospirales > Oscillospiraceae > CAJOIG01. Next base: position 6,939 of record CANQUE010000015.1, read on the forward strand.
AGCCGCGCTCCTTGGCCAGCTCCGCAGCGGCCTGGCCGCCCAGCTTGCCGGCGGCCTCGTTGCCGGTGCCCACGAAGGACAGAACCTCGGGAGCGTCGATGTCGGTGTCCACAGCCACGATGGGCTTGGTCTGGCCGGCGATCATGTTGGCGACCATGTCCGCCTGCAGGGGGGCGATGACGTAGCCGTCGATGTCCGCGTTGGCCATATCGGTCTCGATCATGTTCTGCTGCTCGTCATAAGCGGTCTCGGAGGTAGCGCCCTTGACCTCGACGTGCACATTGGGGTGGTCCTTCATATAGGCGTTGGCGCCGGCGACCACATAGCCCCAGTACTCGGAGGCGGTGGTCTTCAGGATGACGGAGATGTTGTACTCCTCCCCTTCGGCCGCCGGTTCCTTGGACTCAGACCCACCGCCGCCGCAGGCGGCCAGGGACAGGACCATCAGCAGGGCCAGCATCAGTGCAAGGATCTTTTTCATGTTTTCTTCTTCTCCTTTACGGATAAATATCCGGAAAAACCCTCAAATCTTTGCGCAAAAAACCGTGCCATATCTTTTCCGCCTGGCCGCGGGCGGTCGCGCCCGCAAACGGTTTTTTCCACCTCTGAGCGGCTGTTTCCGGTAAGTTGGGGTCATTTTATCACATTGCACAACTGAAATCAATACGAACTTGCATTTCTGTACGCTTTTCACCAAGCCAGATTTCCTGTTTTGTGCAAAACATCCAGTTTCCCTCCCTTTTTCTCCGGGTCCGATTTGCGCATAATTTAATGCAATATTTTTGTGCTGTTTCGTCCCGCCCAGCGGCGCAGCCGTCCCCGGCGCTCTCCAAAAAATAAATTCTGTGCATATGACAGAATTTTCGCCTGTCCCTTTGGCTAAATCGTAAAAAATGTGGGGCGGGATATAAAAACCGTTGCTTTTTCAGGGGGCGCGGTGGTATTTTTATCGTGTATAAAAACGTCCGTTCCGGTAGGCCCTCATACCTGCCGGCAGCGGAGCGCCGTCCGCCTGTGGAGTGGACACACCCTATCCATATAAGGAGGCAGATCCCAATGTTCGACCCCAAGACCGTTTCTCTGGGCATCGCGCCCATCGGCTGGTGCAACGACGATATGCCGGAGCTGGGCGCGGAGAACACGTTCAAGCAGACCGTCAGCGAGATGGCCCTGGCCGGGTTCACCGGCTGCGAGATCGGCAACAAGTACCCCAAGGACCCGGCGGAGCTGAAAAAGGCTCTGGACCTGCGGGGCATGCGCATCGCCAGCCGCTGGTACTCGTCCTTCATCCTGACCCGCCCCATGGAGGAGGAGATCGCGGACTTTACCGCCAATCTGGACTTCCTGTCCGCCGTGGGCGCCAACCGGATCAACGTCAGCGAACAGAGCTATTCCATCCAGGGCAAAATGGACGTGCCCATCCTCACCGGCGGACACAAGCATGTGATGGATGACGGCGAGTGGGACCGTTTCTGCGCCGGATTGAACACCCTGGGCAAGATCGCGGCGGACCGGGGCTTCAAGCTGTGCTTCCACCACCATATGGGCACCGTGGTGCAGACCAGCGCCGAGACCGACCGGATGATGGCCAACACCGATCCCCGGTACGTCTTCCTGTGCTATGACACCGGCCATTTCACCTTCGCCGGCGAGGACCCTCTGGCCATGCTGAAAAAGTATGTGGACCGGGTGGGCCACGTGCATCTGAAGGATATGCGCCTGCCGGTGGTAGCCGAGGTGAAGAGCAAGGGCCTGAGTTTCCTGCAGGCGGTGCGCAGCGGCGCTTTCACCGTCCCCGGGGACGGGGACGTGGACTTTGATCCCGTGTTCCAGGTGCTGGCCCAGGCCGGCTATCAGGGGTGGCTGCTGGTGGAGGCCGAGCAGGACCCGGCCAAGGCCGAGCCGCTGGAGTACGCCATCAAGGGCCGCAGATACATCCACGAGCATACAGGGCTTTAAAGGAGGCCGGCATGAGTTATTTCAATAAGAACGCGGAACTGAAGCGCGGCTACAACGCCTACATCGACGCGGCCGCGGACGACATGGGCACCCAGATGGACGTGGGCCTGCTCCTCCTGGAACCGGGCGACACCTATGTGATCGACGAGGCGGAAAAGGAGACCGCCGTGCTGCTGTTCGAGGGGGACGTGACCTATGAATGGGCCGGCCGCACCGTGGAGGCCCACCGGCCCGACTGCTTCCATTACGAGGCCTTCTGCCTGCTGGCGCCCCGGCGCACCCGGATCGTTCTCACCGCCCACGGCCACAGCGAGCTGTACATCCAGCAGACCGTGAACGGCACGGACTACGCCCCCGTCATGTACGCCCCCGAGGACGTGCAGGTGCAGCATGCCGGCGCCAGCGGGGAGCTGATGGGCTGCATGCGCCGGGAGATCAAGACCTTCTTTGATTACGACAACGCCCCCTTCTCCAACATGGTCCTGGGCGAGGTGCTCAACTTCCCCGGCAAGTGGTCCTCCTATCCCCCCCACCACCATCCCCAGCCGGAGGTGTATTTCTACCGCTTCGACTATCCCGACGGCTTCGGCGCGGGCTTTGCCAATGGGGAGATCTTCCGGACCGGCCACAACGGCTGCGCCGTCATCAACCACGGCTTCCACTCCCAGGCCGCCGCGCCGGGCTACGCCATGTGCTACGCCTGGGGCATCCGGCACCTGGACGGGGACCCCTGGCTGAAGACCCGGATCGACGACCCCGAGCACGCCTGGCTTTGGAAGCCGGACGCCAACGAGCATATCTTCCAGGGCTGAGGCCCTTCACGTGAACCCTAATTATATTTTTATATAAGGAGGTATCCCAGTGAAAACCGTTCGTTTGACTATGGCCCAGGCGCTGGTACGGTTTTTGGAAAACCAGTACATCGACGTGGACGGCGTCCAGAGCCGTTTCGTCCGGGGCGTGTTCATGATCCCCGGCCACGGAAACGTAGTGGGCCTTGGCCAGGCGCTGAGCCAGGAGGCCAAGCATCTGGAGATCTACCAGGGCAAGAACGAGCAGGGCATGGCCCAGGCCGCCGTGGCCTTCGCCAAGCAGATGAAGCGCAAGCAGATCTTCGCCGTCACCAGCTCCATCGGCCCCGGCGCGGCCAACATGGTCACCGCCTGCGGCACCGCCACCGCCAACAACATCCCCGTTCTGGTGCTGCCCGGCGACACCTATGCCTGCCGCCAGCCCGATCCGGTGCTCCAGCAGGTGGAGCATACCTACAACCTCTCTATCTCCACCAACGACGCGTTCAAGGCCGTGTGCCGCTACTGGGACCGCATCGTCCGGCCCGAGCAGCTGATGAGCGCCATGATCTCCGCGTTCCGCACCCTCACCGACCCGGCCAACACCGGCGCGGTGTGCGTCGCCATGCCCCAGGACGTGGAGGGCGAGGCCTACGACTATCCTGTCAGCTTCTTCGCCAAGCGGGTCTGGCGCCTGGAGCGCCGGCCGGCCACCGAGGCGGCGCTGGACGAGGCGGCGGCGGCCATCCAAAATGCCAAGCGCCCCCTGCTGGTATGCGGCGGCGGCGTGCGCTACTCCGAGGCCCATGAGGAATTCCGCGCCTTTGCCGAGGCCACCGGCATCCCCTTCGCCGAGACCCAGGCCGGCAAGAGCGCCATCGAGTGGACCCACCCCCTGAACCTGGGCGGCCTGGGCGTCACCGGCGGCTCCGCCGCCAACGAGATCGCCAAGAAGGCGGATCTGGTCATCGGCGTGGGCACCCGCTATACCGACTTCACCACCAGCTCCAAGTGGCTTTTCAAGGATAACTGCAAGTTCGTCAACATCAACGTCAGCCAGTTCCAGGCCCTGAAGATGGAGGCCGTCCCCGTGGTGGCCGACGCCAAGGACGCCCTGCCCCGGCTGCTGAAAAAGCTGGGCGGCTACAAGGCCCCCTACACCGACGAGGTGAAGAAGGCCCAGGCCAAGTGGTTCAAGGAGCTGGAGCGGCTGGACGGCATCCGCTTCGAGGACAAGGACTCCTGGAAGCCGGAGATCAACGACGCCAACGCCGGCTCCGCCCGGCGCTTCGCCCATGACCTGCACACGGAGCTGACCCAGACCGCCGCTCTGGGATACATCAACGCCGTCATGGACGACGAGGACGTGGCCATCGGCGCGGCCGGCTCCCTGCCCGGCGACATGCAGCGCATGTGGCGGGCCGTGGGCCGGGACACCTACAACATGGAATACGGCTACTCCACCATGGGCTACGAGGTCGCCGGCGCTCTGGGCGTCAAGCTGGCCGTGGGCCCCGAGCACGAGGTCTACTCCTTCTGCGGCGACGGCAGCTTCAACATGCTCCACGGGGAGCTCATCACCGCCGTGCAGGAGCACAAGAAGATCGTGGTGTGCCTGTTCGACAACGCCAGCTTCGGCTGCATCAACAACCTGCAGGTGGGCCACGGCAACAAGACCCTGGTCACGGAGCTGCGCAGCCGCAGCAAGGACGGCGGTCTGAACGGCCCGTTCATGGACATCAACTACGCCAAGGTGGCGGAGGCCTATGGCTGCGTCAGCTTCCAGGCCCGGACCATGGCCGAGCTTGCGGACGCGGTGGAGGCGGCCAAGAAGGTGAAGAACGTCCCCGTGCTCATCGACATCAAGGTCCTCCCCAAGACCATGACCGACGGCTATGGCTCCTGGTGGCGGGTAGGCGACACCGAGGTCTCCCAGCGGCCGGAGAACGTGGCGGCCTACGCCGACCATCTGGCCCACGTGAAGGACGCGCGCAAGTTCTGATATCCCTGAAAATCTACATATCATATATAATGAAGGAAGGCTCAAACATGGATAAAGTTTTGAAGATCGGCATCATCGGCTGCGGCGCCATTGGCAAGGATCATTGCCGCCGCATCATCGAGACCGTCCCCGGCGCCACCGTGGTGGCCGTCAGCGACTATGTGGCCGCCGCCGCGGACGACACCGCCGCGAAATACGGCATCCGCTCCTTTGGCAGCGACTGCGACGGCATGATCAAGGACCCGGAGGTGGAGGCCGTCATGATCACCTCCATCGACCCCACCCACCACGACTACGTGATGAAGACCCTGGCCGAGGAGAAGTGGTGCTTCTGCGAAAAGCCCCTGAGCCAGAACGCCGCCGACTGCGAGGACATCATCCGCCGGGAGCTGGAGATCGGCCAGCGGAAGGTCCAGGTGGGCTTCATGCGCCACTATGACCGGGGCTATGCCGAGATGAAGCGGATCATCGAATCCGGCGAGCTGGGCGCGCCCCTGCTCATCAAGGCCTGCCACCGCAACGTCTCCCAGGGCCCGGGCTTCAAGACCGAAAACGGCGTCACCAACGTGGCCATCCATGAGCTGGACATCTGCCGGTGGCTGCTGGACGACGAGTATGAGGACGTGCAGTGCGTAAAGGTGCGCCAGTCCGCCAACTCCAACAAGGGCTACGACAACCCCCAGGTCATGCTCATGCGCACCAAGAAGGGCTGCTTCATCGACGTGGAGGTCCAGGTGGCCGACGGCTACGGCTACGATATCCAGTGCGAGGTGGTCTGCGAAAACGGCACCGTGAAGCTGCCCGACCCCTACGCGGTGGTCTGCCGCTCCCGTCCCTCCGGCTGGGACAGCGTCCGGCCCGCCGAATCCATGCCCATCATGACCGACTGGAAAGAGCGGTTCATCGAGGCGTACGACATCGAGATGATCAAGTGGGTGGAGTCCGTCCACGCCGGGAAGCTCACCGGTCCCTCCGCCTGGGACGGCTATGTGGCCTGCGTGGCGGGCGACGCGCTGAACGCCTCCCGCGGCACCTCCCAGTTCTACAAAGTGGAGGCCATGGACAAGCCCGCGCTGTATATGTGATCCACCCGCTCAACGACTTTGCGGCCCGGCCGCAGAAGGAAGGATTGTATGAAAGATCTGAACGTAAAGCAGCTCAATATCCTGGCGGCCCAGATCCGGCTGGAAACCTTGAAGGTCATCCACTCCCGGGGCTTCGGCCACGTGGGCGGCTCGGTGGATCTGGCGGAGATGCTGGCGGTGCTGTACGGCGCGGCCATGCGCTTCGATCCCAAGGACCCCCGCTGGCCCGACCGGGACTGGCTCGTTCTCTCCAAGGGCCACGCGGGGCCGGCGGCTTACGCCACCTTCGGCCTGATGGGCTATTACCCCCTGGAGCAGGCCTATACCCTCAACCATCCCCACACCCGCTTCCCCAGCCACACCGACCGGCTGCTGACCCCCGGCGTGGATCTGACCACCGGCTCTCTGGGCCAGGGGGCCTCCAGCGCCATGGGCGCCGCCCTGGGCAACAAGCTGGACGGCCGTGACAGCCGGGTCTACCTAGTGGTGGGCGACGGCGAGGCCGACGAGGGCCAGGTCTGGGAAGCGTTCCACTTTGCCGCGGCCCACAAGCTGGACAACGTGGTGGTGTTCCTGGACATGAACGGCTACCAGCTGGACGGCCCCACCGCCGAGATCCTGGACCACGGCGACCTGCCCGGAAAGGTAGCGGCCTTCGGCCTGTATACCCAGCAGGTGGACGGCCACGACGTGGCGGCCATCTATCACGCCTTGGAAGCCGCCCTGGCCCATAAGGGCTCCCCCAGCTGCATCGTGCTGAACACCTGCAAGGGCAAGGGAGCCACCTTCGCCGAGAGCAGCCACGCCCACAGCTCCCAGCCCAACGAGGAACAGTGGGCCGAGGCCCTTCAGGCGGCGGAGCAGGCCCTGGAAGCGGCCAGGCAGGCGTAAAGGAGGGCATGAATATGAACATCAAGCTGATCGCGAAGCATGAAAAGGACGCCCGGGCCAGTCGGGACGCCATCGTCACCACCCTGGAGGAGCTGATGGACGCCGATCCGTCGGTCTGCTACGTGGACTGCGACCTGATGGGTTGTCTGAATACCAAGGGCCTGTGGAAAAAGCATCCCGACCGGGCCATCCAGGCCGGCATCGCCGAGGCCAACGCCGCCGGGGTCTGCGCGGGTCTGGCCGCCACGGGCAAGAACGTGTTTTTCCACTCCTTCGGCACCTTCTCCTCCCGCCGGTGCTATGACCAGATCTATATGTCCGCGGCCTACGCGGGCCTGACCGTGCACGTGCTGGGCTCCGACGCGGGCGTCACCGCCGCGTTCAACGGCGGCACCCATATGCCTCTGGAGGACGCGGGGATGTATCTGTCCATCCCCCAGACCACGGTGATCGACGCCTGCGACTATGACCAGCTGTACAGCGTCATGCACAGCCTCGCCCACACCCAGGGCGTCAGCTATACCCGCTTCGTCCGCAAGGACGTGATCCAGGTCTATGCCCCGGGCTCCCAGTTTGAGATCGGCAAGGGCGTGGTGCTGCACGAAAGCGGCGAGGACGCCTGCGCCGTCATCTGCTCGGGCATCATGGTGGACGAGGCCCTAAAGGCATACGAATCCCTTCAGGCCCAGGGCATAACGATCCGGGTGATCGATATGTTCACCTGGAAGCCCCTGGACGAGGCCCTGGTCCGCAAGGCCGCCGCCGAGACCGGCTGCGTCGTCACGGCGGAGAACCACAACGTCACCTGCGGCCTGGGCGCCGCGGTGGCCAGCTGCCTGGCCAAGGACCATCCCGTGCCCCAGGAGTTCGTGGGCGTACAGGACCGGTTCGGCCAGGTGGGTCCCCAGAGTTTTCTGATGGATGAATACGGCCTGCGGGCCGCCGACATCGAGGCCGCTGTGAAGCGCGCCATCGCCCGCAAATCATAATCAGGAGGATCATCAATGGCTATGGACGCATTTTCCGCCGCTCTGATGGCGGACAAGAGAGAGATCATCTTCGCCCCCACCGTGTACAAGTTCGGCACCTTCGCCCAGATGGCGGAGCAGTTCAAGCTCAACGAGCGGGACGTGGTGCTCACCAACGAGTTCATCTATCACCCCTTCATGGAGGAGCTGGGCCTGCCCTGCCAGTACGTCTTCCAAGAGAAGTTCGGCGCCGGCGAACCCAGCGAGGCCATGATCCAGACCATGTACGACGCCATCCCCTACGACAGCTATGACCGGGTCATCGCCGTGGGCGGCGGCGCCATCATGGATCTGTGCAAGCTGCTGGGCTGCAAGCGGCCCGACACGGTACATAACCTGTATTTCAAGCGCTTCCCCGTGATCCATGAGAAGGACGTCATCGCCGTGCCCACCACCTGCGGCACCGGCTCCGAGTGCACCAACATCTCCGTGGCCATCGTCAAGGACGAGAAGGACGGCGTGCTCACCGGCGGCGAGACCAAGCTGGGCCTGGTCTCCGACGACATCATCCCCAACAAGGTCTGCCTGATCCCGGATCTGCTGCGGACCCTGCCCTACAAGCCCTTTGCCTGCTCCGCCATCGACGCGCTGGTCCACGCCACCGAGTCCTTCCTCTCCCCCCACCGGAAGACCATGACTTCGGAGCTGTTCTCCGTCAAGGCCATGGAGCTGATCCTCAAGGGCTTCAAGCTGCTGGACGAGAAGGGCCAGGAGGCCCGGTTCGAGTACATGGACCAGTTCGTCACCGCCTCCTTCTACGCGGGCATCGCCTTCCTGAAGGCCGGCTGCGGCCCGGTGCACGGCATGAGCTTCCCTCTGGGCGGCACCTATCACGTGCCCCACGGCGAGAGCAACTATATGCTCTTCGGCGCCATCCTGGACTACTATGACGAGCACAACCCCGACGGGGAGATCATGAAGTTCAAGGAGCTGATCGCCTCCATCGTGGGATGCGAAGCGAAGGACGCCATCCCGACGCTGAACGCGCTGCTGCAGCGGATCCTGCCTCTGCGGCCGCTGCGGGACTGCGGCTTCACCGAGGCCGATTTCAAGGCCTTCCCCCTGTCTGTGGAGGCCAATCAGCAGCGGCTGATGACCAACGCCTACTATCCCTTTGACCTGGCCAGCGAAGAGGCCATCTACCGCAAGTGCTACTGAGCTGTTAAAACCGGAAGGATATGACCGCGCCCGCTGTCATATCCTTCCCCGCATCTATAATAAGGAGGAAGCATCATGTATACCACCATCCGCTATGAAAAGCAGGACAATATCGGCATCCTTACCATCGACCGGCCCAAGGCCCTGAACGCGCTGAACTCCACGGTCATCGCCGAGCTGGAGCAGGCCGTCACCGAGATCGAGCAGGACGCCGGGCTGGGCGCGCTGATCATCACCGGCGAGGGCCGCTCCTTCGTGGCCGGCGCCGACATCGGCGAGCAGTACCCCATGGATGTGGCCGCCGGCCGCGCCTGGGGCCGCCGGGGCAGCGCCCTGATGCGCCGCATCGAGAAGCTGGAGATCCCCACCATCGCCGCTGTGAACGGCTTCGCCCTGGGCGGCGGCTGCGAGCTGGCCATGAGCTGCGATATCATCCTGGCCGCCGGCCCCAACGCCGAGGGCAAGGGCGGCGCCAAGTTCGGCCAGCCGGAAGTGGGACTGGGCATCACCCCGGGCTTCTCCGGCACCCAGCGCCTTCCCCGCCGGGTGGGCGTCGCCAAGGCCAAGGAGCTGATCTTCTCCGGCAGGACCATCGGCGCGGAGGAGGCCGTACAGATCGGGCTGGCCAACGCCGTGTATCCCCCCGAGGAGCTGATCAGCGGCGCCATCGCCATGGCCAAGAGCTTCACCGCCAACGCCCCCATCGCCGTAAAGTATGCCAAGGCCTGCATCGACCGGGGCATGCAGATGGACATCGACGACGGCATCGCCTTGGAGAACGAGCTGTTCGCCATGTGCTACGCCACCGCCGACCAGAAAGAGGGCATGGGCGCGTTTTTGGAAAAGCGGAAGGAAAAGCACTTCCAGAATAAATAAGCAAGGGGAACGAGGCATGAAGAGAGTAAAAGTCATCACCGCCGAGGAAGCGGCGCTGATGGTCAACGACGGCGACACCATCTCCACCGGCGGATTCGTCAGCTGCGCCTGCCCGGAGGCGCTGAGCAAGGCTCTGGAAGAGCGCTTCCTCCAGACCGGCCACCCCCGGGATCTGACGCTGTTCTTCGCGGCCGGCCAGGGCCACCGGGACGGCACAGGCGGCGACCACTACGGCCATGAGGGCATGGTCAAGCGGGTGGTGGGCGGCCACTGGGACCGGGCTCCCAAGCTGGGCGACCTGGCCCTTGCCAACAAGATCGAGGCATACAACCTGCCCCAGGGCGTCATCACCCACATGTACCGGGACATCGCCGCCCATAACATCGGCACCATCACCCATGTGGGGCTGTACACCTTTGCCGACCCCCGCAACGGCGGCGGCAAGCTGAACAGCTTCACCAAGGAGGATCTGGTGAAGCTCATCGAGATCGAGGGCGAGGAGCGGCTGCTGTACAAGGGCTTCCCCATCAACGTCTGCTTCGTGCGCGGCTCCTATGCCGACGAGTACGGCAACTGCACCGTACACCGGGAGATCGGCCCTCTGGACGTGACCGCCCAGTGCCAGGCCACCAAAAACTCCGGCGGCAAGGTCATCGTTCAGGTGGAAAAGATCGTCCAGGGCGGCACCCTGGACCCCAAGCTGGTGAAGATCCCCGGCATCTATGTGGACGCCATCGTGGTGGGCTCCGACGAGGACAACATGCAGTGTCTGGGCATGCCCTATGACGGGGCGCTGACAGGCGAGTTCCGCATCCCTGTGGACGCCATCCCCCCCATCCCCCTGGACGCCAAGAAGATCATCGCCCGCCGGGCCGCCATGGAGCTGCCCCAGGACGCCATCGTGAACCTGGGCACCGGCGCGCCGGAGAAGATCGCCAACGTGGCGGCCGAGGAGGGCATCTCCGACAAGATGACCCTGACCGTGGAGGCCGGCTCCATCGCCGGCGTTCCCTACGGCGGCACCCAGTTCGGCGCGGCGGCCAACTCCATGGCCATTCTGGACCACAATGTGCAGTTCGACTTCTACCAGGGCGGCGGCCTGGACGTGGCGTTCCTGGGCCTGGCGGAGACCGCGCCCAACGGGGATCTGAACGTGTCCAAGTTCGGCACCCGCCTGGCCGGCGCCGGCGGCTTCATCGACATCACCCAGAACGCGAAGAAGGTGGTCTATTGCGGCACCTTTACGGCCAAGGGCCTGAAGACCGAGTGCCGGGACGGCAAGCTGGTCATCACCCAGGAGGGCGCAAAGAAGAAATTCGTCAACCAGGTGGAGCACATCACCTTCTCCGGCGTCTACGCCAATAAGGTCCATCAGCCGGTGCTGTACATCACCGAGCGGGCGGTGTTCCAGCTGCGCCCCGAGGGCGTGACCCTCATCGAGATCGCCCCCGGCGTAGATCTTCAGAAGGACATTCTCGACCAGATGGAGTTCGTGCCCCAGATCGCGGAGGACCTGAAGGAAATGGACGGCCGCATCTTCCGGGACGAGCTCATGGGCCTGGCAAACGACTGAAAAGGAGACGGGCGTATGGCACTGATGACAGCGAAAGAATACATTGAAAGCCTCCGGAAACTGCACACCCGGGTATATATGTTCGGGGAAAAGATCGAAAACTGGGTGGATCATCCCATGATCCGCCCCAGCGTCAACTGCGTGGCCATGACCTACGCTCTGGCGCAGGAGCCGGAATATGAAGATCTGATGACCGCCACCAGCAGCCTCACCGGCCACAAGATCAACCGCTTCACCCACCTGCACCAGTCCGCGGAGGATCTGGTGAAGAAGGTGAAGATGCAGCGGCTTCTGGGCCAGAAGACCGCCAGCTGCTTCCAGCGCTGCGTGGGCATGGACGCGTTCAACGCCGTATACTCCTCCACCTACGAGATCGATGAGAAATACGGCACCCACTATCACGAGAATTTCAAGAAATTCCTCACCTTTGTCCAGGACAACGACCTGACCGTGGACGGCGCCATGACCGACCCCAAGGGCGACCGGTCCAAGGCCCCCCACGCCCAGGCGGACCCGGATATGTACGTGCACGTGGTGGAGCGCCGGCCCGACGGCATCGTGGTCTGCGGCGCCAAGTGCCACCAGACCGGTTCCATCAACTCTCACTGGCACATCTTCATGCCCACCATCGCCATGGGCCCGGAGGACGCCGACTGGGCGGTGAGCTTCGCCTGCCCCTCCGACGCGGATGGCCTTTACATGATCTACGGCCGCCAGAGCTGCGACACCCGCAAGATGGAGCAGGGCTGCCTGATCGACGTGGGCAACGCCAAGTTCGGCGGCCAGGAGGCCCTGGTGGTGCTGGATCACGTGTTCATCCCCAACGAGTACATCTTCCTCAACGGCGAGACCGAATTCGCCGGCATGATCGTGGAGCGCTTCGCCGGCTACCACCGCCAGAGCTACGGCGGCTGCAAGGTGGGCGTGGGCGACGTGGTCATCGGCGCCGCCGCCCTGGCCGCGGAGTACAACGGCGTGGAGAAGGCCTCAGCGGTGAAGGATAAGCTCATCGAGATGACCCACCTGAACGAGACCCTCTACTGCTGCGGCGTGGCCTGCTCCTGCGAGGGCTGCCCCACCAAGGCGGGCAACTACCAGATCGACCTGCTGCTGGCCAACGTGTGCAAGCAGAACGTGACCCGCTTCCCCTACGAGATCGTGCGCCTGGCGGAGGACATCGCCGGCGGGCTCATGGTCACCATGCCCAGCCAGAAGGACTTCCAGTCCGATCTGCCCGTGGGCCGGGAGGGGGAGACCATCGGCCAGATCTGCCAGAAGTATTTCGCCGCCCGGGAGGGCGTCAGCACCGAGGACCGGCAGCGGATCATGCGGTTTTTGGAGAACATGTGCCTGGGCGCGGCGGCCGTCGGCTACCGCACCGAGTCGATGCACGGCGCCGGCTCCCCCCAGGCCCAGCGGATCATGATCTCCCGCCAGGGCAATATCCAGGGCAAGAAGCAGCTCGCCAAATCCGTCGCGGGCATCAAGGAATGAAAAGGAGAAAGGGACTATGGACTTTGAACTGAGCCGTGAGCACAAACTGCTCCAGAAGATGATGGCCGACTTCACCGAGCATGAGGTCAAGCCCATCGCGGCGGAGACGGACAAGACCTGCCAGTATCCCGCCGAGAACATCGCAAAGCTGTTCGACCTGGGCGTGATGGGCATCTGCGTGCCGAAAGAATACGGCGGCGTGGGCGCGGACGCCCTGGCCAGCGCCATCTGCGTGGAGGAGATCAGCAAGCAGTGCGCCTCCACCGGCGACATCGTGGCCACCCACAACGGCCTGTGCTGCGCCCCCATCCTGGAGCACGGCACCGACGAGCAGAAGGCCAAGTATCTGCCCATGCTCACCACCGGCCGCCACGTGGGCGCCTTCGCCCTGACCGAGCCCAACGCCGGTTCCGACGCCTCCAAGGGCCAGACCGAGGCCAAGCTGGAGGGCGACCACTATGTGATGAACGGCTCCAAGATCTTCATCACCAACGGCTATGTGGCGGATGTGTTCGTGGTCTTCGCCATGACCGACAAGTCCAAGGGCACCCGGGGCATCTCCGCGTTCATCGTGGAGAAGAGCTTCCCCGGCTTCTCCGTGGGCAAGCACGAGGAGAAGATGGGCCTGCACGGCTCCCCCACCGCCGAGATCGTGTTCCAGGACTGCATCGTGCCCAAGGAAAACCTGCTGGGTCCCGAGGGCAAGGGCTTCAAGATCGCTATGATGACCCTGGACGGCGGCCGCATCGGCATCGCCGCCCAATCTCTGGGCATCGCCGAGGGCGCTTTGGCCGAGGCCGTCAACTATACCAAGGGCCGCGTCCAGTTCGGCAAACCCATCAGCAAATTCCAGAACACCCAGTTCACCCTGGCGGATATGCACCTGGGCTGCGAGGCCGGCAAGCTTTTGACTTACAGGGCCGCCTGGAAAAAAGACCAGGGCCAGCGCTACACCGTAGACGCTGCCATGGCCAAGCTGTTCTGCTCCGAACACGCCATGAAGGTCACCACCAAGGCCCTGCAGATGTTCGGCGGCTACGGCTATACCAAGGATTATCCCATGGAGCGCATGATGCGCGACGCGAAGATCACGGAGATCTATGAAGGCACTTCCGAGGTCCAGCGCATGGTCATCTCGGGCAATATGGGCCTGTAAGGAGGACGCAAAATGAAAGTGATCGTATGTGTGAAGCAGGTGCCGGACACCTCCGGCAAGGTAGCGGTGAATCCGGACGGCACGCTGAACCGTGCCAGCATGGAGACCATCACCAACCCGGACGACATGAACGCGGTAGAGGCGGCCCTGAAGCTGAAGGACGCCACGGGCTGCAAGGTGATCGTGGTGACCATGGGTCCTCCCCCCGCGGAGGGGATGCTGCGTGAGCTGCTGGCCATGGGCGCGGACGAGGGCTATCTGATCTCCGGCCGGGAGTTCGGCGGCTCGGATACGTACGCCACCAGCCAGATCGTGGCGGCGGGCGTGAACAAGATCGGCGTGGAGAAGGGCGACATCGTGATGTGCGGGCGCCAGGCGATCGACGGCGACACGGCGCAGGTGGGCCCGCAGATCGCGGAGAAGCTGCATCTGCCGCAGGTGACGTACGCGGCGGACATCCAGGTAGACGGCGAGGACATCACGGTGAAGCGGATGCTGGAAGACGGGTACATGACGATCAAGGTCAAGACGCCGTGCCTGCTGACGTGCATCAAGGAGCTGAACCAGCCGCGGTATATGAGCGTAGGAGGGATCTTCGAGGCGTACAGCAAGCCGGTGACGGTGCTGGACTATGAGGCGCTGAAGGACGATCCGCTGATCGACGCGACGACGATCGGGCTGAAGGGGTCGCCGACGAACATTCTGGTGTCGTTCACGCCGCCGCAGAAGGGCGCGGGAATGATGCTGGAAGGCGCGGATATGGGGACGTGCGAGAAGCTGGCAGGGATCCTGGCCGGCAAGCACATCATCTGAGAGAGGAGAACGAGGAAATGGGATTTAACAATACGGATCTGGCAGCGTTCAAGGATGTGTGGGTCTTCTGCGAGCAGCGAGATGGGAAGCTGATGCCGACGGACCTGGAGCTGATGAGCGAGGGACGCCGGCTGGCGGACGAGCTGGGCGTGGACCTGTGCGGACTGCTGCTGGGGGACGGAGTAGAGAGCCTGGCGAAGGAGCTGGGCGGCTACGGCGCGGACAAGGTATATGTGTGCGAGCATCCGCTGCTGAAGGTATATACCACGGACGCGTACGCGAAGGTGATCTGCCAGGTGATCGAGGAGCTGAAGCCGGAGGCGTTCCTGATCGGAGCGACGAACATCGGGCGGGACCTGGGCCCGCGGTGCGCGGCGCGTCTGCACACGGGCCTGTGCGCGGACTGCACGCATCTGGACGTGGACATGGGGATCTACAAGCAATTCCTGCATGAGGCGAGCACGCTGGAGGACGGACGGATCGAGGGACTGAACACGGCGATGGTGCTGGGCGAGCGGCACGACGTGAGCCGGGACCTGAAGATGACGCGGCCGGCGTTTGGCGGCCACCTGATGGCGAGCATTATCTGCCCGCGGTTCCGTCCGACGATGGCGACGGTGCGACCGGGCGTGATGAAGAAGCGTCCCTATGACGAGGCGAAGGCGGCGGCGTGCCAGATCGTGAAGCCGGCGTTCGAGCTGAGCGAGGCGGACATGCAGACGGAAGTCACCGAGGTAGTGAAGGCGGCGAAGAAGCTGGTGGATCTGATCGGAGCGGACTTCATCGTGAGCGTGGGCCGGGGGATCAGCAAGGACGTAGAAGGCGGGATCAAGCTGGCGGAGGAGCTGGCGGAAGAGCTGGGCGGCGTCGTAGGCGGCAGCCGCGCGGTGATCGACTCTGGGTGGCTGAGCGCGGACCACCAGGTGGGCCAGACGGGCAAGACGGTGCATCCGAAGGTATACATCGCGCTGGGCATTTCGGGAGCGATCCAGCACAAGGCGGGGATGCAGGACAGCGAGTGCATCATCGCGGTGAACAAGAACGAGACCGCGCCGATCTTCGAGATCGCGGACTATGGCATCTGCGGGGACCTGTTCAAGGTGACACCCATGCTGACGGAGGCCATTCGCGCCGCCAAGGCCGCCAAGTAAGGCAAGATCCACATAAAAACACCGCCGGTCTCCGGGCTGGTCATAAAACAGCGTATTGTTTGAGCCTTTCTTTAAGACAGGCATGGACAACGGAAAGGAACGCTCCGGGCGAGGACAAAATCACCGGAGCGTTTTCTGCTCGATGTTGTCGAGTGGGTCGCTGTTCGACAAATCGGCAATTATGGATGGAGGTCATATGCTATATCACGGAACACCGATAGGCGGACTGAATATTATCAAGGCTAACGCTAAATCCCATACGACAGGTAAGACGGTGGCCTACTTTACCGAGGATAGATGCTATGCACTCGTCTGTTGCAGAAGCCCTAATGAAGATTTTGTTACCATGGGTCCCGGCAAGGATGGCAGGCAGCATTACTTCGAGCGATTTCCTGATCAGTTACGCACGATTTACAGCGGAAAGCGTGGATATTTATACCTTTTGGAGAGCAGGGCTGGTTTGAACCGCGGGAAAGGTCATAGCTGGGAAAGCGAAACGGATGTGCCCGTTTGCCAATGTGAAGTCATAGATGATGTTTATGCCGAGATTTTGAAAGAAGAGCAACTGGGCAACATGGTCATTCACAGATATTCTGAAATCGACCCCGCCGAACAGAAACAGGCCGCAAACGATATAAAGGAATATAAGGAAACCGTATCGGAGGAAATGAAGAAGTTTTATATAGAGCATTTTTCCTCTCTGTGGGATTGAATGAACAGATCCCTTCTTGTTAAGAAATTGAATATCGAAAAAGACCGTTGACACTCCGGCTTCCCGGTAAAGAGTCAACGGTCTTTTTATTACTGTTCTATTGTTTACAGCAGATCGTCATCGTCGATCACATGGGCCTTCAGAAGGTTGGTCTCCCCCGCCCGGCCCAGGGGGACGCCTGCGGTGATCACCACCGTGTCCCCTTTCTTGACCAGATTTTCCTTCAGCGCCATCTCGCAGGCCATGGCCATGATCCGGTCCGTGGAGGTCACCTCTCCCGTCAGCACCGGGGCCACGCCCCAGCACAGGGCCAGCTGACGCCGGACCTTCTCATGCATGGTCAGCGCCACCACAGGGCAGCCAGGCCGGAAGCGGGAGATCATCCGCGCCGTGTGGCCGGAGGCCGTGGCGGTGAGGATGGCCGCGGCGTTCAGATCCTTGGCCGTAAGGCAGCTGGTGTGGGTGATGGCGTCGTTGATGCTGGGGGCGGGGACCAGTTTGAATTCCTCAAACTGCTTCCAGTGCGGCGCGGAGGCCTCCGCCTCCAGGACGATGTCCCGCATGGCGGTGATGGCCTCGATGGGATATTTCCCGCTGGCGGTTTCGCCGGAGAGCATGACGCAGCTGGTGCCGTCGAACACCGCGTTGGCCACGTCGGACACCTCCGCCCGGGTGGGACGGGGGTTGCGGATCATGGAGTCCAGCATCTGGGTGGCGGTGATCACCGGCTTTCCCTCCAGAAGGCACTTATGGATCATGCGCTTTTGGATGATGGGCACCCGGGCCGCGGGTATCTCCACGCCCAGATCGCCCCGGGCCACCATCACGCCGTCGGAGGCCATGATGATCTCATCCAGATTGTCCACGCCCTCCTGGTTCTCGATCTTGGCGATGATCTTCACCCGGTCGCCGCCGCAATCGTGGAGCACCTGGCGGATCTGCTCCACGTCGCTGGCCTTGCGGACGAAAGAAGCGGCGATAAAGTCGAAATCGTTCTCCACGCCGAAGCGGATGTCCGCCACGTCCTTCTCCGTGATGGCAGGCAGATGGATCTGCGCGCCGGGGATGTTGATGGACTTGTGGTTGGACAGCGTACCGCCGTTCTCCACCACGCAGTGGATGTTCCGGCCCTCGATCTTCTCCACCCGCATGGCCACCAGTCCGTCGTCGATCAGGATCACCTGATCCACAGAAACCTCCTCGTGTAGGTTGACATAACTCACAGATACTCTGTTCTGATCCCCGGGCACGTCCTCGGTGGTGAGGACGAAGGGATCGCCCGCCGACAGGGTGATGGGCCCCTCGGCAAAGGTGCGGATACGGATCTCCGGGCCCTTGGTGTCCAGAATGGTGGCTACCGGGCGGCGGATGGAGTCCCGGACGGCGTTCAGCCGGTGCAGCCGCTCCAAATGCTCCTCATGGGTGCCGTGGGAGAAGTTGAATCGGGCCGCGTCCATTCCCGCGCGGATGAGCCCGCGGATCATTTCCTCGCTGTCCACCGCCGGGCCAAGGGTGCAGATGATCTTTGTTCTTCTCATGGTGCGCCTCCTGTTTGTCGAAAAATATCGTTGTTTGCATTATACAATATTTTTCCGCTCTTTTCCATAGCCCGCGCCTCAATTCTCCTTCGACCGGTGATTTTTCCCCCGCCGGCCGACAAAAATTGCCTATCATAACGGCAGGGAAAATGCAGAACGACGTGTGCCTGAAGGAGCGGCGGAAGCTGGTGCTGGCGGCCCGGGAATCGCCTCTGTCCACCGTCCACCTGCGCAATCTCTACGAGGCCAGCCGGCTGGGCGCGGTCATCGTGCCGCCCATGCTGACCTGTTACGACCACCCGGCCTCCCTGGCCGACTGCACCCGCCGGGCCGCGGACCGCATCCTGGCCCAGTTCGGCTTGGAGGGGGACAGCTATGAATGGGAGGGCATGGATGAACCGGTTTGAGCTGCGCCGCGCCTATCGAGGGCGGAATATCACTGCCCTCGTGCTGCGAACAGAAGCGGGCGTATCCGTCACCCTCTCCGGCGGCGGCCGGCCCCACATCAACTATACCTACATCCTCCGCTGCAAGGACGGCTCGCTGTATACCGGCTGGACCAACGACCTGGAAAAACGCGTCGCGGCCCACAACGCCGGCGCCGGGAGCAAGTACACCAGGTCCCGCCGCCCGGTGGCGCTCGTATATTATGAGTCCTTCCCCACCAAGAGCGAAGCCATGCGCCGGGAAGCGCAGATCAAGCGCCTGACCCGCGGCGAAAAGCTGCGCCTCATCGCCGGTTCCGGGCCATGAGGAAAACCTCCCAACGCGCATGGCGTCTTTTTTGTGCAACATCGCCTTTGACGCCGGGCCCGTCCGGCGGGTATAATAAAGCTACAACGTGTGGCACCCAATGCGTAAATCCGGTTGGGTGCCGCACGTTGTTTTTTTATGTGTGAAAGGAACTCGAAATGGAAAAAGAAGCAAACCGCTTCCTGGGCGACGCGCCCATCGGAAAGCTCATGGGAAAATACGCCGTGCCCTGCATCATCTCCCTGTTAGTTGGGGCACTCTATAATATCGTAGACCAGATCTTCATCGCCAACGCCGCCTATCTGGGCTCCTACGGCAACGCCGCCAATACGGTGGTGTTCCCCCTGACGGTCATCGCCCTGGCCGTGGCCGTGATGATCGGGGACGGCTGCTGCGCCTTCGTGAGCCTGAGCCTGGGGAAAAACCAGATGGCGGACGCCAAAAAGAGCGTGGGCAACGCGGTGGTCATGACCGTAGCCAGCGGCATCGCGCTGTGCGCGGTGTATCTTCTCTTCGCCGACAAGCTCATCGCTCTGTTCGGCGGCACGGTGAACGAGGAAACCTTCCGGTATTCGCAGGAGTATTTCTTCTATATCAGTCTGGGCATCCCCTTTTATATGTTTGGCCAGGCCATGAACCCCATCATCCGGGCGGACGGCTCTCCCCGGTTCGCCATGGTGTCCACCCTGCTGGGCGCACTAGTTAACATAATTCTTGATCCTCTGTTCATCTTCCCCCTCCGCTGGGGGATGATGGGCGCGGCGGTTGCCACGGTGCTGGGCCAGATGGTCACGGCGGCGCTGTCGCTGTGGTATCTGGCGCACATGCGCCTGGTCCGCCCGGCGAGGGGCGACTGCCGCCTGGATCGTCATATCGCCGGGCGCACCCTGACCCTGGGCGTCACCAGCTTCCTGTCCCAGATCTCCTTGGTGGCCTCCATGGCCGCCGTGAACAACATGCTGCGCCGGTACGGCGCGGCGGACCCGATCTTCGGTCAGGCCCAGTACGCCCAGATCCCCATGGCGGTGGTGGGCATCGTGATGAAGTTCTTCCAGATCGTCATCTCCGTGGTGGTGGGCATGGCGGCAGGGTGCATCCCCATCGCCGGGTACAACATGGGCGCGAGGCTCACCGGCCGGGTGCGCAGCCTCTTTTCCCGCCTGCTGGCCGCCGAGGCGGCGGTGGGCGCGGCGGCCCTCATCGTCGTGGAGTGCTTCCCGGGCCAGCTCATCGCCATCTTCGGCGCGGCCAACGAGAGCGTGTACTATACCGCCTTTGCCCTCCGGTCCTTCCGCATATACCTGTGCATGGTGATCTTCGCCTGCGTGAACAAGGCCTGCTTCATCTTCCTGCAGGCCATGGGCAAGGCCCTGGCCTCCACGGCGCTCTCCATGGTGCGGGAGGTCGCCTTCGGCGTGGGCTTTGCGCTGCTGCTGCCCCGGTTCTTCGGCCTGGATGGGGTGCTCTGGTCCATGCCCGTGTCCGACGCGCTCACCTTCCTCATCGCCGCGGCGCTGATCGCGGGGACCTATAAAGAACTGGGCCGCGAGGAGCGTCCTCATGTGCAGACAAGCGCCCGGGCTCTGTCCAAGGCCTGAGACACCGAACAGCAAAACGCCCTGGAAAAGCCAGGGCGTTTTGCTGCATCTGTAACGGTTTTCCTTCGTAACAGGTCTTTAGGATCAAACGCGCCGCAAAAGACGCCGTTATCACATTTTTATAGACATTTCAATGGTATCTTATCACACATTTATTGCATCATATGCCAGATCCTATACAAAAGCAACGGATCATTCCCGTTTGCACGGCCGACAAAAATTGCCTATCATAACGGCAGGGAAAATGCAGAACATAGTGTCGGACCATTCAAAAGGGCGGCATTGCGAGATGGCGTCCCGCCGTCTTGGACAGCCGATCCTTCCGGTCCAATGCAACGGAAAGGAGTTAGAATAATGGCTAAGAATTCCAACCAGCTCGTGAACCCCAACGCCCGCGAGGCGATGAACCGGTTCAAGATGGAAGCCGCTTCTGAAGTCGGCGTCAGCCTGAAGCAGGGTTACAACGGCGACCTGACCAGCCGTCAGGCCGGTTCCGTCGGCGGCCAGATGGTCAAAAAGATGATCGAGGCCTACGAGAACGGCATGAAGTAAGCTCCGCTGTAAAGCATGGCGACGCGGCAGGAAACTGCCGCGCCGCTTTTTTCCCACACGCAGAGTAACGCCGGCGGCCAAACGATCAAAATATTATGTTAATCAAAACATAGAGCTATAGCCTTCTTTCCGCGGAAAGAAGGCTGTATATTATGTCTACTATCACGCTTCCCGGAGCGCCCGTATAGCGGCGGCGCGGTCCTTCTGGCCGAAGATGGCGCTGCCCGCCACCAGCACATTGGCCCCGGCGGCCTTGACCCGCCCGGCATTTTGCACCGTGACGCCGCCGTCCACCTCCAGATCGCACCCGGGATTATACTTGTCCAGCAGCGCCCGCACCCGGCGCACCGTTTCCAGCTGGCTGTCGATGAGCTTCTGGCCTCCGAATCCGGGCTCCACGGTCATCACCAGCACCATATCCAGCCTGTCCACATAGGGCAGTATGGCCTCCGGCGCGCTGATGGGCCGCAGGGCCACCGCCCGCTTTACGCCGCAGCGCCCCATCTCGTCCAGCGCCCCGGCGATCCCCTGATGGGTATCCGCCTCCAGATGCACGGAAATAAGGTCCGCCCCTGCCTGGGCAAACAGCTCCACATACCGCACCGGATCGTCGATCATCAGATGCACGTCCAGCGTCATGTCGGTGAACGCCCGCACCGATCGCAGCACCGGGATGCCAAAAGAGATGTTGGGCACGAAGTCCCCGTCCATCACGTCAAAGTGGAGCATATCTCCCTCTTTGGCCGAGTCGATATCCTCTCCCAGGCGGCAAAAATCCGCGGCCAGAATGGACGGTACGATCTTCAACATGGCGCTCCTCCTCTACGGTCGGCATATCCGGCCGGGCCTGTTTATAGACCTCTTTATTATATACTGCCGCCATGGGATATCGCAAGTATGATTTCCCATTTTTTTGCCAAAAATCGCGCCCACCGTAAAAAGCCGCCGGTCCCGCCCTTGCATATCCGTTTCCCCATCTCCACAGGTCATTTCGCGGCGGTAGAGTTGCGGACGATCAGCTCCGCGTCCAGGACCTGATCGCTGACATGCTTGCCCCGGGTCAGATCCGCGATGGCCTGCACAGCCAGCCTGCCGATGGTGTAAGACTGCTGGTGCACCGCCGTGAGCGTGGGCCGGGTAGATTGGGCGAAGACGCCGTCGTCATATCCGATGATGGACACTTGATTGGGCACCTGGACGTTCTGTTCCTGCAGCGCCTGCAGCGCCCCGGCGGCCACCCTGTCCGTGGGGCATATGATCGCGTCAAACTCGCAGAGGCTGGCCAGGATCTTGTTGCAGGTTTCATAGCCGTCCTCATACTCGAACCCCGTGATGAACACCAGCTCCGGGTCCAGGTCCAGGGAGAATTCCTTCAGGGCCATTTCATAGCCCGTGAGCCTGTCCAAAGCGGCATACAGCCCCGCGCAGTCGGACCGGCGCATCTCCAGCAGCTTGTCCACGCTCTCCGGTTTTTCATTCCAAAAGCCCGCGAACATGGCCACGCGCCGGTGATGGTGCTGCAAAAGATATTTTGTGGCCCGGTAACAGGCGGCCACATGGTCGGTATAAATATGCGGCGCGCCGGCGAGGACGTTCCGCCGGGCCGCGATGACCACCGGGATCTGGCGGGACGCCGCGATCTCCAGATAGTGCGCCCCCTCCATCGACACCGGGCAATAGATCAGGCCGCCGCTGAAGGAGGCCACCCTTTCCAGACACTCCACATCCCGGCGGGCCGAGCCGTTGCTGGTATAGGTGTTCAGCCGGCAGCCCAAGGAGAAGGCCTCGTCCACCGCGCCCCGCAGCATATCGGAAAAATTGACCGTGGGAATAATGATGTTGATCGTTTCATCCGCTTTGCCCCGCATATGGCGGGCGGACGGATTCGGCGTGAACCCCAAGCTGGCCACGGCCTCGTTCACCTTTTGCGCCAGCTGGGGATCGACTTTTCCGCTGCCGTTGATGACCCGGGAAACGGTGGATATGGACACCCCCGCCAGCGCCGCCACATCGGTCACAGTCGCTCTTTTCATCTCTTCCTGCCTCCTGTTCATAGAGCGGGCCACGAGGGCTCACAGCCCCACAATAAGAAAACGTTTTCTTAAAAATTTCTGGTTTTTTCCATGTTCAAAATGTCAATAATTTGTGAAAATCATTAGTAAAATCGCCGAACTTGGGTCAAAACATTGACAATATGACGCAAAGCGACTATATTATAAGGCAGAAGCTCGCAAATGTCAAGAAAACGTTTTCTCGGTTGGGATTGAATGGGGAGTAAATGGTAGACAGGAACAGCCGCAAATCCGCCTGCGCGATCGCCCTCGCCGGTTTGGCCATCATCGTTCTATGGGCAAAGCCCTTTGACACAGACACGAAACAGGCCCTGGTGTTGGCCGCGGTCCTTGCCACCATTGGCTGCTGGACGCTGGACCTGTGCAACAAAGCCATCCCATCGGCGATCCTGGTGCTGGTCCTGCTGTTGATCCGGGCGGCGCCGGCGGAGCGCGTCTTGGCGTTCCCGCTCTCGTCGACCTTCCTCATGATCCTGCTGTGCTATCTGTTCTCCCGGGGGATCAGCAACTCCGGCCTTGCCAAGGCCCTCATCGACCCCCTGCTCGTCCGGTACGGCAGGACCCCCCTGCGGCTGATCCTGCTCATGATCCTGCTGCTCACCGTCACCATCCGGATCATCCCGCAGCCGTTGGTAAGGCTCATCATGCTGGCCGAGATATTCACCGGCTTTTTGGACCGGACAGACGTCAGGCCCCGGCAAAAACAGCTGCTGCTATTCGCTCTGTTTGAGTTTTACATACTGGTGAACGCCGGCTTTCTGGAGGCGGACATCATTCTGAACACTTCCGCCGTCGGCTTCGCGGGCCTTTCGATGAGCGGCGGGGAGTGGATAAAGTTCATGCTCCCTCCCACGGCGGTCTATATCGCGGCGACCCTGGCCCTGTTTCTCTGGATGTACAGGAAAGAACTCCGTCATGTCCAGATCGGCATGGCCGGCGGCGGAGAAGCGTCCGGCCCCCAGCCGCTCGCCCCGCGGCAGAAGCTCCTTTTAGCCGTGGTGTTGGCCACCATCCTCCTGTGGGTCACGCGCTCTTTCCACGGGATCAACGAAAATCTGGTGACGCTGGTCAGCGTGGCGCTGATGTTCGCCCTGGGCTGGCTCAAGCCGGCGGATCTGAAGAGCATCGACGTTTCCACATTGACCTTTCTCACCGCCGCCTATGCCATCGGCGGCGCCATGACCGGCAGCGGCACGGCCCAGAAAATGCTCTCCGGCGCAGGGACGCTGTTCCCCGCCGAGCTCTCCGCCGGGTATATCCTGCTGATCGTGGTCATAACGATGCTGCTGCATTTTCTGCTCGGCAGCAATACCACAGCCCTGTCGGTGGCGATCCCGGGCCTGCTGATCCTCTGCGGCGGCAAACTCTCCCCGGCGGCGCTGATGTTTATCGCTTATATCAGCCTGGTGCCTCACCACTTGCTGCCCTTCCACTGTATCGGCATGGCCATCGGAGAGGGCAACGGATACTTCAAAGGGGACCTGATCGCCCGATTCGGCCTGCCCATGATGGGCATGATCGTGGCGGCGGTGTTCGGTCTGTACCTGCCCTGGTGGAGGCTTTTGGGGCTGCTATGAAAGGAGATCTGCAATGCAATATGATTTTGACGAGCTGATAGACCGGCACGGCACCCTGTGCACCAAGTGGGACAATCTTACGGAACGCATGGGCCGCAGCGACGTGCTGGCCATGTGGGTGGCCGACACGGATTTCCCCTGCGCCAAGCCCATCCAGGAGGCCATCCAGAAACGGGCGGCCCACCCGCTGTACGGATACAGCTTCGTGCCCCCGGCGTTCTTCCAGGCCGCATGCGGCTGGATGGAAAAGCGCCACGGCTGGCACGTCGAGCCGGAAGAGGTGCGGTTCTTCCCGGGCGTGGTCCCCTTTATCGGAGTGGCCCTGCGGGCGCTGACCGCGCCCGGGGACCGGGTGCTGATCCAAAGCCCGGTATATCACCCGTTCGCCATGATGATCCGCGAAAATGGCCGGGAGGTCTGCTCCTGCCCTCTCGCCTTTGACGGAGAGCGGTACACCGTGGACTTTGAGGCCCTGGACCGCGCCCTGGCGGATGCGCATGTCACCATGATGATCCTCTGCAGCCCCCACAACCCGGTGGGCCGGGTCTACACCCGGGAGGAGCTGGAGCGCATCAGCGCCCTGTGCATACAGCACGGCGTGATCCTCCTGGCGGACGAGATCCATTCCGACGTGGTCTACAGCGGCCACAAGCACATCCCCGTGGCCTCCACGAGCCCCGAGGCGGCAATGAACACCATCACCTGCACCTCCCCCAGCAAAGCCTTCAACATCGCCGGGCTCAAGGCCTCCGGTATCATTATAATGAATCCCCTTCTCCGTGACAAGATAGATTCAGAAATATCGCGCACCCACGTGAGCACCCCCAACGCCTTCGCGGTCGCCGCCTACATCGCCGCCTATACCCAGTGCGAGGACTATCTGGATCAAATGGTGGCCTATCTGGAGCAGAACCGCGACTGCCTGGACGGCTGGCTGCGGGCGCAGACGCCGAAGATCCGGCTGATACCCTCAGAGGGAACGTATCTCATGTGGCTGGACTGCACCGCTCTGGGGATAAAGGGCGACGAGCTGCACCGTTTTTTCCTGGACGAGGCCCACATCGCGGTGAACAAAGGCGAGATCTTCGGCCCGGAGGGAGCAAATTTCGTCCGTCTGAACATCGCCTGCCCCAGGCAGCTGATGGAAAAAGCGCTGGGCCAGCTCAAGCAGGCCTATGACAAGCGCTTCGCCTGAAATCTTACCTGCAAAAGCAGTAAGAAATAAAAGGAGGAAAGAAAATGAAAAAAACAGTATCCCTTATCCTGGCTCTGGTACTGATGTTCACTCTGTTCGCCGGCTGTGGCAGTCAGGGACAGTCGGAGCAGGGCGAGCCGGCCGGACAGACCCAGCCGGCCGGGGAATCTGAACAGTCCGAGCAGAAGGGCGAAACGGCTCAGACCGTGACCAAGGACAACCTGGTCGTGGCTGTGTCCAGCGAGCCGGGATCTCTTGCACCCTACTCCCACAACAACCAGCAGGCCTTCATCCCGGCTACTCTGGTCTACGAGAGCCTGATCGTCAAGGATGACAACGGCGAGTATCAGCCCTGCCTGGCCACGGAATGGTCCTTCACCGACGACGTGACCCTGGAGGTCACTCTGCGCGAAGGGGTGAAGTTCCACGACGGGACGGACTTCACCGCCGAGGACGTGGTGTATTCCCTGGGCCTGATGCAGGCCAGCTCCTTCACCAGCAACCTCTTCGGATGCATCGACACCGAGAACACGGTCGCCGACGGCGATTATAAGGTCATCATCAAGCTGCAGTATCCGTTCGCGGCCCTGCTGGAGGCTCTGGCCTCTTACCGTGGCGTCATGATCAGCAAGGATTCTTACGAGTCCCTCGGTGAAGAGGGCTACGGCCACGCGGCCATCGGCACCGGCCCCCTCATGCTGGATGAGTGGGTATCCGGCGACCGTCTGGAGTTCGTCCAGTTCGACGATTACTGGGGCGAGCCCACCGCCTTCCACAGCGCCACCGTCCGCTTCATCACGGAGGCCGCCTCCCGTACCATCGAGCTGGAGACCGGCGGCGTGGATCTGGCCTTCGACCTGCAGACCACGGATTGGGACCGGATCGCCAACGGCTCCGACACCCAGCTTATCAGCGGCGACTCCCAGAAGACCACCTTCCTGATGATCAACTGCTCCAAGGCGCCTTATGACAACGAGCTGGTGCGCAAGGCCCTGGCTTATGCCACCGACGTGGACTCCCTTGTGAACGTGGTATATCAGGGCGCCGCCTCCGTGGCCGACTGCTGGATGGCCCCCTCCATCATCGGCTACAAATCCGAAGAGCAGATCCCCTATGACGTGGAAAAGGCCAAGGAGCTGCTGGCGGAGGCCGGCGTCACCGACCTGACCGTCAAATTCGGTTCCTATGAAAACGCCACCAACCTGGCCGTGGCGGAAGTGCTGGAGAGCATGTGGGGCGCCGCCGGCATCAAGCTGGAGCTGGCGGTCACCGACCTGGCCACCTACACCGCGGACAACAACGCCGGCGAGCTGGAGGTCTCCTATATGAACACCGCCGCCACCATTCCCGATCCCACCGCGGCGCTGCTGGTATGGCCTCTCTCCCGGACCATCTCCCTGCGCCACAACGACCAGACCATCCAGGACTATCTGGACAAGGGCAGCCAGGAATATGACAGCGAAGCGCGCGTTGCGATCTACAATGAGCTGATGGATTACTTCAACGAGAAATACTACACCATCCCCATCGCTTTTGAGAAGGGTGCTTTCGGCGCCTCCAAGTCCATCACCAATCTTCCCTATTATCCCAGCAACGTGCCCGATCTGACCAGGATCCAGTTTGAATGATGGGTCGCGGAATTCATAAAGCCGCGTAGTGCGATACTATCGGAGGGG
Source organism: uncultured Oscillospiraceae bacterium (assembly GCA_947626905.1). Classification (GTDB taxonomy): domain Bacteria; phylum Bacillota; class Clostridia; order Oscillospirales; family Oscillospiraceae; genus CAJOIG01. Next base: position 34,589 of record CANQUE010000015.1, read on the forward strand.
ATAAGTAACGGAGGTTATGATGCCCCTCCGCTTCCTATATGACTGCACGGAAGGAGCCCTCGCTATGTCAAAATTTATCATCAAACGAATACTTGTCATGATACCGGTGCTGCTGGGCGTCACCTTTGTGATCTTCACCATGATGTACTTCACAGACGGCAACCCGGCCCAGCTGATCCTCGGCGATATGGCCACCGAGGAACAGATCCATGAGCTGGAGGAAGAAATGGGTCTGAACGACCCGTTTTTCACCCGGTATCTGAACTATCTGTCCGACCTTCTCCACGGCGACCTGGGCACCTCCTATGTCACGGGCCAGCCGGTGGCCAAGGAGATCATGGACCGGCTGCCGGTGACGGTAAGGATATCTTTCTGCTGTATGATCTTCGCCGTGGCGGTAGGCATCCCGGCGGGGATCCTGTCGGCGGTGAAGCAATACTCCATTCTGGACAACCTTTCCATGGTCCTGGCGCTGGTGGGCATTTCCCTGCCGAACTTCTGGCTGGCCCTGATGCTGGTGCTGGTCTTTTCCGTCGGGCTCGGCCTGCTGCCGCCCTCGGGACTATACGGTTTTAAATACTACATCCTTCCGGTGGTGAGCATCAGCGCCTCCGCGGTGGCCACCATCACCCGCATGACCCGCTCCAGTATGCTGGAGGTCATCCGGGCGGATTATATCCGCACCGCCCGGGCCAAAGGGCAGAGCGAAAACGTCGTCATCTTCCGCCACGCCCTTTTGAACGCCCTCATCCCCATCATCACCGTGGTAGGCCTGCAGTTCGCCACCACCCTCAGCGGCACCGTCGTCAACGAGCAGATCTTTGCCATCCCCGGCCTGGGCAAACTGATGGTGGACGCCATCAAAGCCCGGAATTACCCGGTGGTCCAGGGCGGCGTTTTCGTTCTGGCCTTCATTTTCAGCATCCTGAATCTGGTCATCGATCTGATATATGCCTTCGTTGACCCCCGGATCCGGTCCCAGTATGTGAGGAAGAAAAACAAACGGCAGGCCGAAACAGACAATCGGAAGGAGGTTCCGGCATGAGCGAAAACATACAGATCCAGGCCAGAAAACGCAGCCAATTCATAGAGGTATGGAGGCGCCTGTGCCGGAACAGGCTGGCCGTATTGGGAATGATCCTTCTGGTGGTCATCGTTCTGGTCGCCATCTTCGCGGACGTGATCGCCCCCTATCCTTACGATTTTCAGGATTACTCCTCCGTGTTTTTGGGCCCCTGCCTTCAGCACCCCTTCGGCACGGACAACTTCGGCCGTGACATATTCAGTCGCGTGGTGTACGGTACCCGCATCTCCCTGCGCATCGCCTTCATCTCTCTGGCCGGCAGCGCCCTGGTGGGCTGCATCGTCGGCGCGATCGCCGGCTTTTTCGGCGGCATCATCGACGCCATCATCATGCGTTTTTGCGACATCATGATGGCCATTCCCCGCATGGTCATGGCCATCTCCATCGCCACGACCCTGGGGCCGGGGCTGACGAACGCCATGATCGCCATCGCCATCAGCTCCGTGCCCAACTTCGCCCGCGTCGTCCGGGCCTCCACCCTGACCGTCAAGGATCAGGAATACGTGGAGGCCGCTCAGTCCATCGGCTGCAGCACGGCGCGGATAATCCGCAAGTATATCTTCCCGAACATCCTGGCCCCCATCATCGTCCAGGCCACTTTGGGCGTGGGCACGGCCATCATCCTGGCCGCCTCTCTGAGCTTCCTGGGCCTTGGCGACCCGCTGGTCCCCGAGTGGGGCGCGATGGTCTCCGCCGCCAGAAGCTATATCCGGGATTATCCGCACATGATCGCTTTCCCAGGTCTGGCGATCATGCTGTCCGTGCTGTCGCTGAACCTGTTCGGTGACGGCCTGCGGGACGCCCTGGATCCGAAGCTGAAAAAGTAGGGGGAAGAGCTATGAGCGTTAAGAATCCTGATATGAGACCCGAGCTTCTGCAGGTGAAGGATCTTGTGATCCAGTATGAGACCTCCGACGGGATCGTGAAAGCGGTCAACGGCGTAAACTTCAGCCTTCGGGAGGGGGAGACCCTGGGCCTCGTGGGCGAGACCGGCGCGGGAAAGACCACCACGGCCCTGGGCATCATGCGCCTGGTCCCCGATCCCCCCGGGCGCATCGTCAGCGGCCAGGTCTTCTTCGAGGGCAAGGACCTGCTGAAAGAGAACAAAGTGCAAATGCGCGCCCACCGGGGAAAAGACATCTCCATGATCTTCCAGGACCCCATGACTTCCCTGAACCCGGTGCTGACCGTAGGCGATCAGATCGCCGAGGTGGTCCGCATCCACGAGAAGCTCAGCCGGGCGGACGCGATCAAACGGGCCGCCGAGATGCTGCAGATCGTCGGCATCCCCGCCGAACGGATGAACGAGTATCCGCACCAGTTCTCCGGCGGGATGAAGCAGCGCGTGGTGATCGCCATCGCCCTGGCCTGCAGCCCGAAGCTCATCATCGCCGACGAACCTACCACCGCTTTGGATGTGACCATCCAGGCGCAGGTCCTGGACCTGATCCACAACATACAGCAAAAATACCAGACCGGTATGCTTATGATCACCCACGATCTGGGCGTCGTGGCAGAGATCTGCTCCAAGGTCGCCATCATGTACGCCGGCTATATCGTGGAATACGGCTCCATCGAGGACATCTTTGAAGACCCGAGGCACCCCTATACCAAGGGCCTGTTCGGCGCGCTGCCGAATTTGAAGAAGAAAGTCCACCGGTTGAGTCCCATCGACGGCATGATGCCTGACCCGGCGAATCTGCCCCAGGGCTGTCCCTTCGAGCCGCGCTGTCCTCACCGGACAGAAAGCTGCACCCAAAAGGTGCCGGAGGGCATAGAGGTCACGCCGGGGCATATGGTCCGCTGCATCTGCTGCGCGCAGGGAGGAGGCAAATAAGTGGAAGAGCTGATCCAAGTAAAAAACCTGAAAAAGTATTTTGACACCCCCCGGGGAAAGCTCCACGCGGTGGATGATCTCAGCTTTACCATCAGCCATGGCCAAACGCTGGGCGTCGTCGGCGAGTCTGGATGCGGCAAATCCACCCTCGGCCGGGTCATCATCCGGCTTTTGGACCCCACCGACGGGACGGTCCTGTTCGAGGGAAAAGATATCACCCGGAGCAAGGACATCAAAAGCCTGCGCCGGAACCTGCAGATGATCTTTCAGGACCCGTATTCCTCGCTGAACCCCCGTATGTCTGTCAGCGAGATCATATCCGAGCCGCTGATCGTCCACCATCTCTGCCGCGGTTCGGCCGAGATCGAGGCCCGGACCCGGCAGCTGATGGACACGGTCGGCCTGGCGAGCCGGTTCATCAACGCCTATCCCCACGAGATGGACGGCGGCCGCCGGCAGCGGATCGGCATCGCCAGGGCCCTGGCCCTCAACCCGAAATTCATCGTCTGTGACGAACCGGTTTCCGCCCTTGACGTTTCGATCCAGGCACAGATATTGAATCTGATGCAGGATCTGCAGGAGAGCATGGGCTTTACCTATATGTTCATCACCCACAACCTCTCGGTGGTAAAGCACATCTCCACAGACATCATGGTGATGTATCTGGGGATGATGGTGGAAAAATGCCCGGCGGACGAGCTTTTTGAGCGGACGCTCCACCCCTATTCCAAAGCGCTTCTCGCCGCCATCCCGGAACCCACGCTCAAAAAAGACCGGCAGGCCAAGCTGCTCCGGGGAGAGATCGTCTCCCCCATCGAGCCCAAGCCCGGCTGCCGCTTCGCGGCCCGGTGCGAGTTTGCCGGCCCGGCTTGCTTTGAGCGCACGCCGGACCTGGAAGAGGTGCTCCCCGGCCACTATGTCGCCTGCCACAGGGTCAACGAGATCAACCAGCTATAATTCTTATTCAAATGCAGGAGGAAACCACGGTTATATGGAAGTAATTGTAAAGCAAAGCAGCCTGACCGGGAGCACCCGCATCCCCGGGTCCAAAAGCCACACACTGCGAGCGGTGTTGATCGCGGCCCTGGCCAACGGCGAGTCTGTCATCGACAATCCCCTGATCAGCCAGGACACCCTCAGCGCCGTCAACTCCGCCAGAAGCTACGGTGCGGTGTGCGATATCACCAACGCCGACGGCAAATGGCACATCATCGGCACGAACGGCCACCCCAAGACCCCGGATAACGTGATCGACTGCGGCAACTCCGGAGGCACCACCTACTTCTCAACGGCCATCGCCGCCACGGTCCCCGGCAGCGCGGTGATCACCGGAGACGAGCAGATCCGCCGCAGGCCCATCAAGCGGCTCCTGGCGGCCCTCAACGAGCTGGGGGCGGAGGCCTTTACCACCCGGGAGACCGTGGACGCGGCCCCGGTGGTGGTGAAAGGGCAGATGCACGGCGGCGTCTGCCACTTTGACGGACTGCTCTCATCCTACATAACTGGTATGCTCATCGCCTCTCCCCTCATTGAGAACGATACGGAGATCCTCGTTGAAGACCCGAAGGAAGTCCCCTATCTGAACATCACCCTGGATTGGCTGAAGCGCCAGGGGATCGCCGCGGAGGTGTCCGACGATTACCGCCGCATCAAGGTCCCCGGCGGCCAGCGGTACGCGCCGGTCTGCCGGACCATCCCGGGCGATTGGTCCAGCGCGGCATTCCCCCTGGTCGCCGCCATCATCACCAACTCTGAGTATATGCTCACGGAGCTGGATTACGGCGACACCCAGGGCGACAAAGAGGTCGTCAACGTTCTCCGCCGTATGGGCGCGGATATCTGCATCGACAGGGAAAACACCTGCCTGTTGGTCCGTCCCTGCGGCGGCCTGCACGGCGATATAGAGATCAATATGGAAAACATCCCGGACGCGCTGCCCGCTCTCTCGGTCGCCGCCGCGACCGCCCAGGGAAAGACCGTCTTCACCGGCGTCCGGAACGTCCGCCTCAAGGAAACAGACCGTGTCGCCGTCATGCAGAGCGAACTTACCAAGATGGGCGTTCTGGTGGAATCCGACCAGGACAGCATGACCGTCTACGGCGGCGCGAAACTGAAAGGTTCCGTCGTGGACTCTTACGGAGATCACCGGGTGGCCATGGCGCTGATCGCCGCCGGCATGGTCGCCGAGGGACCTACGACCGTGCTCAACGCCCAGTCCGTAGGGGTGTCCTATCCCGGCTTTATCCGCAGCATGCAGGCCTCCGGCGCCAACATCACCGAGCGCGAAGACTGAAACGCGCCGGGGACCGCATAGGAAGATCCGCCCGTTTTCACGGGCGGATCGTTTCATGTTGACGGCGGGGCCGGCGCTCCCCGTCAGGCGGGAAACAGGGCCTTCTTGATCTGGCTCACCGCGTTTTTCTCCAGGCGGGACACCTGGGCCTGGCTGATGCCGATGGCGGCGGCCACCTCCATCTGGGTGCGGCCGTCGAAAAAACGCATGGACAGGATGCGCTTTTCCCGCTCGTTCAGCTTGTCCACCGCCTCCGTGAGGGCGATGCGCTCCAGCCAGGCCGCGTCGGTGTTGCGGCTGTCGCCGATCTGGTCCATCACCGCCATGCTCTCGCCGCCGTCGTTATATACCGGCTCGAACAGGCTCACCGGGTCGGAGATGGCGTCCATGGCCATGACCACGTCCCCCGGGGTGATGTCCAGCATTTTCGCCACGTCCTCCACCGAGGGCTCCCTCTGGTGCTCCGTCATGTAGGCCTCCTTGGCCTGCATCACCTTATAAGCCGTATCCCGCAGGGACCGGCTCACCCGCAGGGCGCTGTTGTCCCGCAGATACCGGCGTATCTCCCCGGAGATCATCGGCACCGTTATCTAAAGTGGAAATGGAATGCCCTATTTCCAAGGGTTTGCGGGTTTTCTCTCCCCTGTAGATTACCGTCGAACGATGACGTGTCGTAGACAAAAAAGAAAGGCGGCGACAAAAAACATGACGACTGCAAAGGCATTTCGACTGATCGTCCACTATCTGGATACCGTCGAGGGTCTCAGCGACAGCCTCCACCAGGCAAAAAATGTACTCGAAGATCTGCTGTCAGATTACCCCGGCAAGAAGTGGGACGACCTCTCCATCTGCGCGGCTGTGGAAAGCTTCATCGCAGACCACGGCAGACCCCCTACGACCAAGGAACTTGACGCCCTCCCCGAGCTTCCCAGCCACCGCTGCGTGGAGCTGGAATTTGACATGAAGGCTGCCCAGTGGCTCCGGGAGAACTATCCCAGCAAGGACCAGCTATGGTACAAATACCGCGACGAGGACCACACGCCGGAGGAATACCGGGCGGTGTTCATCAGCGAGTATAACCGCACCCACCCCCATTCCTGTCTGGAGTATAACCGCAGGCGGGACCCCCGCTATCCCTCCTGGCAGCACACCGCCAAGGTGCTGGGCTGCCGCCTCTGGAGCGAGCTGATACATATGTGTCGGGATGAGCTGGATGTGCCCAAAAGCTGCGAACGCAGTTTCACCGTAGAATCCAGCATTCAACTCATCTGCGGCCCACTGCATGACCAGCAGGTGTATCAGATACGGTAAATTAAACTGTACTTCCTGGCCGTCCACGTTTCTGTGGGCGGCTAAATTTATATCTAGGAGGAAACTATCAATGTCAAAAGCAAGACCCAGTGCAGTATCCCTGCTGACCTCGCTGGACGACCTGTTCACCACCCAGGCCGAGCGGGACGAAGCCAATCTGGAACCCATCCTCGAAATCCCGCTGGACCAGATCAGTCCCTTCCCAGGCCACCCATTCAAGGTAAAGGCTGACGGGGACCTGGCAGCCCTCGCGGATAGCATACGGGATCGCGGCGTGCTTGTGCCCGCGCTGGTGCGGCCCCTGGGCGACGGCTATCAGATGGTAGCCGGCCACCGGCGCATGGCCGCGGCAGAGCTGACGGGCGCGGAGACGCTCCCCTGCATCGTCCGCGATCTGACCGACGAGGAAGCGACTATCGTCATGGTGGACAGCAATCTCCAGCGGGAGAAGATGCTGCCCAGCGAAAAGGCGTTCGCCTACAAGATGAAGCTAGACGCCATGAAACGGCAGGGCAAGCGGACCGATCTAATTTGTGCCCCAGTGGGCGAGAAGTTGACCAGCGTGGCAAAACTGAGCAAAAGCGAAGAGGACAGCGCCCGGCAGATACACCGCTATATCCGCCTGACCAGCCTCATCCCGGAGCTGCTGAAGCTGGTGGACGATGGCAAGATCGCCATGCGGCCCGCCGTGGAGCTGTCCTACCTCACCCAGCGGGAACAGGCGTCGCTCTATGAGACCATGGTGAGCGAGAACCGCACTCCCTCCAACGCCCAAGCCGTCAAGATACGCAAATTCTCCCAGGAGGGCCGCCTGTCCCCGGAGGTCATTCTCTCCATCATACAGGAAGAAAAGGGAGAGAAGAACAAGTATTTTACCTTCCCCAAATCCCGTGTAGCCAGCTATTTCAAGCCGGATACACTCAATGAAATGATAGAGGACACCATCATCAAAGCCCTGGAATACTACCGCAGTTTACAGCGGGGGCAGGAAAGATAAGCCCAAGCGAAAAAGAAAACGCCTTACTCACAAGGGCGTACCATGCCCATTGGCCTGCGGCAAACCTGCCGCCGCGCTCCCCCTCCCCACACCCCACCCCTGTTTACTGCCTGTACTACCCGAAAAAAGAAAACTTCCGGTGA
>CANQUE010000016.1 GCA_947626905.1 uncultured Oscillospiraceae bacterium
TTATACTCTATTTCCCAAATCGATATTGTAGCACGATCAACGCCAATATGTTCAGCAAACCTTTTCTGTGACATACAAAGGGCTTTTCTGATTGTGCGTATTCTTTCCCCATAACCTGGGGCAGTAAATCTTGTATAGTCATCAAGAAGAACGTCAATGTCAATTTTTAGGGCTGTTGCTATTTTCTCAGCATCCTCATAATACAGAGTAGAAAACTGTGTTTCAAAATTCTGTATCTCCATCTTGTCCATCCCGACCAATGCTCCCAAATCCTTGTGGCTATACCCTCTCAATTCTCGATAATGTCGTAACTGTTCCCACGGTGGAGCCAACGGGTCGATGTGTGATAAGTCAAAGGCAAGGTGGATCAAGACTTTGCTGTGCTTGATATAGAATATACTTGTGTGATTGAGAATGGTATCTCGTTGTCGATACAGTTGTGGCAGGGTATGTAACAGCCGGTCATGCCCTCGTTGGCGGCGTTCACGATCGCGTCCACCGCCAGGGCGGTGATATCCCCCCGCCACAGGTACAGCCCCGGCTCCGCGGGGGCCAGATCCGCCAGCCGCGTTATCCCTTTTTCCACCGTTTCCGCCTTAAGATACTCGTCCTGCACCGCCAGAAACGCCCCGTCTATGGCGCCGGGCCGGCGCACGTTCATCAGCGCCCGCAGCAGATTTTTCTGTTCCTCCGCCTCCCGGGGCATCGGCGTATCCCGGTACTGGGGCCGCTCCCGCAGGAGCCGGCCGATAAGGTATCCTCTTCTCTCCTCCTGGGTCATAACGGCTCCCTTCCGACTTTACGATCTCTGTGCGGCCCGCACAGGTTTTCTGTATCGTGTATAATATATGATTTTCCCATTTTACGCAAGTATATATTCCCGCGGCCTGTATTTTTCAGCGGTTCTGATCCGTCTTTATATCCCCGATCATACTAATACTTAATTGTAACAATTTTGTATTGACAGCCTCCCCCCGCAAAGTTATAATTTTTACGTTGTGGAATGACCGAAACGTTGCTTATAGCTAAGGAGGGTCCGCGCGGCATGCAAACGATGCGCTTTACATACGACGGGTATAAATATCTCATCTCCCTTTTGCGGGAGCACGGATATGCCATCGAGAATTACCACACTTACCAAAACAGTCCCCGCTGCGTGATCCTGCGTCACGACATCGATACCGACCCGGAGTATGCCGTCCGTCTGGCGGAGCTGGAGCATGGACTGGGCGTTCGCTCCACCTATTTTGTCCTGCTCCGCACCGAGTTTTACAACGTGGCGGCCGCCTCGGTCCAGGCCCGCCTGCGGCGCATTCTGGAGCTGGGCCATGAGATCGGCCTGCATTTCGACGAAACGATCCTGGGGCCGGACGTGGCCCCGGAAGCATGCATCGAACCCATCATAAAGGAGTGCGGACTTTTGTCCGCACTCCTGGATACGCGCGTATCCAGCGTTTCCATGCACCGGCCATCTCACGCGATGCTGGACGCGGACATCCGTATCCCGGGGATCGTCAACTCTTATGGCCGTACATTTTTCCATGATTTCAAGTATCTCTCCGACAGCCGTCATAACTGGCGTGAGCCTGTGCTGGATATCATCCGTTCGGAAAAATATGACCGCCTGCACATTTTGACCCACGCATTCTGTTACCGCGAACAGGAGTTCACCCTCTCCGAAAAGATCAAGGAATTCGTCCTCTCGGCCAACCGGGAGCGGTATCTCCACTTCAAGGACAACATCACGGACCTGCAATCACTTATGAAGGAGGATGAAGTATGATCCACATTTCCGATCTTTTGGCTTTCCTGGAGAGCGAAAACATCCCCTTCTCTTTCACCGGGGACCCGTCCGTCCCCCTGGACCGGTTCTCCTCTCTGAGCCATTACAGAGAGGGCTCCTTCACCTGGGTCAAAAAACCGGCCAGCATCCCGGAGGGCTTCGACCTGTCCCGGATCACGCTGGCCATCGTGGCCGAGGAGGTGTCCGGCCCCTTCCAGAACTGCGTCCGCACTCCCCAGTCCAAACACGCCTTTTTCTCCGCCATCGAGCATTTTTACAGCGTACAGGAGGACCGGCCGCCCATCGGCCAGTTCACGTATATCTCCCCCAAAGTAAAGCTGGGCAAGAACGTCCGCATCGGCCACAACTGCACCCTGGACGGGGACATCACCGTCGGCGACGGCACGGTGATCTGGAACAATGTGACCATCATCAACCGGGTGAACATCGGCAAAAACTGCGACATCCATTCCGGCGTGGTCATCGGCCACGACGGCTTTGGGGCCACCGAGGACGAGAATCACAAAAAGACCATGATCAAGCACTTCGGCGGCGTGACCATCGGGGATGACGTGTATATCGGCGATCTGTCCTATGTTGAGCGCGGAACGCTGGACGACACGGTCATCGGCTCGGGGACCAAGATAGACGGTCTTTGCATCGTCGGCCACAACAGCATTCTTGCCGAAGACGTCACCATGGTGACGGGAACGCTTCTGCTCGGCTCTGTCAAGATCGAGAGGAACGGCTATCTTGCCTGCGCCCTTGTCCGCAACCAGTGTACCGTCGGCGAGGGCGCCTTTATCGGCCTGGGCGCCGTGGTGGTAAAAGACGTGCCCGCCGGAGAGACCGTCGTGGGCAATCCGGCGAGGCCATTCAGAAAGAAGGAATAACACACATGCAATTCATCGACCTGAAAGCGCAGTACAAAGCGCTGAAACCAGAGATCGACGCCAACATCCAGGCTGTTCTGGATTCCGCCCAGTTCATCGGCGGGCCCCAGGTGAAGGAACTGGAGCAAAAGCTGGCGGACGCCACCGGCAGAAAGCACTGCATCAGCTGCGCCAACGGCACGGACGCCCTCCAGCTGGCCTACATGGTCCTGGGCGTGGGCAGCGGGGACGCGGTGTTCTGCTCGGACATCACCTTTATCTCCTCCACGGAGCCGGCCAAGATGTTCGGCGCCACGCCCGTGTTCTGCGATATCGACCCGAAGACCTACGATCTCTGCCCGGAAAGCCTGGAGCGGCAGATAAAAGCCGTGCTGGCGGAGGGAAAGCTGACCCCCCGGGCCGTGGTGGCCGTGGACATTCTGGGCAACCCCTGCGATTTTGACGCCATCGTCCCCATCTGCGAAAAATACGGCCTGCCCCTGATCGAGGACGCGGCCCAGAGCTTCGGGGCTTCGTATCACGGCCGGCCCTGCGGCAGCTTCGGCGCCCTGGCCATCACCTCCTTCTTCCCCGCCAAGCCCCTGGGCTGCTATGGCGACGGAGGCGCCATCTTTACCGATGACGATGAGATGGACAAGCTTTGCCGCTCCATTTGCGTCCATGGCAAGGGCCCCGGCGGAAAATACGACAACGTCCGGGTCGGCATGAACTCCCGGCTGGATACCATCCAGGCGGCGGTGCTGCTGCCCAAGCTGAAGGCCCTGCAGGAATATGAGGTGGACCGCCGCCAGGAAGTGGCCGCCCGCTATAACGCCGCTTTCGCGGGGCGGTTCGTCACCCCCTATGTGGCGGAGAACTGCGTTTGCGTCTATGCCCAATACGCCCTGCTGGCCGCGGACCAGGATCAGCGGGACCGGATCGTCGCCCACCTGAAGGACGCCGGCATCCCCAACATGATCTACTACCCCACCCCCCAGCACGCCCTGCCGGTGTTCCGGCATGAACCCGTCTATGGCGAAACGTTCCGCCATGCCAATGATTACTGCGCCCGGACCTTCTCTCTGCCCATGCATCCCTACCTGGACCCGGCAGACCAGCAGAAGGTCATCGACGCGGTCCTGGAAGCGATATGACCCCTGAAAATATATAGTACACAAAGGAAACCGGATATTTATGAGCATCAAAGAAGAGCTGGTAAAAAAGATCAACGACCGGACCCTGACCATGGGGGTCTGTGGTCTGGGCTACGTGGGACTGCCTCTGGCGGTAGACAAGGCGAAGCACGGATTCCGCACCATCGGATTCGATGTACAGCAGGAAAAGGTGGACATGGTCAACGCCGGTCATAACTACATCGGCGACGTGGTAGACGCGGATCTGCAGGAGCTGGTATCCTCCGGGATGCTCCGCGCCACCTCCGATTTCAGTTTCGTCCGGGACGTGGATTTCATCGCCATATGCGTGCCCACCCCCCTGGACGCTCACCAGCAGCCGGACATCAGCTATGTCCGCTCCTCCACGGAGGCCATTTCCAAATACCTCACCCGGGGGACCATGGTGGTCCTGGAGTCCACCACGTATCCCGGCACCACGGAGGAGCTGATCAAGCCCATCCTGGAAAAAGGTTCCGGCCTGAAATGCGGGGAGGACTTTTATGTGGGCTTCTCTCCCGAGCGCATCGACCCGGGCAACAAGATCTACAAGACCAGCAACACCCCCAAGGTGGTGGGCGCCATCGGCAAAGACGCCACGGAAGTCATCGCCATGGTCTACTCCGCCATCCTGGACGGGGACGTGCATACCGTATCCTCCCCCGCCGTGGCGGAGATGGAAAAGATCCTGGAAAATACCTACCGCAACGTGAACATCGGCCTTGTCAACGAGCTCGCCATACTGTGCAACCGTATGGGCATCAACATCTGGGAAGTGATCGACGCGGCCAAGACCAAGCCCTACGGCTTCCAGCCCTTCTATCCCGGCCCCGGTCTGGGCGGGCACTGCATTCCCCTGGACCCCTACTATCTGAGCTGGAAGGCCCGGGAATATGGCTTCCACACCTCCATGATCGAATCGTCTATGATGATCAACGACCGCATGCCCGAGTACACCGTGGAGCGGGCCGGCAAGGTCCTGAACCGGCATAAAAAGGCGCTGAACGGCTCCCGGGTACTGGTGCTGGGCGTGGCCTATAAGCAGGACATCGACGATTACCGGGAGAGTCCCGCCATCCAGGTCATCGAGCAGTTCCGCAGGACCGGCGCGGAAACGGTCTTCTACGATCCGTACGTGCCGAAATACCGCTATAACGGCCAGTGGCACCAGGGGCTGACCGCCATCTCCCCCGACGTTATACGGCAATTTGATCTGGTCATCATCACCACGGCGCATACCAACGTGGACTATGCGATGGTGGCCTCCGTGGGCGTGCCGGTGTTCGACTGCAAAAACGTCACCAAGGGCCTTCCAAACCGCGGGAATATCGAAGTGCTGTAACTGCCCTGTCCCTACTTTTCACAACTTGGAGTCTATTATGAAGAAGATATGCACCGTCGTCGGCGCCCGGCCGCAGTTTATCAAACTGGCTGTCGTTTCCCGGGTGCTGCGGACCCGTTTTCAGGAAGTTCTTATCCATACCGGGCAGCACTATGACTACAATATGTCCGACGTGTTTTTCCGCGAAATGGATATCCCCCATCCCGATTACAATTTAGGCATATCCGGCGGCACCCACGGGAAGATGACCGGCCAGATGATCATAGAGATCGAGGAAGTCCTCCTGAAAGAGAAGCCGGACATGGTGCTCGTTTTCGGCGACACCAACTCCACTATGGCCGGAGCGCTGGCCGCCGTGAAGCTTCAGATCCCCGTGTGCCACATCGAATCCGGCGGCCGGATCGGAACGCTTGACAACCCGGAGGAGGTCAATCGCATCGTCACAGACCATGTATCCTCCCTTCACTTCGTCTGCAACCCTTCCTGCATAGAGCACATGGTCAAAGAGGGCTTCACCGACTCTTACTATCTGGTCGGCGATCCCATGTATGACGCATTCCTCTACTATTCCAGCCGGCTGGACGGCTCGGAGCTGCAAAAGCTGACCGACTTTTCCGGCCGTCCGGTCTCTGTTCCCGAACGGTTTTACTACATGACCTGCCACCGGCAGGAGAATACCGATACGGATGAAAAGCTGGACCAGATCTTCCAGGCGATGGAGATGCTTCCCTACCCTGCCATCTACCCCGTGCATCCCCGCAACCATGACCGGGCCCAACGGCTCGTCCTCGCCAATCACTACAGGAACATCATCCTCACCCAGCCTGTCGGATACATAACATCCATCGCCCTTGTGAACCGCGCGGAAAGGATCGTAACGGATTCCGGCGGACTTCAGCGGGAAGCATTTTTCGCCAGGAAGCCCTGTGTGACCGTTTTCAACTATGTGTGTTTCCCGGAAACGATAGCGAACAACTGCAACCAGATGGCGCGGCCGGACAAAGAGGATATCTTTACAAAGCTCAACGCCAACGTCGTTTTTGACAACGATTATCAGCCTTTCGGCGACGGCCATTCCGCGGAAAAAATCGTAAAGAAGATCGGGGAGTTCCTGCTATGATGAAGGTCTGCCATATGACCAGCGCGCACGGTCAGGAAGACGTGCGTATTTTCCACAAGGAGTGCCGCTCCCTCGCCCAGGCCGGCTATGAAGTCTATTTTGTTTCCCCCGGTGAAACTTACGATAAGGACGGCGTCCATATCGCAGGGGTGGAAAAGGCTTCCGGCGGACGGCTGGCGCGGGCTCTGTATACCGCCAGAAATGTATATCTGAAAGCGCTGGAACTGGATGCGGACGTTTATCACTTCCATGACCCGGAGCTGCTGCCCTACGGGCTTATGCTGAAGAGGAAAGGCAAAGCCGTTATTTTTGACAGCCATGAGCATACGGCGGAACAGATCCTGGAAGAAAAGACCTGGATCCCCAAACCCATCCGCAGGATCGCGTACCATTCCTTCTGCTGGTATCAAAAAGCCGTCTGCAAAAGGATCGACTATGTTATCACGGTCACCCCTCATGTCTATGATTATTTCCATGCCTTCCAGCCCCATACGACCATAGTCACCAATTATCCGATCTATCGTCCTCTGGACCATTTCCCCGACTATAGCAGCAAAACGGTCGGATTTGCCGGCGGCGTTTCCGCGTTTTGGAGTCATCATAACATCATCGCCGCCCTGGAAAAGATCGACGGAGCGCGCTATATCCTCTGCGGTCCCGGAGAGGAACAGTATCTGGCAACGCTGAAAGCGCTGCCGGGCTGGAGCAAAGTGGACTTCCGCGGGCTCATCCCTCACGGCGAGGTTTCGGCCGCCATGGCCCAGTGCAGCGTCGGCGTCGCCCTTTCCGCCTACAGGGGCTGCGTCGTCAAAGGGCAGGGGACGCTTGGCAACACGAAGATCTTCGAACAGATGATGGCCGGACTGCCTGTCGTATGTACGGATTTTCTGCTCTGGAAACAGATCATAGATGAGTATCAGTGCGGGATCTGTATCGACCCGGACAGCATCGACGACATCGTTTCCGCCCTCACGACGCTGATGAATGACCCGAAGATGGCGGAGACCATGGGTAAGAACGGGCACCGCGCCATCAAAGAAAAATACAATTGGGACACCCAAAAGGATATCCTATTGGATGTCTATAACACGATGCACAACCCCCCCCCACAAGCTTACCTTCTCTGTTTGGCTGCTCTCCGGCCTCACCGCGGGCGCCACATCCCTGGGACGGCTGTATCTGCGTGTGCGAAAGGCCCTGTCCAAGAAGTAGTATTTGTTTCCCTTTGCCCTCTCCTGCATAGCGCCGTCCTGATAGCGGCGATATGGCAGCTGGATCATACGGATGCGAGGTGTCCGCTATGATTAAAGTCTGCCATATGACCAGCGCACACCGTCAGGAAGATGTGCGTATTTTCCATAAGGAGTGCTGCTCCCTCGCCCAGGCCGGCTATGAAGTCTATCTGGTCTCTCCCGGTGAAACCTACGACAAAAACGGCGTCCATATCATCGGCATCCAAAAAGGCGCCAACCGCCTGGACCGGATCCTGCACGCCTCAAAGCGGGCCTATCAGGCCGCCCTGGCTCTGGACGCGGACGTCTATCACTTCCATGACCCGGAGCTGCTGCCCTACGGTCTGAAGCTGAAGAGAAAAGGGAAAAAAGTCATTTTTGACAGCCACGAATGCTATACGCTCCAGTTCCGGCATAAACCTTATCTTCCCGGCTGGTGCTCCCGCATATTGGCCTGGGCATACGGATACTACGAGCATTATGTGGTCCGCCGGCTGGATGGGCTGGTGGTCCCCAGTCTGATCCAGGGGAAGAATCCTCTGGAAGGGGTATGCAAGCGCAGGGCGTTCGTCAACAACGTCCCAAAGCTGGAAGCATTTTACGATCGATATGACCCCGCCGTGCCGAAGTACCCCCGCAGCATCTGTTATACCGGCTCTCTGACATACGCCCGGGGCATAACCCATCTGGTGAAGGCCGCCGCGAAGGCAGACTGCACCCTCTACCTCGCCGGATGGTTCGCCCCGGCAGAGTATCAGCAGCAAGTGCAGGCCCTTCCCGAGTTCTCTCATGCCGTATACCTGGGGCCGCTCTCCCGGGAGCAGATCCTGGACACGCTCCAGCACTGCCAGATCGGCATGGCCACGCTCCTGGACGTGGGCCAATACAGCCGGGCCTGCAATCTGGCCACAAAGTCATACGAATATATGTCCGTCGGACTGCCCGTGATCATGACCAGCTCCCCCTACAACGAAACCGTCTGTGAAAAATACCGGTTCGGCCTGTGCGTCGCGCCGGACGATATCGAGGGGATCGCCTCCGCGATCCGGCGCCTTCTGGACGACCCCGACGCCGCCAGGCAGATGGGCGAGAACGGACGGCGCGCGGTGAAGGAAGAATTCAACTGGAGCATCGAGGAGAAGAATCTCCTGAAATTGTACGAAGACATCTTGAACGACTGAGGAAGCTATGGATTACGCTCTTATCGGCTGCGGGATGATCTCCCCCAACCACATCAACGCGGCGCTGGAAAGCGGCCTGCATATCGTGGCCCTTTGCGACCTTGTGGAAGAAAACCGCCGGCGGGCGCTGGAGCTGATCCCCCCCGAGCTCCGGGGACAGGTCAGGCTCTATGGCGACTATACCCGGATGCTGTCCGAGCTGCACCCCCAGCTCGTGGCCATCGCCCTGGGAAGCGGACTGAAAAAGACTCTCTCCATCGACTGTATGCGAGCCGGGGCGAACGTGATCGTGGAAAAACCCATCGCCCTGTCCCTGGCCGACGCGGACGCGATGATCGCCGAGGCGAAAAAATGCGGCGTCCGCCTTTGCGTCAACCACCAGCTCCGTTTCGGCCCTACCGTCCGGGCCCTGAAGGCAGAGGCAGACGCCGGCCATTTCGGCAAGCTCCTCCACGGCACGGTACAGATCCGCCGCAACCGCAACAAGGCGTATTACGATGCCGGCAAATGGCGGGGGACCTGGGCCCAGGACGGGGGCACGCTGATGAACCAGTGTATCCACTACACAGATCTCCTCCAGTGGTTCATGGGCTGCGACGCCGAAGAGGTGTTCGCCTACACGGACCGGCTCGTCCACCCTTACATCGAGGCGGAGGACATGGCCCTGGCCCTGGTCAAGTTCCAAAACGGCGCCTACGCCATGATCGAGGGCACCGTGAACACCTATCCCCGCAACCTCAGCGACAGCCTGGCCCTGTTTGGGCAGACCGGCACCGTTTCCCTGTCCGGCAAAGCGCTGGATGAGGTGCAGGCCTGGGCCTTTGCCGCCGGACCCCAGAGCCGGGACGAGGCGCTGCGCCATTTCTCCGTCCATGACCTGGGAAAGGGCCACGTGCCGGTATACCGGGACATGATCGACGCCATCGAGACCGGCGGCCCGCTCCTCTGCCCCGCCGGGGACGGGAGGAAAGCGCTGGAGCTCGTGCTCGCGATCTATCGGTCCGCCGCCATCGGGCAGCCGGTGAAGCTGCCTCTGGGCGAAGCGGCCTGTTCCGATTTCATCGGAAGATTTGATTAAGACGAAGGGACCCTATCTATGGAAACATTGGTCTATGATTTCGACGAAGCCGTTTCGGCCTATGCCATTGCTGACGCTCCCGTCGACCGGTTCAAAAACCACCTGCCCGTGGCCGACGGGAAGCTGGTGATAAGCTATACCACCGCCACCCAGGTCCATACCGCTCAGGCTATGGCCGGAGGCATGCCGCGGGAAGTCGCCGTCATCGGCATCTGCGTGGACTCCCACAAAAAGCATGACGACCAGCCGGAGCAGGCCGCTTCCTATCTCGCCGGTCTGGACAAGAGCGACGTGGGATCTGTTTACCGCGCCTCCCGCCGCTTCGCCGGGCGCTTCATCGTCTTTTACCGGCTGGGGGACGCGATGTATCTGTTCGGTGACGCATACGGTATGCTCCAGATCAATTACGCCCGGATCGGCGGGCATTTTTGCGCCGCGGTCACCGACAAGCTGGTGGGAGATCACTTCGGTCTGGAACCTTCGCCGGAGTCCCTGGAGATCCAGTACAGCGGCGGCCTGGAACGGCCCATGCCCTACGACATGACCATGTACGACGGCGTCAAAGCGCTGCTCGCCGACCATTATCTCGACCTGTCGTCCATGGAGGCCTCCCGGATCAAACTCCAATTCGCTCTTCAGGACACGCCGGAAAAGCAGCGGGCGGTGATCGACCGGACCGTGACCCTGGTGGACAACATCCTGGATAACTATCTCGCCATGGCCCCCATTGCCTGCCCATTGACCGGCGGGCACGACAGCCGGGTGGTATTCGCGTTCTTAAAACGCCTGGAAAAAGAGCTCAAATGCTATACTTTTCATCACGCCGGTTTCACGGAAGACCATTACGATCTCGCCATACCCCGGGCGATAGCCAAAGATTACGATCTGGATTATTCTGTTTATAACATTTTAACCCCCCCCCCGAGAGTATTTTGACGCTATATCTGACATGGTCGGTCCCTGGCATTCCCCCACTTCCCTGTCCCTCGCGTACACGATAAAAGCACACCTTCCGGGGTATATCATCCCGCCAAGCGATATTCTGGATCAGCTGGGGAAGTGCGAGTTCAACCACAATCTGCCGGAATGCTTTGCCACGGCGTCGTTTTTTAACGCAAGGCTCCACAAATACTCCCCCAAGGCCCTGCCCGAAATGAAAAAATTCGTGGCCGACTGCAGGTCCAATGGGGAGACCATCAGCAAATTTGAGCTTTACGATCTGGAGATCGACGGCTCCCGCTGGGTCGCGCAGGGAAGCGCCCTCAGCGCCCTTATGGGCCTCACCGCGCTCAATCCCTTTGACTGCGGCGAGTTGATCGATCTATGGCTGGGCCTGCCCCGCAAGATCCGCACAAAGCTGTTCATCCACGATTCCGTCCTTGAACGTTTCGATCCGGCCTTGAGGGATTATCCGATAAATCCCGGCAAACCGTATGCCAAGCTGCAGGAGCACGCCGGTCTTTATCTGTTAGGGACCTACGCCATGTTTTATCTGAGGAAGTTCAAAATACTGCGATGATCCTGCTCCCTGTGTCCGGAAGCCGGGAAAAACCCACACGGAGGGCTGGGCCGCAGCATTTTGGCAGTCACGATCACAGTTTCAGCTATGAGGAGGGCGCTGGAGCTCGTGCTCGCGATCTATCGGCCCGCCGCCCGGTCCAGGGGCGAGGACCTGCCGCTTGAACAGAGCAGGTCGGCCTGCCGTTCATACATTTTCCGGACATTTTTATTTGAGAAGGAGCTTTTTGATCATGTGTCCCGATTTTTCCTTGGACAACGCTGTGTTCACATACATTGCCGCCAGGCAGCCCGTTGCGCTGTTCTCCCAGCACCGCCCGATATTCGGCGGACGCCTGACCGTCAGTCACACGTCAAAGACCGACGTCCTATCCGCCGTATCCGGGGACAGGGAGGCCGTCATCATTGGCTTCTGCATCGACTCCCATGGCGAGATCCCCCGCGAGCGGATCGCGGAGCACTTGGTTTCCTATTCTGTGGAGAGAGAGAGAGAGAGAGAGAGGATCTTGTCACTTTAAATCGTGTATGTGATCGTTTCGCAGGCAAATATGTCATTCTATACCGCGTTGGAGAGGACCTGTACGCTTGGGGCGACGCCTCCTGTTCCATGCAGGTGAACTATTCTTTCTGGAAAGATGAGCTGTGCATCAGCTCTATCGATAACCTGATCGCAAAATACCACGGCCTATCTATTTCAGACTATTCCATGCAGATCCGTCAAGGTTCGTCCCTGACCCAGGCGATGCCAAACGACCTGACCATGTTTGACGAGGTAAAGGCCCTGCTGCCCGACCATTACCTGGATGTTTCCCGAAAGAAAGCCGTCCGGATCCATTTGGGCGTAACGGAGTCCAAGCAAGCTGATCTGGACGCCATCTGTGACCGTTCCATCGCCCTTCTCTCCCAGATCGCAGCGGAATATACAAAGGCCTACCCGTTCGCCTGTCCCCTCAGCTCCGGATATGACAGCCGGTTGGTGTACGCATTTCTTTCCGCCGCCGTTCCCGATCTGCAGTGTTACACCTTTCGCCATCCAAACTTTACGGAAAAAACAGGCGACCTGTGGGTCCCGGTCAAGATATGCGCAGACCAGGGCACAAAACACACGCTCATCCCCGATATCAAAGCGCCGCCGGAATACGTTCAGGCAGTTTTTGATATCGTCGGCGATTATCATGCCGTCAGCACGGTCGATCTGGTCTGGACATACAAGTCTGTCTTCTCCGGGTACGCAAACTCGACCGGTGATATTTATGGCCAGATCATGCAGAACGCCCTGGCAAGCACCGTTCCCGCCTCTCTGGCCGGCGCGGCGTATCTGGTCTGCAAGACACACAACTACGCGCCCGGGGCAAAAGAGGAGATCGCCTCTTGGGTAGAAGATCTCCGCGCCTGTGGCGAGGGTGCCTCCATTACCGACCTCTTCGCCCTGGAATACCGGTGCGGCCGCTGGGCCAGCCAGGGCTCCGCCATATCCTCCGTTTGCGGGCTCGCCAGTCTGTTGACCGCCAACTGCCGGGAACTGATCCTGTTGTGGATGCAAGTACCCAGGAAACTGCGTTCCCGGCAGAAAATACATCGCACCATCCTGGGAAAAGCGAACCCTGACCTGTTAAAGTATCCGTTCAACCCCGGTTCCTATTTGGATAAGACTAACCGCTTTTGGCCCGCGTACTATGCCGCGACCTTTATAAAGTACCATCTGGGCAGGCCCCGATGATATATATATCCATCCATATGTATGTTTTTTATACGCCGGCGATCATTGCATGCTGTTTTCCAAAGGAGAGATCCATATGAACCAGATCCGAAAATACATAACGCCCCGGCGGACCGATCTGCTCGCGCCGCTGGTTGTCGTCTTCTCTACGCTGGTGAACATAGCGTTTTATTATCTTGGCCTGGCCTATGTTGAGACCACGGCCAGGTCCTACGGTTTTATCGTGGCCAACGTCCTGTTCGCCGTAGTATGCGGCCTTGCCCTGCTCGCCTACCTTCGGCAATTCCATTTCCCGGTCATCACATGGATCCTGCTGGGCGCCGTGCCGGTGCTGTTCGCGGTCTGGTTTTTGATCGGACTGTCCAGGTATGGCCTTCATCCGTCTGTCGTCGATTATCTGGAACAGTTTATCGTCTTCTGCCTGCCGGCGTTCTTTTGCGGCATTTTGATGGCGTTCCGCCGCGCGGACGCCTGCTTCTTCCAAAAACTGGAATCCATCAGCTTTTTCGCCCTGCCGGCAGGCGTCATCTATCTCAACGGCATGCTGTTCAGAGGCCTTCCTGACGTCTTCAACTATGGCACGTCCCTGGGCACCCTCAATTACATGACCCTGGCGTACACCTTCATGCCGTTCCTCTTTGCCCATTTCATCTGCTTCATCGAAAAAGAGCCCTTGGCCGTTCCCCTGGTCGGAAGATCCTTCCGCCATCCCCAGGCCGTCCGTTTCTGCATGGCCGCCGTCTATTGGCTCGATATCATCGCAACGGGGACCCGGGGCGCTTACGTCTGTGTCCTCGGTTTTATCGCCCTCGTTTTTCTGTCCAGGCTCATTTGCCGGGAGCCGGTCCGGCAGCCGTTGAAGATCTTTACGCCCCTGATATTGATATTCCTGTTCTTGCTGTTTATATATACCCCCCCCCAGTTGGAACGCATCCATCGGCTTGATGTGTTTCTCAGCGGCCTTCAGGAGGGGACGATCACCACTACCACAGGTGGCGCCGGCGATTCCGAGGTCCTCGACGAGCTGGTGACCATCGACGTCCCGCTGGTAGGGGAGGCCACCGCCACGCCCGCACCCACGCCTGCCGCAGTCGAAGATACCCCCGCTGTGGCCGAAAACACCCCTGCCGAGGACGAAAACACCCCTGCCGAAGGCGAAAATACCCCTGCCGAGGGCGAAAATGCTCCCGCCGGGGACACCGCCGTTACGCCTGACGCCGGCCTTGCGGCCGCCGAGCCGACCGCCGAGCCGACCGCCGAGCCAGCCCCTGCCACTCTTGAACCGGCCCCTACCCCCGTTCCGGAAAATGACGCCGCGGCCGGCGAGAGCGCATTGCCGGACATCTCGCAGGAAGAGTATCATATCTCAGACCGGGGCACGCTGTTTTCTCTGGCGCTCAAGGAATTCAAAAAATCTCCCTGGACCGGCATGGGTCCGATGGGCTATACAATCAAATACGGCGGATACCCGCACAATCTATTCCTGGAGATGCTGTGCGAACTGGGTCTGGCCGGCTCCATCCCTATGGTGCTCATCATCTGCCTCGCCATGTGGAACATCCTGCGCGCCGCGTGGAAGGACAAAGCCGCCAGATATATGGTCGCCTTTTTGGGCGCGTATGTGCTCCAGACATGCATTTCCGGCAGCTTTTGGACAGACAAGATGTTCCTGTTTGCCCTGGGCTATGGATTGGCGCTTCCAAGAAAAAGGCCTCCCGCCCAGACGCCGGTCTGCCGTATACCGAAAGAATAGCTCTTTTCCTATGGACCTCATGCCCTCTTTGGGAACAACGCTGTGTTTCCTCCTTCACGGGATAACGCAGAAATACATCACAAGGAGGTATGACATTGAGGTCCATACGTTCTATATCCAGCCGGTTGTCCAACTGGGCGCCGGTGAAATGGTCCGCGCGGCATCCGTATCGCGCGAACGTCATCCTGACCCTCCTCTACCGGCTGTGCCTGGATCTTGTATATCGGTTCGCCGTTTCTCCGCTGTACAATTATTCCGGCCTGACCGTGTCCTGGAACCCGGCGGCATGGTTTTCCTCTCTGCTGGCGGTCATCGTCTTTGCGCCGGCGGTCGTCAAGACCAACCGTCCCGCTTCCTCCTCGTCTATCCTTATAACGTTGCTGAATCACCTCTACTTCATCCCATTGACCTCCTATTATGGCTGCAAGGGGACATGCGACGTTAAGTTTTTTATCATAGCCCTGGTCTTTTGGGCCCTTCTCCTGCTCTGGCAGAGGGTCCTCCCCGCCGTACAGCTCAAGCCCATCCCGGCGCATTATACCCACATAAGCATGTGCGTGCTCACGGCGCTGTCCTGCGTGTTCGTGTTGTACATGTCCGGCCGCTATACCCACTTCCGCTTCACGCTGGAGATCATCGACGTGTATGGGATACGCAGCGAAGCGGCCACCTATCAGATCCCCGTTGTCTTCCGGTACCTGATATCCATGATGCCCGTGATGCTGTCCGTGGAGCTGCTCTACTGGCTGAGGAAGAAAAAGTATATCCTCGTAGCCGTGCTCATCGTTGTCTATCTCTTCCTGTTTTCTTTTGCCGCGCTGAAGGGCGTATTCTTCTTCCTGGCCATCACCGTCGCCTGCTACTATTTCTATCGGGAGTGGATGATGAAATGGTTTCCCGGCAACATGGCCGTCGGGAGCCTGTTCGTGCTTGCTGTCAGTAAAATAGAAAAGCTCCGGGTCATCCTCAGCCTGACCTTTGTTCGGACAGTGTATACTCCTATCCAGGCCTCCTCGCAATACATGGGATTTTTCCATGACAACCCGCTGAACCTTTCCAGGGACGGCATTATGGGCAAGTTTTCCTTCCAGCCGGTTTATCCGGTGGACCTGCCAAGTGTGCTCGGTGAATACCGGGGACATTTCGGTGAACACGCGAACAATGGGATGCTGGGCCCTCTGTTTTCCGACTTCCCCCTCCCCCTCGGCCTGTTGCTGCTGCCCCTTATCCTCGTGATCTGTTTTCGTCTTCTGGACATGGTTTCCGCCAGGCACAAGGAAAAGATCCTCATGCCCTTTTGCATCTACTTTGCTGTCGCGTACATGAACGGTACATGGAGCGGCATTCTTTTGTCACACGGCCTGCTCGTCGCCGCGCTTCTGGTGTATCTCTTCCCCCGAGAGGAGGAGGTGTCCGTATGAAGTGCTATGAGATCACGTTCCGCACGTTTTACGACGCGCTGCGCCATCAGTGGCGGATGTACGTTTTGATCGTTCTGCTGTTTGCCGCCCTTGGCGTGGCCTCCGGCGCCATATGGGCCCAGCGGCTGTCCGCTCCCGCCGCGGGAGAGGCGGACAGCATCGGCCGCGTCGACTTCTCCCCACTCTCTTTTGATCCGGAATACTACGCCTCCTGTTACCTGGAGCTGCAGACCGCCAAGGAAAAAACGGAAACGTATATCCAAACCCTGTCCGCCGAGAGCACGCTGACCGAAGCGCAGCAGGCCCAGGTGGCGGAGTTCGCCGCAGCCTTTGACGAATACGTCCGGGAGCAGTTTCTCCCCCTTCAGGACGTCTTCACCAACGCTCCGGCCGCGAACTACACCCCTGCCGAATTCCTGATCCCCTATATCTGGACGACCGGTCAGACCGACGCGGCGGAGCAGAGCCGCCATACCGGGGCGCTCATCGACGCCGCCGCGGTGGCCCAGAACCAGCTGGCCGAGCGCCTGGATGCGCTTGCCGGCGAGATCGCGGTGGAAAACCATCTTCTGGTCCGCGTCAGCGCCGATCCGGTATCCGTCCTGATCTACCATACCCACAGAGCCGTATCCGCCCGGGAAAATTTCCTGGTCCTGACTTTGTTCTGCACGCTGACGGGCGTCTGCGCCGGCGCATATCTCTGCCTGTGCCGGGAGGCGAAAAACCGTCTGGCACAGGCGAAGCCGGAAAATACCTGAAGGTCCCTGGCCCCGTCGTTTTTCTCCCCTTTCATCTGATGCTGCGAGGTTGACACGTCCATGCCGATATCACCCAAAAAGCACCTGCTCCGCGCCACGATCTCCGTGACGGGCGTTATCGTCATTGCAAAGATCTTCGGGTTCATAAAGCAGACCGTCGTAGCCGCCCATTTCGGTACAACGATCGAGACCGACCTTATCAACCTCTCCCAAAATTTTATCGGCGATATTCAATACGTCCTGGTCCAGGTCCTTTTGACCGCGTTCACCTCCGTCTATATCCGCACGAAACACGAAAGCGAGCCGCTGGCGAAAAAGCTGACCGGCAACGCCCTCAAAGCTTTTTCCGGGATAGCGCTCGGCATTACGCTGCTGATCCTGCTGGGCGCTCCCCTGATCGCCAGGATCATCGCCCCCAGCTATTCCGAATCGCTCTCCAAAGAACTGACCCATTATCTGCGCATCTTCTGTCCGGTCCTCGTCTGTTATATCTGGCATGCCATTTCTCACGCGCTGCTGAACGCCCACAGCCGCTTTGTTCCCGGGGAGCTTGTATCTCTGATCCAGAGCGTCATCCTCATCGCGTGCATCCTCCTTTTCCAGGCCCGTTGGGGCATCAAGGTCCTGGTCTACGGGTTCTTCTTCTACACCATATTCAACGCAGCGCTTTTGGTCTTTCTCTGCCGGAAAGACATCTCCCTCCCCCGGGGAAACCCCTTTTCCGATCCGTCGGTCCGAATGCTGCTGCGCATGACCGGGCCGCTGTTCTTGAGCTACGCCATGGTCTATATCAACCAGCAGGTGGATAAGATCCTGGCCTCCGGCCTGCCGGCCGGCACGGTGACGGCCATGGGATATGCCGCGGTACTGTCCAACCTGGTCGGAACATTTATCGTTTCCTTCTGTTCGATCCTGTATACACACATCACCTCCCATATCTCCCGGCATGAGCACACGCTGGCCGCCACCCAGACGGTCCGTTCCACCTCCCTGCTGATCCTGGTCTTTCTCCCCATCAGCATCATCACGGTCCTGTGCTCGCACGATATCGTTTCCGCGGTCTTTGAGCGGGGCGCCTATACATCTGAAAGCGTGTCCGTCAGCGCCGCGGCATTGATGGGGTACGGCTTCTCTTTTATCCCGCTCATATTTCGGGAGCAGTTCAGCCGCTTTCAATACGGCTATCAGAATTCCCGCATGCCCATGATCAACAGCGTGATCAGCATTTTTGTCAACATCGGCCTCAGCATCCTTTTCTGCCGGTATTGGGGCGTGTTTGGCATCGCCCTGGCAAGCAGCATCGCCGCCTGCGTATGCGCCATTCTGAACGTCTTCACAGCCCGCCGGCTCAACCGCGCGCTCTCTTTGCGCCCCCTTTTGAACCAGCTCCCGTTCCTTGCCGCCGGGGGACTGGCCTGTTACTTCATCACCGGATGGGCCCTCCGCTGTTTCCAGGCCTATTCCTCTCTTGTGCGGTTCGTTCTGGTGGCCCTCTGCGCCGGAGCGGGCTATGTCCTCTTCGTCAGCCCCATCGTTTTCAAGCTGCTGAAGCAGCATCGCGCCGGCGGTCCGGTCTAGCGCCGCCCAGTCCTGTCACAAACGCAAAAAAGCAGGCACACGGTTTCCCGTGTTGCCTGCTTTTTGCGCCGGACGGGGCGGCAGCGCAGTTTATATCGCCACGCGCACCGTTCTCGTCATTCTCTCCACCAGGTCATAGCCGTCCCAGATCAAGTCAAAATCCATGGTGTGTCCGATCGGTACGACCCGATCCACGCCTTTGATCCCGGATCGCAGCACCGGCCCGACCAAAGAGCCATCCCCCAGCACGCCGATCGTCTGACAGCGGACATCGTTGCAGAGATCCCTGATCTCCAAGATGTCCTCACACTCATACTCATAAAAATATCCGCAATTGCCCCGATAATCCATGAGCCTTGGGGATGCCTCATAAACCTGGAGCCTTACCAGCCGATTGTCCGTCTTTTCCATTTCCCGCATCTTGCCCAGCCCCGCCGCACACGCCTCATATTCCAACGAGAGCTTGTCCACCGCCTGGATCTTTTGAAACGGGTATTTCTCCTTCACCAGCGCATAAAGCGCGTCCCAAAATCGCCCCTGCGCCTCTTTCCTGGCCCGTCCGGTCCATATCACGATCCGGGGACTGGTACAGGCGTTCTGATCGGACAGGAAGGTATCGTTATAAAAGTCCGACGCGATCCGCGCCGCCGTTTTTTCGCCCTCGTCACCGGACAAAAGCCCCATATAATGGTCGGCGTCGAGCACCGCCAGGGAGTACCTGTCCGCGAAGGTGATCTCCGTCGCCCTCGGCGGCAGGGGAGAGTTTCGCACTTCCGCTATCGTGGCGTCACCGCCCCACACGACTCTCACGTCGCACAGGGAGGACAGCACGTCATTGATCTCCCTGCTGCGCTCGTACCGCACCAACGCGACATAGGGCGCGAGAGCCTTATGCTTTTCCAGGACCGCCCTGAGCGCGGCGTTTATGATCCCGACCTGGGGAAAATCCTTCGTCGGGACTCTGACAATGTTGGCGTTGCCGCACATCAGGCCGGAAAACAGCGAATAGGCATAGTTGACCGGCACATTGGAGGGGGCGATGTGGAAGACCACGCCCCGCCCTATCCGGGCATTCTCTCCGTCCGCCGCAAACCGCGCCTTCAGCTTCGATACCGAAGCTCTTCTGAGCCAAAACCCCAGGGTGACCACATCAGAAAAGGACCTGGCCTCTCTGCTCCGCATCAGCTCCTTGGACAGGTCGTCCAAAAAGTCGATCATCTCCTCCGAAAAAGGAGCCAGCGGAGGCGCGGAGGGCATATCCATCACCGTCTGGATATCCCCCAGCAAAAAGCGCACCTTGTCCAGCTTGCGGGGGTCCTTCTTCTCCTCCTGGTCAGACGGCGATACAGGCAGGGCGCTGTGATCCGCGGCAAAAGTATCGCTGCATCCCCGGATCTCGGCGTTTTTCAGCCGCCCCAGGATCTTAAAGTATTTTCCCTTTCGGCCGCACGGGCAGTCATCCTCCCCCAGCAGCACCCCTTCATCCTCTGTCAGCAGAGAATGGCCGGGATACGACTCCGGGATCGTGGAAACCACCTGGAGGATCCCGGTCTTTCCGATCCCGCATTCGGAAAAATCCACCGGGTCCCGCACGATCACATCGGAAAAAGCGCTGGCATGCAGATGGCCGCACTCACATTCCATATAGATGCAGCCGGTCTGTTCGACCATGCCGTAATAATCATGGACCCTCTTCAGGCCGCACACAGACTGCAGCCTTGCGCGGAATTCTTCCGGGCTGATCGCCTCGCTGGCCAGCTTTTTCCAGCCGCCTCCATGGATAAGAACGCAGTCGGAGAGGTCAAAAACGACCCCCTCTTCCCTGAGCTTTAGCAGTTCTTTATAAAAATACTGCCATATCATGAAGGTAAAGCCGAACATAAAAACAGTCTGCCCGGAATTCTGCTTCAAAAATTCCCGCAAACCATCCACATCCAGCTTCATATCGTCATCAAAAGCGTAGATCTTCTTCGCCCCGAATATGGAAAACCCCAGTATCCCCGCGCCCCGCGCGGAAAACATCGCCCTGTTTTTCAGCACGGACGGGCAGTCCAATATGATCATAGGCATACGGTTGGGGCCAAGGAAGTCATTGACGATCTTCACCATTGCCTTTTGCTGGTTGGAGGAAGTGACCTTGTCGAGATAGATCTTTGAAACGCGCTGGCCAGTGGTCCCGGAGGAAGTCATGGTCTTGACGATCTCGCCGTCGTCCACGCTTTTCAAAGACAGCTCCTTGAACAGCCGCACAGGCAGAAACGGGATGTCTTTATACGACCTGACCGAGGCGGGATCGTAAGAGATCGTATCCAGAATGTCCCTATATGCTTTGCAGCTGCTCCTGTGCTTTTCGGTAAGCTGTTTCAGCCGTTCCGTCAGCATCTTTTCTTTCTCTTCTTTGTTCAGAGAATAGGGGGCTATCCCCAGGAAATCTTCAAATGTCACGCCGTCACCCCCAGTTTTTTCATGATAAGGTCCCCCATCTGCTCACAATGCTCATTTATAAAAAAATGGGAGCCGCTGTATTCAACGAACTCGCAGCTTTTATGGAAATACTCGGTCCACGCGTCCATATCGGCCCTTGGGGTATCCTCCTGCGAATAAAATACGACGGCGGGAACGTCCGTTGAAAAACGCAGGGATCGGAAATCATACCTGCCGATCATCTGATAATCCGCCTTATACAGCGGCAAATATACCCTCCAGAAGCTGCGGTTTTCTATCAGACCCTCCGGAACGCCCCCGAAGCGCACGGTCCTCTGTTTCACATATTCATCCAGGTCGTCTTCTGTCAGCCGCCCGATATCAACGACGGCCTTGGGCGCGTGGGCGGACAGGAAAACCATCTTCGGCAAAGGGATCTCCCCCTTGACCAATATGGTCCGCAGGACCTCTGTCGCGGCGATGCTTCCCATGCTGTAGCCCAGGAGGGCATAGCCGCTCCCATCCAGATCTTCCTTTATTTTCAAATACAGATCCGCGGCGATCTGCTGAAAAGAGGAGCACAGGGGTTCTTTTCTTCGCCGGCCGTGTCCAGGGTATTCCAGCTTCACAAAGTCGATCCGGCCCTTACAGCAGTCTTCCAGTTTGTCGAAAAATGCCGCCGTTCCACCCGCGATCGTAAAGCAAAACAGCTGCATAACAAACCTCCGGGTCCCTCAGGACCGCTGAAAATAGCGCGCCAATTCCTTATACAACGTCTTCCCCGCGTCATTTTTGGGGATCTCATCGATCACAACGATCTCAAACGCCGCCGGATTCAGCCCGGTCTTTCCCACCACATAATCCTTGACGCCGGACGCGAGAGAAGGATCGGTGATAAAAATATACATATGGTCGTCTATCCCGGAGCTGGCGCAGTCGATCTGGCCGAACTTCCCCTTGAGCAGCCGGTCGATCTCATCCAGGTTGACCCTGTTCCCGTATATCTTCAGAAATCTCTTTTTTCTTCCGACGATGTAATAATACCCGCTCTCGTCAAACTGCGCGATATCTCCCGTCTGGAGGACGCCCTTCCTCTCGTCCCCTTTTTGCAGATCGTCCACATTCTCGGCGTATCCCAAGGTCACATTCGGCCCTTCGTATACCAGCTCTCCCGGCGTATAAGGCTCCGAGATCTCCTGGCCCTCGTCGTCTATGAGCCGGAATTTTCCCCCGGGAATGGCGATCCCCATGGACCCGCATTTTTCGACGGATCTCTCCGCCGGCAGGTATCCCATGCGGGCCGTCGCCTCGCACTGGCCGTACATCACGACAAAGTCCCTGCCTTTTTTCCGGGCGTCCTCGGCAAATTTTTTGTGCAGCTCCGGGGTGAGCTTCCCCCCCGCCTGGGTCATATAGCGCAGGGAGGGCAGATCCATCCTGTAAAAGCGCAGCCTGTCGAGCATTTCGTACGTGTAGGGCACCCCCCCAAAGGAGGTGGCCTTTTGCTCCCTAAAAAAGGACCAGAATTCCTTTTGCATCAGCCCTTTTTCCGTCAGCAGCAGCGTGGCGCCCACGAAGAGATGGCTGTTGATGATGGAAAGGCCATAGGTATAGTTCATGGGGAGCGTGGTGATCGGGCGCTCCGTTTCATCCAGACGCAGATATTCCACGATGGATCTCGCATTGGATTCCACGTTTTTATAGCTCTGCCTGACGAATTTGGGACTTCCCGTAGACCCGGAAGTGGTCAGCAGCAGGCATAGCTGAGGATTCAGTTCGTACCGATCGGAGTAACCCGTTTTCAGCAGCTTATAACCGTACGATCCATAGACGCTCTCGGCGGCCGGAAAAGTCCCCGCCATCTCCTCAGGCACCCACAGAAAAGACGGATGGTATTGTTCGATCAGACTGTCCAGCGATCCCCTCTCCAAATGCGCGTTGAGCAGAAGGGGCACGATGCCATTGTCGATCAGCGACGCATATCCCGCGACCGCGCCAATGGTATTTTGGCAGAGCACAAAGACCAGGCACCGCTTCCCGATGTGTCCCGCGATCCGCTCTTCCTCCGAAGCCAGCTGGGCATATGTCACCGACCTGCCGAATTCGTCCAATAAAGCCGTATTACTTCCGAACGAACTTATATCCCACATGTTCCTGCTCCCTGTTTAGAACTCGATGCCGTAATTCTTGCCGAGGATTTCCTTTCCCTTTTCAAAAGAGCTCAGATCGATGATATCGTCGGTGTCCATCATGATGTCGAAGCAATCTTCGATGGCGGCGATCAGGCCCATGTGCCCCACAGAATCCCACGCCGGGATCGCCTGATATTCCAAATGCTCCGCCTCTTCGGCCGTGATCGAAAAAGTTTCCTCGAATACGTTCAAATACTTTTCATAGTTGGTCATCTCATATTTCCTCTTTTCTTATTTATTCTGTTTCAGACCAGATCGGATCTCATCAGTACGCGATCCGCCCCGATATCGTGCTTCGCAATGCTTCCGACGACGCTCTCCAGCTCGGCCGGCGCAATGCCTGTGCCGGGCCGTTTGACGTCCAGGTCTTCCCGCCGCAATCTCTCTCCCGCGCGGATGTCCCTTGTCGTGACCACGCTCCTGCGCATATTCTCCCGCTGTTTTATCTCCCCCGGCAGCAGGACCCGGTCTTTTGTCCCCAATGCCAGTTGGATGGTCTTGCACTTTCTCACGAGTTCACGCAGCGGCCCGGGCTCCATCGCCATTTGGTTGTCCATCCCGATCTTGGAAGCGTCCAGCGTGATATGCTTTTCAAGCACAGCCGCTCCCAGGACCGTGGCCGCGACCGCCGCCTCGTCCCCGATCGTGTGGTCCGAAAAGCCCACCGGATACTCTGGGAACAGCTCTCGCAGGCCCAGCATATTATTGAGGTTGGCGTTTTCTATCGCAGTGGGGTAGATCGAAACGCAGTGCAGGATGACGATGTTCTCGTTGCCCGCGGCCTTCAGGATACGGATCGCCTCTTTGACCTCCGCGAACTCGGCCATTCCTGTGGAGATGACGAGAGGAACGTTCTTTTTCGCGATATACTCTAAAAACTGAGGGTTGTTCACCTCCATGGAGGATATCTTGATAAACGGCACATCGCATTCCTCAACGAGAAAGTCGACCTCCGCTTTGGAATACGGCGTGGAGGAGAAGGAGACCCCTTTTTCTCTGCAATAGGCAGCCATCTCTTTCAGGACTTCCGGCGGCATGGACAGTTTTTTTACAAAGCGCTTCGCGATCGGGTTTTTGTCATAATATGTCCGGGAATACAACGATTCTACCGACCAGGACTGAAACTTCACGCAATCACAGCCGGCGTCGGCCGCGGCGTCGATCATCCTTTTCGCCACTTCCGGATCGCCGTTGTGGCTGCTGTTCACCTCCGCGATGATATACGGCGCGCCAAACTCGGATATGACCTTGCCATCGTTAAAACGAACTTCCTTCAACACAGCATCCGACTCCTATTCTTGTATCGGTTCCACGATCATTTCTCTTAAAAACACCTCTCTGGAAATAAACGGGGACAGGTCCTCCAATGGCCGTTTGACCAGCTTCCGCGCCTCGTTTATCGCAAAAGAAGTATGCAGGTATTTTTGCTTTTCAGCGCATACCACCTCGCAGATGCATGCTCCATCCATTTCCAACACGCTTTTCAGACCGTCCGCCAGGCCGCCGGGACGGTCCACTTTCTTATAGGCGAACCCAAAGCATTCCGCGATCTTTTGGATATCCGGCGCCGCCAGGCCGTCCGATGGATCGTTGCCTATGGTCCTGTTTCTGAACAGGTCCTGCTGCCGCTTGCGGATGACCGCATACATGTTGTTATTGATCACGAATATCTTGGCCGGGATATGGTTGCCCGCTATGGCAAGCAGCTCCTGCACATTCATCATAAGGGACCCATCTCCGACCACAACGGCGATGTGCCTTTTCCCGGCGTAATGTGCTCCCAAAACGGCCGGGATCGCGTATCCCATCGCCCCTTGGTTCGTTGGAAACAGGCATCTCTGTCCCCTGCCGTACCGCACGGAGGACGGGATGATCAGTTCCTCAAAACCGGCGTCCGTTATGACCGTCGCGTCCGCCGGGAGGATCTCCGATAATGTATCAGAAAAATGGTACAGGTCTATTTGTCCCTCTTGTAAATAGTCCTTTACAAATCCTTCGTTTTGAATGGAAAACATCTCTTTCCATTCGAGGCACTTGCACACCCAGCTCTCATCCGCCTGTTTGACAGGATACCGCGACAGCCGGTCGATAAACACCCGGATGTCGGACAGGATCAGCTCATCGATGGCGACCCCTTCCTTTTTGTGCTCCGCCGGATCGATGTCGACGGCGAACACCTTCGCGCCGCGGGCAAACTGATCGGGCTGGCCCGTCGTTTGAGAGCACAGCTTGGAGCCCAGGACCAGGACCAGATCCGCGTTCTGGACCGCCATATTCCCCGCTCTGCTCCCTCCCAGACTTCCGACAGCGCCGACAGACAGACGGTTTGCCGTTCCATACACATCGGCGGCCGACGGAGAGAACACCACGGGAAAGCCGTGGTCTTCGATGAATCTCACCACTTCCTCCTGGGCTCCGGAGGATCTGACCCCGCCCCCAAGATACAGTATCGGGCGCCGGGCCCTCTGAAGCTCGTCCGCCAGGCGCTCCACAGCGCGGCAGTCCACGTCCGCGCGCTCCTCCGGGCCATCCCAGCCCTCCAGTCCTTCCGGGTCGATCCGCGCATTTTGCAGATCCAGCGGGATATCGATCCAGACGGGGCCTTTTCTGCCTTCATTGGCAAAATAAAAGGCCTTATCCAGCTCCTTCCTGATATCCTTCGCCTCGGTCAGCATCACCGCATACTTGGTCACAGAGGCGGCGATGCTCACGATATCGGCTTGCTGGGAGCCGTACGTCCTGATGGGAAGTCCGGTATACCCGGTCGTTTCACGGAGCATATTTTGTCCGGAAATAAACATCACCGGCAGATTATCCTGATAAGCGCACAGAGCGGCTGTAATGGCGTTCGCCGCGGCGCATCCGGTGGATACAAGGCAGGCGCCCATTCCCTCCCCGGCGGCCGCATACGCCATGGCCGCATAGGAAGCGCCCTGCTCGTGATAAGCCGAAACGCCGGTGACCTGCTGATTTTTCGCCACCGCGTCGGTGAGGTACAGCACGCCCCGCCCGGTGATCAAGAATATATGACCAACGCCCCGCTCAACAAGGCGTTTCATTACATAATCTGCCACTCTTTCCATCACTGTTTCCCCTTAGTCGGTACAGCCATAAGAGAGGGGACGCAGACGATCAATTTGCAGCAACACGCCATCTCACCGTTCAGATAGCCTTCCACATGGCCCTTGGCGATCCCTCTTCTGAAGTAATCCAAATAGGCCTTTGTATCCAGCCTGTTTCCCGGCTTGATCATTTTGAGAAACCTCAATTCTGTGATTTGTGAATCTGCTGTTTCTACCCCCCCCCAGTTCAGGATCTGTGAGAAAGGTCATAATGAACGTTTCGATCATCGTTTCCAGTTGGATCGCCCCGGGAACATTGGGGTTATCGCTGAAATGTCCCTGAAAAAACCACTCGTTGGCCGAGAAATTCTTATATCCGTATGCGTGGTGCATCGGCTCCGCTTCTTCTATCCCGTCCAGCATCAAAAACGGATATCGGTTTTTCATACACCGCTGTATATCCAGAAGCCCTAAGTTCCTTACGGTCATCCGTTGCTCCTTTTTGGCAGGAAGGACTTGAAGATGTCGGGTACCGATAACAGCATCTCCGCCTCACACGCGATCTCGCCGTTTACCCGTCCGATCCCTTTGCATTGGAACAGTCCGCGCTTTGACGATACGATCTCCGTTTCCAGATCGAATCTCTCGCCGGGCCTGACTTCCCTCCTGAACCGCACGGTATGCTTCAGCCCATGGACCACCTTGTCCTCCAGTCCGGGCACCGTCAGAATGGCTACCGTCGCCATCTGGGCCAGGGCCTCGAGCTGCAGCGCCCCCGGCATATTTGGATCGTCCGGAAAATGGACCGGGAAAAACCATTCGTTGTTCGTAAGATTCTTATAGCCCTTTGCCGAGACCCCCGGTATAACTTCCGTCACATAGTCGATCAGAAGAAAGGGATACCGGTTGGGCTGATATTTTTGCAGCTCCAAAGAATCCAGTGAAAATGCCTTGTTTTCCATTTCAATGTCCTCCCCATCAAGATGCCCGCAAGGCATTATTCAGTTTTCTCTGGCCTGCAAGCCCGTTATGGAAGTTGAGGATTACCCCCCCCCCGGCGCCGGACGCCGGTCTGTATTTTCTCATGATATCCGGGATCGCGATGACGAACTTTGCCTGGCAGGCAAATTCCCCGTTGACTTTCCCGACTGCCGATCCTTTGGCCAACCCACGCCGATAGGATTCCAGATCCGCCTCTATATCCAGTCTGTCCCCCGGTATGATCTTTCTCTTAAA
This sequence comes from uncultured Oscillospiraceae bacterium, assembly GCA_947626905.1. Classification (GTDB taxonomy): domain Bacteria; phylum Bacillota; class Clostridia; order Oscillospirales; family Oscillospiraceae; genus CAJOIG01. Next base: position 27,443 of record CANQUE010000016.1, read on the forward strand.
TTCAGACTCCACTTTTACAAACGCCGTTTTCCGTCCTTTGTTCCCGGGAAGCGTCAAAAACGTCATCAGAAACACTTGCGTCAGCGCTTCCATTTGGACAAAGCCCGGTACGTTTGGCTCGTCCTGGAAATGGGCCGGGAAAAACCACTCGTTGTACGAAAAATTCTTATGCCCGCGGGCCATTTTCCCCGGGATGGCTTCCGCTATATGATCCACAAAAAGCAAGGGATATCTGTTTTGCTGATATTCCTGGATCTTATACGCGTCCAAGTCTTTGAGCACGACCGTTTCTTCCATGATTCCCTCCTTACTTCGTCCGCATCTTATATCTGTGCCACAACAAAAACTTGTCGTTGTCGATGGCGTAGTTTCCGGCGACGCGGGAACCCTTCTTTACCCTGGTGACCACCACGGAGCCGATCGCCACGTCCGCCTTCTCCTCCACCGTCAGCCGGTTGGAAATGATGACCTGCGGCGACAGATGCGCGTTGTCCTCCACGGTCACATTGCCGCAGACCTGGCTCTGATCCAGCACCACGACATTGCTCCCGATGCGGTCGTTGTGGGACAGATCCACGCCGAATCCTACCATGCTGTGATCACCGATCGACGCGACCTCATAGGGAAACAGGCCCTTGCTGACAGCGGAATAGCTTCCTATCTGTACATAGTTGCCGATCTTCACCCGGCCGGCCGATATGAGCGGCATAAAATTGCCGTCCAGATCTCTTCCCATAAGGCAGGCGTCGTACCCGATGATGGCCCCGACCATGATCTTCACATTGTCGCCGATCTCCACGCCCTCGCGTATGATGACGTTCTCCTGGAGGATGACGTTATCCCCGATCGTCACGTTTTGGCCGGCGATGACCGCCGTCGGATGTATGCTGCAGTTGCGCCCGATCCGGGTCTGATGGGAACTGCCGATATAGGCGGCATCCCCTTTTTCTATCAGGCTGTTATGGAGCTTATGAAACACATACTTCGGATTTTCCGCGAGAACGACGCCCTTTCCGCTGGCCAGCAGCTCGGCGTTCTCCCGCTGCGCGTAGGGAACGATAAGCGCGGCGATATTCTTCTTTTTACACGCCAGACTGATATACCTCTCATCGTTTGCGAAACTCACACAGGAAACGTCTGTTACCGTTGTGATGTTACAGAGAGATTCAAATTCCGCGTCTTTTAAAACCGTGACGCCGCTGTCGATGTCTTTGGCGATTCCTAATCTCATATTCTTCCCTCGTTCCGCAGCATTCATGGACAAGCCATTCCGGCCGGCAATGCCCCCTCCGCTTATCCTGTATGATACTACCATACTTTCTTCCATTTCACAAGTCAAATCCACCAACTATTTCTCGCCTCCCCTCCGAGTCCCGGTGGAATGCCCATCTGGGCCGCAAAAATGCCCCGCCGCAAGATGCGGCGGGGCTGTCGTCGTTTTTCTCTTCTTATTCCTCTTCTCCCGGATGGGGCGGGCGGGCGATCTCCCGCCAGGCGGCATGCAGCCTCTCCAGAAGCGACAGGAGCGTGTTTTTCTCCTCCTCGGTGAGGGCGGCGAACATCTGCGCGGCGGCGTCCTTCTCCCGCTCCGCTCCCGCCTCCCGCCGGGCCAGGCCCGCTTCGGTCAGCCGGATATCCGCCGTACGCCGGTCTGTTTGGCTGGGGGCGCGCTGGATAAGCCCCGACCGCTCCAGTTTCCCGATCAGCTCGCTGGCGGAGCCGGGCTGGATGCCCAGCCGCTCGGTCAGCTCCCGCTGGGTCACGGCCCCGTCCTCCTTCAGCAGACGCAGCGCCCGGTTCTGCGCGCCCCGGCTGTCAAAGTGGAACCGGCTGGCGTGGCCCAGGGCCCGGATCATGGCCAGCAGCTTTCCGTCTGTATCCATGGCCTCGTATTGCTCTTTGTCCAGGCCCGGTCCCAGCGGCGGCTCCGGGTGGGGACCACGGGGCCCGCGAGGCCCACGAGGAGGTTCCGGGTGGGGGCCATGGGGGCCATGAGGCCCATGAGGAGGCTCCGGGTGGGGACCATGGGGACCATAGGGACCGTGAGGCCCGTGAGGCCCGTGAGGCCCGTGGGGCGGCTCCGGACGATCATGCGGCCCATCGGACTCACGTGGAGGTTCCGGGCGGGGTATGCTTTCCATATCCAGCGGTCCCATCGCCTCGTCGGGACGGATGCGTTCCATATTTTCCATGATCTCGGCTCCTTTCAAATCATTATTTGTTTCGGTACCTTGATATTATCACAGTCCTTTTCATTTGTCAAGGTACCTTTTCAATTTTTCAGAAAATTTCTTCTCCCGGTGTTGGACCAGGCAGGTCCTGGCTCAGCCGTTGAACTATATTGAGATGATCCGTCCGTGACTGCCTCGGGCAAGATCTGCCACCGGTCTTTTCAGACCGGTGGATTTTCTACGTCCGATGTGCTACAATCGTTCCGGGCGGCTGCGGCCGCGAAAGGGGGAGCGCACTATGGCGGCGTTTGAAAAGATCGCCTCCGGCAACCCGATGATGGACCAGGCCCTGGACCACATCCGGCTGGGGGACAATGTGGTCTGGCAGGTATCGGCGCTGGACCAGTTCCGGGCCATCGCCCGGGACTTCGCCGCGCAGGCGGTACAGGACGGGCGGAACCTGCTGTATATCCGTTTTGCCGGACACCAGCCTATACTGGAGCCCATGGAGGGACTGCGGATCATCGAGGTGGAGCTGAGTCACCGGTTCGAGACCTTCACCGCCAATATCCACGATCTGATCGAGGCGGAGGGCAAGGACGCGTTTTATGTGTTCGACTGCCTGTCCGAGCTGGAGGAGGCCTGGGCCACGGATCTGATGATGGGCAACTTTTTCCATCTGACCTGTCCCTATCTCTTCAGCCTGGACACCGTGGCCTTCTTCCCCATCATCCGGGGCCGTCACTCCTTTGACGCCATCGCCCAGATCCGGGACACCACCCAGCTGTTTTTGGACGTGTTCCCCGGCGGCGAGGAGGAAGGGGAGCTGTTCGTCCGGCCGGGGAAGGTCTGGAACCGGTATTCACAAACCATGTTCTCCCCCCACAGCTGCCGCCCGGGACAGGGCCAGTTCCGGCTGCTGACAGAGGGCGTGGAGATCAGCCGGTTCTACCGGCAGGTGAACGCCGCCGCCCAGCAGACCCAGGATCAGAACATGGACAGCTGGGAGCGGTTTTTCCAGATGACCAAGCTGCGCCACGCCGCCGGGCTGGACGTGCGGGCGGAGTGCGGCCGCATCTGCGACATCATGCTCACCCGGGACGCCCGGCTGCGGGAGCTGATAAAGACCTACTTTCTGCCCCAGGACTATTTCGACATCCACAGCCGCATGGTGGGCACCGGCCTCATCGGCGGAAAGGCCTGCGGCATGCTCCTGGCCCGAAAGCTCATCGAGGCCCTGCGGCCGGACCTGTTCGCCCGGATCGAGCCCCACGACTCGTTCTATGTGGGCTCAGACGTGTTTTACGCCTACATCGTGGACAACGGCTTTTGGGATCTGAAACTGAAGCAAAAGACCGAGGAGGGCTATTTTGCCCTGGCGGGTCCTTTCTCGGACAAGATCATGGCCGGGCGGTTCTCCCCCAACATCGAGGCGGCCTTCCGGCAGCTGCTGGAATACTACGGCAACGACCCCATCATCGTCCGCTCCAGCTCCATCCTGGAGGATGGCTTCGGCAACGCCTTTGCGGGGAAGTATGAGTCCGTATTCTGCCCCGGCACGGGGACGCTGGAGCAGCGGCTGGCCACCTTTGAACAGGCGGTGCGGACCGTCTACGCCAGCACCATGAGCATGTCCGCCCTGGACTACCGCAAGCGCCGGGGGCTGGAAAAGCTGGACGAACAGATGGGCCTTCTGGTCCAGCGGGTCTCCGGGTCCCGGCACGAGGGGTTTTTCATGCCCTGCGCCGCGGGAGTGGGCTATTCCATCAGCCCCTACCGCATGGGCGTGGAGCACCCGGAGGAGGGGATGCTCCGGCTGGTGGCCGGGCTGGGCACCGCGGCGGTGGACCGGCGCACCGGCTCCTATCCCCGGATGGTGAGCCTGGACGCGCCCACGAAAATGGTCCTGACCTCCTCCGCCGACCGGCACCAGTATTCCCAGCGGCTCATCGACGCGGTGGCCGACGGGCCCGAGCCGGTGCGGAGCTTCAAGGCCGAGCGCATCCGCCGATCCCTGCCCCCCTACCAGCAGGCCCTGGTGTATTCCCACGACTGGGACACAGAGCGGGAATTCCGGGAGCGGGGCCAGCGGCGGGAGGTGTTCTATGTTTCCTGCGAGGGGCTGGTGAAAAACGACGCCCTCATGGAGGACATGCGCTCCATATTGCGGCTTCTGCAAAGCACTTACGATTACCCGGTGGACATTGAGTTCACGGTGAACGCCGCCCCGGACGGCAGCTATGTGATCGATCTGCTCCAGTGCCGGCCCCTGCAGCTGACCACCGAGGGGGAGGCGGTGGCCATGCCCCCGGTGACAGACCAAACGGCCGTTCTGTTGGAAACAGAGGGCGTATCCATGGGCTTTTCCCGAAAGTTCGCCGTGGATCTGGTCGTATACATCGACGCCATCGCCTATTACAAGCTCCCCTACCGGGACAAATACCGGGTCAAGGACGCCCTGTCCGCCATCAACTGGCACTTCCGGGGCGGCAGCGAGCGGCTGGTCCTCATCACGCCGGGGCGCATCTGTACCTCCTCCCCCGAGCTGGGCGTGCCCTCCACCTTCGCCGACATCAGCCAGTTCGACGCCATCTTCGAGGTGTCCGAGCGTCAGGCCGGCTATATGCCGGAGCTGAGCTATGGCAGCCACATCTTCCAGGACCTGGTGGAAGCGGGCATCCTCTATACCGCTGTATTCGAGGGCAGCACCACCCATCATTTCCGGCCGGAAACGCTGCGGGCCATGCCCAATGCCCTGGCCGAGTTCGTCTCGGCGCCGGAGGGGCTGGAGGACGTGGTCTATGTCTGCCGCACAGGCGCAGCCGGGATCGGCCTGTACTACGACATGGTCACGGAGCACCTGCTCATTTTGGGCGGCCAGGCGTCCGAGGCGAAAGATCCCCCGTCCGTATAGAGGGCGGCATCCCGTCTTTTTTCAAGGAAACGGCGCGGCCAAAGCCGCGCCGCTTCCCGTTTATTGCTGCCGGTATATCCCCTCATCCCAGCAGGCCATGGCCGATGACCGCCTCGATGGCCGCCGTCAGCACCGGGCGCACCGCCTGATAGCCGGCATCGTTGGGATGCAGCCCGTCGTAGGAATAGCTCTCTTCCAGCCGCCCGTCGTCCGTACACAGGGCGCTGTACACGTCCACATAGGTATAGCCGTGCTCCTCCGCCAAGGCCTCCAGCTGGCCGTTGATGGACCGGATGTGGCCCGTGACGGTGAGGTCCGGCCCCTCCGCCACCGGGTAGATGGACTGCACCAGCACCGCCGCGTCCGGGAATCGGGCCAGGGTCTCATCGACGATGGCCGTCAGGTTGGCCACGATCTGCCCGTCAGAGTATCCCAAGAACAGGTCGTTTATGCCGCCCAGCAGGATCAATATGTCCGGCTCATGGGAGAACACATCCTCCTCCAGCCGTTCCTGCATGCGGCCGGTGACGTCCCCGGAAATGCCCGCGTTCACGGCGTTGAGACCGGGGTAATAGTATCCCAGATCGCAGAAATCCGTGATGCTGTCGCCCAGGAACACCGCGGTGCCGTCCCAGTCGGAAAAGCTCTCCGCCCCGAACAGGGCCTGGCGCAGCTGTCTGCCGCCGCCCTGCCGGAGCAGGATCTGCCCCGCTGCCAGCACGCCGGCCAGTATCACCATCCCCAGGATGATCAGCGCCGTCCGGCGCACACGCTTATCCATGGCGCACGCACTCCGCCCAAACGGCGTTGTGATCGCTCAGCTCCCGGCCGCCGAAGGCCGCCAGGGCCGACCCCGCCGGGGCGAAGGGCCACGACTCGCGGCAGGTGGAGATGTTCCGGCTGGCCGCCACGTCCATCCCCCGGACCAGCAGCCAGTCCAGCCGCAGCGCCAGATGGCCGCCGCCCGGCAGCGGCTTGCGCCGGGTGGCCAGTTGGCCGCTCTGCCCATCCGGCACCGCCCGGTAGCCGTACTTCTCCGCCAGGGGCAGGCAGGGCTCATACCGGCCCACCTGCTCCAGGCACCGGCGCTGCAGCGCCGGGTCGGCGGCGATGGTCTGGATGGCGTCCTTGTCCCGGCCGTCAAAGGTGTTGGTGTTCAGATCGCCTCCCAGCAGCACCGGCATACCGGGAAACATATCCTCCGCCGCCTCCAGGACGGCGCGCAGCTGTGCCTCCCGGCCGGGGCCGTGGGTACGGTTTTCCAGGTGTATGGTCCCCACCCCCAGGCTCTCGCCGCCTATGTCCAGCTCCGCCAGGATCGCCAGGCGGCCGCCGATCCGCCTTTGGCGGTCAAAGTACCAGTTATACTGCTCCGGCAGCCGCACCACCCGGGCCTGCCGGATGGGCCAGCGAGAAAAGATGGCGTTGCCGTGATAGCCCTTGGGATCGGCGCGGTCCACCAGCTCGATGAACTCCAGGCCGAACACACAATCCATTTTCAGCCGCTCCGCCAGAGCCTGGGCGGTATGGACGCCGCCGGAGCGGACGCATCCGTCGTCCAGCTCGTTGGCCAGGATCACGTCGAAGGGCCCCGCCTCCGGGCAGCTGTCCAAAAAGTCCCCGATCTGCGCCAGATGCACGCCCCGCTCCATGTTGAAGACCAGCGCCCGCACCGAGGCGGGAGCCTCTGCTTCCGCCGCCGGGGCGAAGCGGAATATCTCCGCCTGGGAAAACTGGGGGATCATCCCCATGATCTCCTCCTGGCTTCGGCTCTCAAGCAGCGCGCCCAAGCGCTGGCGCTCCTCGCTGGCTATCCCTTTCACGGCTGAACCTCCCCGCCATTTTCTATCTTTTATCTATACCACAGCCCCCAGAGGACCGTCAAGACATATCTTCTCAACGTCGTGCCTACCGGCCGGCGCCGGGGCAAAAAAGAGCCGCCGCATCCCGCGGCGGCTCTCGCCCTATATCCTCTTACCGGCCCAACAGCTTTTCCGGCAGCTCCAGGACCTCGTCCTTCCCCTCCAGGCGGTAGCAGATCCGTCCTCTGTCCAGGTCCACCCGCACATCCTCCGCCCGGCGCAGCGCCCGCAGCCGGCGATAGACGTCCCTCTTGGTCTCGTCATAGTCCGCCGGATCGTCGGAGGTGAGATATACCCCGCCCAGCAGAGCGTTGACCCGGGCCAGCAGCTGTTTTTGCTCCCAGCTCAGGCGCAGATTGTCCTCCCGCAGGAAGAACACGTCCGGGTCGCTCAGATACGCCCGGCCATTGAGCTGCCGCCGGACGATCGTATTGCCGATGGCCTGGCGGGTACTGACCCGCTCCCGGTGGGTCCGGCGGTTGCGCCATTTGTCATCCCAGTCCAAGCTCACGTCGCAGCTCACCCGGCAGTAATCCACCCGCCCGAAGGCCGGCATCAACGGCACGCCGCAGCCCAGGATGCGCTTTCCAGCGCATACCTGGCGCAAAAAGTCCATGGCCCGGATCATCCGCCCGGCCCGGCTCTCCCTCTCGCTGCCGAAAGGGGCCGCCCCATAGAGGAAATCCAGTTTCACCAGATCGAAGCCCCACTCCCGGAACACTCGGTCAAAGACCCGCCGCAGATAGTCCGTCACTTCCGGATTGTCGATGTCCAGGGAATAAAACCCGCCCCAGTTGCTGCCGCACAGCCAGGGGCCTCCCTCCACCTGGAGCAGCCAACCCGGATGGGCCGTCATCACCTGGGAGCCCTTGCGGCACACGAACGGCGCCAGCCACAGCCCCGCCTGGAATCCGGCGGCGTGGATCTCATCCACCAGGGGCCTCAGGCCCCGGGGGAATTTCCTCCCGTCCGGCTCCATCCAGTCCCCCACGGCGCTCTCCCAGCCGTCGTCGATCTGAAACAGATCCCCCGGCTCCAGCAGCGTTCTGCACCCGGCCAGATCCGCCTGCATGGCGGCCTGATCGATGCGCTCGTAGCGGTTATACCAGCTGGAATACCCCGCGACAGGCGGCGCGGAGGGAGCCGGCAGGCCCAGCGCGCCGAACCAGCCGTCAAAGACCTGATCCTCGCCGCCCTCGGCAAAATACAGGTCGAAGGCGTGCAGCTCTCCGCCGCAGCGCACCCCGGCGCAGTCCCTCTCCACGCGCAGCTCCCCCCTGCCCGCGTCATAGCGGAACAGGGTATACCCCGGCCCCTCGTCCAGAGAGGCGATCAGCCGGTAGCGCTCCCCCCGGCGGAAATAGCACCAGGAAAAGCCGTGGGTCAGACCGGGCTTATTGGGGTAGTCCACGAAATGATAGTCCCCGTACCGGTCCAGGCCGTGCCGGTCCACCACGGACCGGGGCAGGCCGTGCAGGCCCCGTATCCTATCCTTTGGCCCGTACTCCGGGCAATAGGTCCAGGTCTGGTATCCGTTCATAAAAATGCGTTCGTCCGGCTCCACCGTCAGCGGCAGAGCCGCCGTCACCTGCCGAAGCGTCCCCTCCGGCAGAGAGCACACCACATGGACCGGTCCGGACAGTTCCGTCACGCTGCCCCGGACGGATACCGGTCCGTCCGGAGCGTCAGCCGTCACGGTCCACTCAAGCATGGGCGCTCTCCTCTTTTTTTGCTTTCAGCTGGTCGGCGATCTGCTGCACCCGGCTGTCGGTGAGGGTAAATTTCTTCACAAAGAAGATGAACGCCACCGTCAGCCCCAAAATCGGCAGTACGGTCATCAGCAGCCGCAGCCCCAGGATGGTGGACGCGCTCTGGGCCACCACCGCGCCGGTCTCCGAGTTGTCCCCCACCAGTCCGATCAGGTCCAGCCCGATCCCGGTGATGAACACCGCCACCCCCGACGCCGCTTTCACCACGAACGTCTGCATGGAGAAGATCACGCTCTCCTCCCGCCGGCCCGTCTTCATCTGGCCATAATCCACCGAGCTGGACAGAAACACCGTCGTCAGCACCGTCAGTATCCCGTTGGCCGCGAACACCAGCGCCCCGCACAGGCACAGCAGGAGGATGTTGGAGCTGAAGCCCAGGAAGCAGACCACCAGGATCAGGGCATAGCCCCCCATCGCCAGGCACAGCGCCACCTTGAACAGGCTCGTGTTGCCCAGCTTCTTCCGCAGCAGCGGATACACCACCATCATCCCCAGGATCTGGCACGCGCCGCCCACCGTGGTGAACAGCGTGTAATTGCCCATCCAGCCGGTGCCGCCAAAGTCGTATTTGAAGAAGTAGATCACCAGATTGCTCGTCAGATACAGCGCCCCGTTGATCATCAGGATCGCCAGCACCGTGATCATGGCCTGGTCGTTGCGGAACAGCGCCTGGAACATCTGCTTGACGGTGGGCGTTTCCATCTTCCCCGCGTCATGCTCCCGCACCTTGGCGCAGCACACGATCTCCGCCACCACGAACAGCCCCGCCACGATCAGGGCGATCCGTCCAAAGCCGGTCCGCTCGTTCCCGCGGCCCAGGGCGGCCACCGCCAGCAGCGTCCCCACCTGGATCACCGCCGAGCCGATCCCCGCGCAGGTCCGCCCTACCACCGACAGATTCTCCCGGTCCTTCGGGGTGTCCGTCACCGCCGGGATCATGGACCAGTAGGGTATGTCCATCATGGTATAGGTCACGCCCCACAGGATGTAGACCACCCCAAAGTATACCATCAGTCCCGCTCCCTCCACGTTGGGGGCGGCAAACAGGGCGTACAGCACCGCCGCGTTCAGCACCGTGCCGCTGATGAGCCACGGCCGGAACCGGCCCCAGCGGGTCCGCGTCTTCGCCACCAGCACCCCCATAAAGGGGTCGTTCAGCGCGTCGAACACCCGGGCGACCATCAGGATCAGCCCCACGAAGGTAGCCGACAGGCCCAATATGTCCTGATAAAAATACATCACGTAGCTGGAGGACAGGGCATACACCATGTCCTTGCCTATGGCCCCCACGCCAAAGGCCGCCGTCTGGCTGCGCGTTAATTTCATCGTCCCTCTCTCCTCGTTCTTCATAATGGATGCAGCGCCTCCCGGACCGGTCCGGCCAAAGGCCTTTTGGAGCAATGGGCCGTCCACCGCTCCGCCGCAGCCGAAGGCCGGATTAGTCTTCAAAAACGCTGTTGCCATTATGCGCCTTTTTTCGGAAGTCATGACCACCAGTAAACTGGTGGCATGACGAGCCCCTAGAAGGGGCTATTACCAGCTTAGCCCCTGTAAGGGGCACTAAAAAGGTTTATCATCGCATCACACGCCCCACCACCCGTAAACGGGTCATAGCATCTATCTTGGCGTGGGTGGTAAATCTTAGTGCTCCACTCACAGGGTTTGCTTCCCTTCGGGAAGCCTCATGCTAAAGCTCTTTATTTGCCCCCGGTAGAACCGGGGGATGTTTTCCTCGCCTAAAGGCGCCAAAGAGCAAGAAAAATGTCCGCTCACGGCGGACATTTTTCCGATATTTTTCCGGAAAGCCCCGCGCCGGCTCCTTCCTCCCCGCCAGCCGGATGCCGCGAAGCGGGCTCTCACGGCAGATACAGCGGGCTGGCCGGCGCCGTGTAATGGGCCTGCAGCATGGCCCGGTGGGACAAAAAGGCAGGATCGGTGAAGCGGCGGGCCTGGGCGGGGCATTTGCGGATGCAGGCGTGGCATTTGATGCACACCCCGTTCATCTTCCCCGGGTCCAGCCGGTCCACGCTGCCCATGGGACACACCGCCGCGCACGTCCCGCAGCGGACGCACCTCTCCCCATCCACCGCCGGCGCCGCCTTCAAAAACCTTGCCGGCGCGCCGTCCAGCCCCAGGGGCGTATAGTAAGGCGCCGCCGGATCGCCGGGGATGACGCCGGGGGCCAGGGCGGATACGCTCCCCTCCCTCAGCCGCTCCGCCGTCCGGACCGCGAAGGCCTCCGCCCGGGCCAGGTCCTCCTCTGTGGGCCGGCCAGGGGCCAGGGCGGGCGTGAAGGCGTGCTCCGCCGGTACCGCCGCGGCGGCGGCGACGGTGAAACCGTTTTTGCCCAGGATGTCCGCCAGCTCCGCCAGGGCGTTGTCAAAGCTCCGGTTGCCAAAGCACACCACCGGCACCGCCGGGCCCTCGCCCCGGATATGCTCCCCGATATAGGGGGCGATCTTATTGGGCGCCCGCCCGGCGTAGACCGGCGTGCCCAGAAACAGCAGGCTTTCCGCGCCAAAGACCCGATCCTCCCGCCGCCCCTCCGGCAGCGTAAAGTCCCCGTACCGGACAGGGACGGCCAGCGCCCGCCCCACCGCGCCGGCCATGGCCCGGACCAGCTTTTCCACCTTGCCGCAGGGGCTGAAATACAGTCCCCAGACCTGCTCTATCATAGGCGTCCCTCCCCGCCGTTTTTTGTTTCATCATATCACGTCCGGCGGCGGGAGGCAATGCCGGACAGTCCGGAGGCCTCTGTCCGGTGGAAAATTTTACCCTATGGGTTGTACCGGACGCGGATATGCCGTATAATAGGGCCGCGCCCGACGGGCGCGAAAGGACGGAATACAGCACATGGGCTTGACACTGAAGGATCTGCCGGTGGGAAAGACGGCCACCGTCACCACTGTGGGCGGCGAGGGCGCTCTGCGGCAGCACTTTCTGGATATGGGTCTGATCCCCCGCTCGGATATCACCCTGATAAAATACGCGCCCCTGGGAGATCCCATGGAGCTTATGATCCACGGCTACGAGCTGACTCTGCGGGTGGCGGACGCGGGCGAGATCGGCATAGAAAACGTCCGGGACCCGGACGCGCCCCCGCCCGCCGCGCCGGGCAAGACGGTCTATCCCGGCCGGAAGATCGACCATCCGGGCCTGGGCGAACGGGGCAAATACCACGTGCGGGCCACGGAGAACCCGCTGCCCGACGGCACGGTGCTCACCTTTGCCCTGGCCGGGAACCAAAACTCGGGGAAGACCACCCTTTTCAACCAGCTCACCGGCTCCAACCAGCATGTGGGCAACTTCCCCGGGGTCACGGTGGACCGGAAGGACGGCGTCATCCGGGACCACGCCAACACCCGCATCACCGACCTGCCGGGCATATACTCCCTGTCCCCCTACTCCAGCGAGGAGATCATCACCCGGGCGTTCCTGCTGGAGGAGCACCCGCTGGGGATCATCAACATCGTGGACGCCTCCAACATCCAGCGCAGCCTGTATCTGACCATGCAGCTGATGGAACTGGACGTGCCCATGGTGCTGGCGCTGAATATGATGGACGAGGTCCGGGGCAACGGCGGCTCCATCCAGATCAACGAGATGGAACAGCTCTTGGGTATCCCGGTGGTGCCCATTTCCGCGGCGAAAAACGAGGGCATCGACGAACTGGTGGACCACGCCATCCATGTGACCCGTTACCAGGAGCCGCCCCGGCGCATCGACTTCTGCCGGGAGGATAAAAACGGCGGCGCCGTACATAGATGCCTGCACGCCATCATGCACCTCATAGAGGACCACGCCAGCCGGGCCAACATCCCCGTGCGCTTTGCCGCCGGGAAGCTGGCCGAAGGGGACGCCTCCATCGCCCAGGCGCTGGACCTGGACCAGAACGAGCGGGAGATGCTGGAACATATCATCCTGCAAATGGAAACGGAGAGCGGCATGGACCGGGCCGCCGCCATCGCCGAGATGCGCTATGGCTTTATCCGGGACGTGTGCGACGCCACAGTGGTCCGCCCCCGGGAGAGCCGGGAGCGGGTCCGTTCCGCCGCCATCGACCGCGTCCTCACCGGCAAATACACGGCCATCCCCTGCTTCATCGCCATCATGGCCCTGGTGTTCTATCTCACCTTTGACCTGATCGGCCCCTGGCTGCAGGGGCTGCTGGACCAGGGCATCACCGCCCTCGGCGCCTGGGTGGACATGGCGATGCGCTCCGCCAACGTGGGCCAGGTGCTCCGCTCGCTGGTGACCGACGGCATCTTTGCGGGGGTGGGGAGCGTGCTCAGCTTCCTGCCGGTGATCGTGACGCTGTTTCTGTTCCTGTCCCTGATGGAAGACAGCGGCTACATCGCCCGGGTGGCCTTCGTGATGGATAAGCTGCTGCGAAAGATCGGCCTGTCCGGCAAGAGCATCGTGCCCATGCTGCTGGGCTTTGGATGCACCGTGCCGGGGATCATGGCCACCCGCACCCTGTCCTCGGAGCGGGACCGGAAAATGACCATCCTTCTGACCCCCTTTATGAGCTGCAGCGCCAAGCTGCCCATCTACGGGTTCTTTACCGCCGCCTTTTTCCCCGCCCACCGGGGACTCATTATGATCGGGCTGTATCTGCTGGGCATAGCGCTGGGGATCGGGCTGGCCTTTCTGGCCAAGGGGACGGTCTTCCGGGGGGAGCCGGTGCCCTTTGTGATGGAGCTGCCCAACTACCGGATGCCCGGGGCCAAGAACGTGGGGCACTTGCTGTGGGACAAGGCACGGGATTTCCTCCAGCGGGCCTTCTCCATCATCTTCATCGCCACCATCGTGATCTGGTTTTTGCAGACCTTCGACTTTGGGCTGGACCCGGTGAGCAGCTCCCAGCGCAGCATGCTGGCGGCTCTGGCGGGGCTGATCGCCCCGATCCTGGCCCCTCTGGGCCTGGGCGACTGGCGGATCTGCACGGCGTTGATCACCGGCTTCATGGCAAAAGAGAGCGTGGTATCCACACTGACGGTCCTGCTGGGCGGGACAGATCCGGCCGGCGTGCTCACCCCTCTGGCGGCGGCCAGCCTGCTGGTGTTCTGCCTGCTGTACACGCCCTGCGTGGCGGCCATCGCCTCCGTGCGCCGGGAGCTGGGCCGGGGCTGTGCAGCGGGCGTGGCGGCCGGGCAGTGCCTGATCGCGTGGATCGCCGCGCTGGTCGTCCGGGTGATCGGCCTGCTTTTGGGCATGGCATAGAGGCCGGCTGACAAGCAAAAATCCCCTGTCCTCGGACAGGGGATTTTTGCAGGGCGCAGGGCCCCAAATGTTTTTTACACCAGCTCGATGACAGCCATCTCCGCCGCGTCGCCCCGGCGGGCGCCGGTGCGGGTGATGCGGGTGTAGCCGCCGTTGCGGTCGGCATACTTCACGGCCAGATCGTCAAAGACCTTCTTCGCCACATCCTCACGGGTGAGGAACTTCAGCGCCAGGCGGTAATTGGCCAGGCCCTTCTTCTTCCCCAGCGTGATGATCCGCTCGGCCAGAGGACGGACCTCCTTGGCGCGGGTGACAGTGGTCTCAATGCGGCCGGTATCCAACAGGTCGGTCACCTGCTGGCGCAGCATAGCCATGCGGGCGGCGGTGGGCTTGCCGAGCTTGCGAGTTCCGGGCATTTTCGTTTACCTCCAATAGTGAGTGGTCGGTGGGTTTTACTTGCCGTCGTCGTCGCTGGCCAGGGACAGGCCCATCATCGCCAGCTTCTGGATGACTTCCTCCAGGCTCTTCCGGCCAAGGTTGCGCACCTTGATCATCTCGTCCTGGGTCTTGGACACCAGGTCCTCCACCGT
>CANQUE010000017.1 GCA_947626905.1 uncultured Oscillospiraceae bacterium
AGGAGGCGCGGCACCATGAAAACGCCGCCCTTACTAAAAAACACCTTCCGTGGCTATGATTTCACCAGCAGTCCCCAATTTTGCCGCTTGTGAGGCCCGCCATGGAAGTCATCAGATTCATAAACGAACAGCCCGTCAGCGCGATCCCGCCCATGAAGGTCGCCAACGAGGGCGTCATCCAACTCATCCGCGAGGTGCAGTCCCGGGCGGTCCAGGCCCAGCCGCAGCCGCCCAAAGACGAGCCCAAACCGGAAACATCTCCCATAGCAGGTTAAATCTTCCTTTCCCTCCACCATTTACCTGCTTTGCACATTTGCATTCGGCATTTGCCGGAATTATACTGGGTATGAACTTGGTGGAGTTCGATCATCGAGGAAAGGAGTGTTATGAACAGCAATAACCCCAACGAGGAAAAGATCTGCGCCCTGTACATCCGTGTGTCCACCGACGCCCAGGCGGAGGAGGGCTACAGCATCCCCGCCCAGACCGAGAAGCTGGAGGCCTACTGCGCCGTAAAGGGCTGGAAGCGGTTCGACCTCTATGTGGACGGCGGCTACAGCGGCAGCAACCTGAACCGCCCGGAGATCCAGCGGCTCATCGCCGACGCCCAGGCGGGCAGGCTGGCAAACGTGGTAGTCTACAAGCTGGACCGTCTGTCCCGCAGCCAGAAGGACACCCTCTATCTCATCGAGGACGTATTCCTGCCCAAC
Organism: uncultured Oscillospiraceae bacterium; assembly: GCA_947626905.1. GTDB lineage: Bacteria > Bacillota > Clostridia > Oscillospirales > Oscillospiraceae > CAJOIG01. Next base: position 711 of record CANQUE010000017.1, read on the forward strand.
GAGGTGGGCTTCGTGTCCATCAACGAGAACTTCGACACCACCACCCCCTTTGGCCGGGCCATGATCGGCATCCTCTCCGTTTTTGCCCAGCTGGAGCGGGAGAACATCTACCTCCGCACACGGATGGGGATGCTGGAGCGGGTCAAACAGGGTCTCTGGCGGGGCGGGGGCAACGTCCCCTTCGGCTACGACTACGACCAGCAACAGGGCATCCTGGTGCCCAACCAGGATGCGGAGACCGTCCACAAGATATACGATCTCTACATCCAGGGCTACTCCACCAGCAAGATCGCCGGTATCCTGGGACTGCCGCACGAGCGGCTGGTGTCCAACGTGCTGGGGCGCCGGTGCTATCTGGGCCTGGTGACCTACAAGGGCCAGGAATATCCCGGCTGCCACGAGGCCATCCTCAGCGAGGAGACCTATGAACTGGCCGTGCGGAAGATGCGCGAGCGCTCCGTTGCCCACGCCCCCGTCAAGGCATCCCACCTGCTCACCGGGATCATCTACTGCGGCTGCTGCGGCGGACGGCTCCGGTATCAGAAGTGGGGCAAGGCGGGCTTCAAGCTGGTCTGCTATTCCCACGACCCGGCCAAGGCCCACATGGTCAGGGACCCGGACTGCGCCTATGAGCCGGTCTGGTCCCACCAGATCGAGAGCATCGTCCTGGGCGACCTGTTCAACATCTCCGCCGATATGCGGTCCGGCAAGGAAGCTGACGCCTTCACGGTCATCGACCCGGTGGCGGAGCTGAAAAACCGCATCCGACAGACGGAGAACAAGCTGGAGCGGCTCTACACCCTGTACGCCGAGGGAACGGACGACACGCTCCTCAAGGTCATCGAGGACACAAAGCAGGCTCTGGCCTCTCTCCGGGCCCAGTATGAGCAGGAGAAGGAGGACCAGGCCAGCGCCCGGCGGCTGGCCCTCATCTGGGACCAGGTGGCCGGCATCGCGGAGACCTGGCCCTACCTGACCGACCTGCAGAAGCAGACCATGATCCGGGACTGCGTGAGCCGGATCGTCATCACCAACGAGAGGGTGCAGATATTCTACACCTTCAAGGAAAGCGGAGGACAGCAAAAAAGCGCCTGATACCAAGGGTTTCAGGGCACTTTGCTCCAATTTTTTCACCCTCAACCATCGGGCGGCACCCCGTAGGTGGAAAATTTCACGTCCTGGGTGATATCGAAGTTGTCGATGGCCTTGATCAGGCCGATGCATCCCACCTGGAACAGGTCGTCCACATTCTCCCCGCGGCCGGCGAATTTCTGGATCACGCTCAGCACCAGCCGCAGATTCCCGCTGATCAGCTCCTCCCGGGCCTGCATGTCCCCGGCCTTGGCCCGGACCAGCAATTCCCTCGTTTCCTCGCTCTTCAGTACCTTCAGCCTGGCAGTATTCACGCCGCAGATCTCCACTTTGCATTGCAACGGACTATCCCCTCCCGTTGGTATCGTCAGGCGAAGATAGTGTTGCCAACCGCGGCGGATTTGATTCACCCGGCCGGGGCGGCGGGCGGCGGGGAAAAAATCCGAAAGGCCCTTCCTTTTTACCGAAGAATATGGTAGAATACGGTTTTGAGAGTATACAACAAATCACAGAGGATGGGAGAAACGCCCATGGCAAACCCCTATAAGACCCGTGAAGGCGGCGCGACGGTCACCGTTTTCGTCCCCTATGACTGCCGCAACCACTGCCCTTTCTGCATCAACAAACAGGAATACGCGGACATGACCGGATTCAGTCTGGAAAAGATCTGCGCCAGCATCCGCCGCATGGACAGCATCACCCCCCGGTGCGACTTCGTATTTACCGGCGGCGAGCCCATGGCCAATCTGGACAGCCTGCAGATCATGCTGGACTGCATCCCCACCACCCACCGCGTTTTTATCAACACCACCCTGCCCGTATTCGAGGACCAGTCCCCGGAAGACGTGCTGGCGTTTTTTGAGCGCAACAAGCACAAGGTCACCTGCGTGAACATCTCCCGGCATATGCAAAAATACGTGGAGGAATCCCCGGACGAGCTGATCGGCCGGCTGCCCCTCCCCGCCCGGGTGAACTGCGTGCTGTGGAAGAATTATCCCGCCCGGGACCTGCCCGATTTCGTGCGCCGGTGGAAGGGCCGCCACGTGTCCATCCAGTTCCGCTACGACTATACCGACACCACCCCGGAGAACCTTTACCGGGAAGAGGACGACGGCATCCTCCGGGACCTGAAAAAGTACTTTACTTATAAAGGTCTGGAAGGCTGCCGGATGCGCAACGGCTACCACTTCTCCTTCGAGGGCGTGGACATCACCTACCACAAGACCCTCCCCTATTCCACCATCACCGAAACCGGACCGGACGGGATCACCTACGATATCCTCTACGACGTGATCATCAAGCAGAACGGGGATATCCACTCCGACTGGACGGGCGTCATGATGGACGTGCCCGCCTATGAGCGCGTGGTGTTTGAACCCGATGACCAGCACTGGATCGAGCGGTGCTGACGCCCCCTGTCCAGCAGATCTTCTAACGGATCGACTGTCCCTCCCCCGGTGGGAGGGACAGTTTTTTGGCGGAGGCCCCGTGATCTTTACCAGATTTCAAAAAACACGCCGGCTTTTGCCGGTAAAAAACTGGGAGAGGCTTTCTAAGCCTCTCCCAGTTTGGCGTTGTCCTGTCCTTATACCAGCCGCGTCCGGTATCCCCCCGTGCGGGCCATCTCCGCCACGCCCTCGATCCCGCAGCGGACCATGCTCTCCACCGCCTCCCGGGTGTAAAAGGCCATGTGCTGCGTCATGATGACGTTTCGGAACTGATGCAGGTAAAACATATTCCGGTTGGCCAGGATATCGGTCCGGTGATCCCGGTGGATGATGCCCTGCTCTCCCTCCACCGTATCCATGCCCAGCGCGCCGATCTTGAGGGTCTCGATCCCCTCCACCAGCGCGTCGATGTCGGTGAGCTCCCCTCTGGCGCAGTTGACCAGCACCACCCCGTCCTTCATCTTGGCGATGGTTTCCCGGTTTATCATGTGCTCGGTTTCCGGCGTCAGCGGCACGTGCAGGGTGATCACGTCGCTCTCCCGGTACAGGGTCTCCAGGTCCACATAGCGGGCGTAACGGGCCGCCTCCGGGTTCTCCCGCCGGTTATAGGCCAGCAGCCGGCAGCCGAAGCCGGACAGGTCCTTCAGCACCCGGGTCCCCACCCGGCCGGTGCCCAGCACCCCCACGGTGAGGCGGGAGAGGTCCCGTCCCATCAGTCCCTGGAGGGAGAAATCGTTCACCTGCCCCCGCCAGAGGGCCTGCTTGTAGTGGCGCAGGCACAGCAGGATCAGCATCACGGTAAAATCCGCCACCCCGTCGGGCGGGTAGTCCGCGCTGCACACGGCGATGCCCAGCGCCCGGGCCGCGTCCAGATCGATGTGGTCGTAGCCCACCGTCCGGGTAGACAGATACCTCACACCCAGCCCGGCGTATGCCTCCAGCAGCGGCCGGCCGATGGTCCCCTGGCCCAGCACGCTCACGGCGTCAAAGCCCCGGACCCGTTCCGCGTTCTCCAGCCCGGGCACATCGGAGGAGCACACCGCCTCCACCCCCAGCCGGCCGGCTATCCGGGCAATGGGTTCCCGCTCGTCCTCCCGGACCTCGAAAAGATACAGCCTCATGACCGGCTGTAAAGCTGGACAATAGCCAGCAGGATCTCCGTCACCGCGTCCATATCCTCCGCCGTCACGCACTCCATGGGCCCGTGGAAGTTGTATCCGCCCACGCCCAGGTTGGGACAGGGCAGCCCCACATAGCTCAGCCGGGCTCCGTCGGTGCCGCCCCGGATGGGCTCCACCACCGGCTCCACCCCGGCCATCCGGGCGGCGGTCTTGGCGTTTTCAATGAGATGCATGCACCCGGCCAGCTTCTCTTTCATATTATAGTAGCTGTCCTTCATCTCCAGCTCCACCTTGGCGGTGGGATGCTCCGCCGCCGCCTGGGCGCAGGCCCGCTCCAAAAGCGCCTTGCGCCGGGCAAAGCTGTCCCGGTCGTGGTCCCGGATGATGTACTCCATCACCGCCGAGGCGGTGGTGCCGTTCAGATAGTCCATGTGGAAAAAGCCCTCGTAGCCCTCCGTGCGGGCGGGGATCTCCTCCGCCGGGAGAAGGCCGTTGATCTGCTGGGCGATGAGCAGGGCGTTTTCCATGATGCCCTTGGCGGTGCCCGGATGGACCGACACGCCGGTGATGGTGATCCTGGCGGCCGCCGCGTTGAAATTCTCATACTCGATGGACCCGGCGGCGCCGCCGTCCACGGTATAGGCGTACTTGGCCCCGAAGGCCGCCACGTCGAAATGGTCCGGCCCCTCGCCGATCTCCTCGTCCGGGGTGAAGGCCACGCAGACGCGGCCGTGGGGCCGGTCCCCCGCCGCCAGCCGCTCGCACATGGTCATGATCTCCGCCACGCCGGCCTTGTCGTCCGCTCCCAGCAGACTGGACCCGTCGGCGGTGATGAGGGTCTTGCCCGCCAGGGACTTCAGGAAGGGGAAATCCGCCACCCGGATGACCCGCCCCTCCTTGGGCAGGACCACGTCCCCGCCGTCATAGTTCGGGTGCAGCACCGGCTCCACCACCTGGCCCGGGAAGGCGGGGGAGGTGTCCATATGGGCCAGAAATCCAATGGCCGGGGCGTTCTCATGCCCCGGGGAGGCGGGAAGCCAGGCGGTGACGATGCAGTTGCCGTCCACCGAGGGGTTTTCCATCCCCAGCTGCTTCAATTCCTCCACCAGCTCCTTTGCCAGCTCCCACTGGCAGTCCGTGGAGGGGGTGCGACCCGTCCGATCGCTGGAGGGCGTGCCGATCCGGGCATACTTCAAAAACCGTTCATAAGCGCGCATATGACCGCTCCTTTGTTCTGTCTTTTTCCGGCGCCGGCCGGACCACTGCCAGCATAACACACCGGGCCGGTCCCGTCAAATCAAAAAGGACCGGAAGGCCTCCCTTCCGGTCCGTATGCGTCAGCCCGACGGCTGGGTCTTTCCCGTGATGACGGTGGCGGCCGTCTTGGCCAGCGAGTCGGCGGAGGTACGGGGCACCAGATAGCGCTCCTCCCCGTTCACCACGCACAGGTGGTGCACGCTGTCATAGGACCAGAATTCTACCGTCACCTCCGGGAACCGCTCGCTGTCCTGGCGGAAGGTGAACCGATAGAGCATCTCCCGGCCCTGGACGCCCTCCGCCCGGCTGTCCGCGGGCAGCTCGTATACCTGGGTGAGCCAGTTTTTCACAAGCTCCGCGTCCAGGCTCCGCTCCCCGCTGGTAAAGATCTCCTCCGGCTCCTCTCCCTCGCTCATGGGGGTGGACAGGCTGCGCTGGATGGCATAGGAATCCTCCTCCAGCTCCAGGTACACGCTCTTCAGCCTGTCCCAATCCAGCGCCGTCGGGGCCAGCGGCGCCATCGCCTCGAAATCCGGATACATCAGCCCGTCCAGCACCGAGCCCGCCGCCAGATAGACCATATCCGACCCGGCCAGGCGCACATACACGTCCCCGTCCGCCGTATAATCGCCGAACTGCAGCGCAAAGGAATGCTTGCCGCCGTCCCCGTCCTCATAGGACACCCGGGCGGTGCCCTGGGGCTCGTCCAGGCCGTAGTCGGCCCCATTCCCCGCCGACCAGGTGACGCACCGGGTCAGGGCCAGCCCGGTGGCCAGGCCATAGAGCTTTTCCACCTGCTCCGTATCCAGGGGCCGGGACACCTCGCCCTTCTCATCCAACAAGAACCAGGGCCATGTGTCGGTGTACCAATCCTCTCCCCCGGGCCGGTACGCCAGGGTGTAATCCCCCGCGTCCGTCTGCACGGCCAGGGTCGTTACGCTGGCCACGTCCTGGGGCACAGTTTCCAGCGCCAGCACATCGTCCAGTCCGATCTGGAAATTCCCCGCCAGCACGCCGGTCTCCAGATACACCGTGTCGCCCCCGTCCATGCGCACATACCAGGTGCCCGCGGCGCTGGTCCCGCCGATATAGTAGGTGACCACCTTTTCCGCCGTGCCCGCCATCACCGCGAAGGACGGATCTTCCAGGCCGTACTGTCCGAAATCGGTCACGCCCTCCACAGACCCCTCGGCCGTCAGGGACGCCACCGCCTGCACCAGCGGCTCCACCGCCTGCTGATCGATGGGGCAGTCCGGGTCCTGGTCGTTGATCCATGCGCCAGCCTGCCCGTCATAGCGGAGGCTCACCGCGTCGCCGAAGTAGTTCCACGCCAGGGCGGTCACCTCTTCCGCCGGACCGACGGAGATATCCTGGTCCGGCTCATGGGCCCGCTCCGCCAGGGCGTTCTCCCGCTGCCGGGTCATGGACTCGGCCAGCAGCCACGCCCCCACCAATACCGCCAGCGCCGCCAGAAGCGCCGCCAGCTTCGCTCCGCGCTTCATCAGCGCCGCCTCCTTCTTGCAAAGATCACCAGCCCCGCCGCCAGAAACAGCGCCGGCACCACCGCCGTCAGCGCCACCTTCAGCACGTTGGCCGTCCCCTCGTCAAAGGTTAGATAGTCGGCGGCCAGCACCTTGGGATGGATGGATATCCCCTGCTCCTGACGGCACAGCCAATTCACGCCGTTCAAAAACAGGTCCGAGCCCGCCCCGGACACCATGTCGCTGAAATCCGCCTCCATGAACCGGGTGGAGCCGAACACGATCAGCCTGGCCCCGGTGGTCTCGTTTTCCGACGCCGCCGCCAGGATAAAGGAACCGGTCCGGTCCCCCTCCGCCCGGTCATAGCCCGTCAGCCCCTCCAGATCCTGTTTCAGATAACTGGTCAGGCTGCTCTCCAACAAAGGCGTCACCGTCACGTCCTCCGGGATCCTGTCCGCCAGGACCATGGCCTGGCTGTCGGGCATGAGCACCGAATAGCCCCCCTCCGTCAGGGGCGCGGTGACGTCGTGGCTGCCGATCTGGGGCAGCAAAAGATCTATGTAGCCGTAGTTGTAATAGCGGCTGTCGTCCTCCATGACGCACCCGCCCAGGTATTCCAGCCCGAACCGCTGCAAAAGTCCGGCCAGGCGGGGCGTTTCCTCCGCCGTATAGGCGGTGGTCACCAGCATCTGTCCGCCCTCGGCCAGATACCCCTCCACCAGCTCCTCCTCCCGGGCCGTCAGATCGCTCACCGGTCCGAATATGGCCAGCACGGCGCAGTCCTCCGGCACCGCGTCCTCCGTCAGCAGGTTCAGGCTCTTGGGCTGGATGTTCTCCAACGCCATGGCGTCCAACACCTCGTCGCTGACGCCGGTCTCCCCGTGGCCAGTCAGATAGTACAGCACCGGCAGCTCCCCGCTGGTCACGTAGCCGATGGCACCGGTGATCTTCCCCTCCCCGGCGAACACGTCCAGATACTCCGAGCCGTAATAGGTGAGGTAGTAGCTGTACATATCATAGTCGGAATAGGTCCACACGCTGTCGTAGGGGATGTACATGCTCCTGTCGCCGCAGACCACCAGCAGGCTGTTCCCCGTCACCTCTTCGTCGGTATACTCCGCCGCGAAGCCGGGATAGCGCACCGGGTCCACGGAGGTGACCGTCACGCGGTCGAATTCCGCGTAGCGCAGCAGCATCTGCTCCATGGTGGTGTTCTCCTGGCCGGGCTCCACCAGCCAGTATATATCCACGTCCTTCTCCAGCGCGGCCAGGGTCTGCTCCGTGCCCTGGGACAGGGTATACAGCCGCTCGTCGGTCATATCCAGCTGGGTCACGGAGGCCGGCAGGGCCGACACCGCCAGGTTGGCCACCACCGCCATGGCGGCGACGGTCACCGCGGCGAACACGCTGTACGCGCCCGCCCGCCAGCCCTTCGTGCGGAAGGAGGCGGCCAGCTTATGCCACAGTCTGCTCATGCCGCCCACCTCCTGCGCTCCATGGCCTGGACCGTGAGGAACAGGAACACCGCCGTCACCGACGCGAAATAGACCAGCGCCCGCACGTCGAATATATCATAGGCGAAGTTGTCGAATCTGTCGAAAATGGCCAGCCACCCGGCTATTTCGGCAAAAAGGCCGGGAAACTGCCCGGGCCAGAGGGCATAGCAGATCCCCAGCGCCCCTTCCAGCGCCAGCCACAGCCCCAAGGCCACGGCCCGGTTCCCCGTGGCCCGCCACAGGATCAGCGCGAACACCGCCGCCGCCAGGGCGAAGGCCGCCAGCGACGCCAGGCCGGAGGAGGGGATATATTCCGACAGCGGCGTGAGAAAATACGCCAGCAGCAGCACGATGAAGCAGGCTCCCGCCGCCAGGGCCGGGCTGTCCATCAGACTGGAGATATAAAGCCCCACCGCCGTCAGGGCCATGCCCAGGAATATATAGCCCGTCAGGGCCCCGTAAGCGCTCTTCAGGGACACGCTCCCCGCCGTGGCCAGGGCGTTCAGCACCAGCGGATACAGCGCCATCACCGCGATGGGCATGACCATCACGGTTACCAGAGCCAGGTATTTGCCCAGCACGATCTTCGTCATGCTCAGCGGCAGGCTGTACAGGAGCTGGTCCGTCTTCTGGTGGCGCTCCTCCGCCACGGACCGCATGGTCAAAAGCGGGATGCCGATGAGATAGAGGAAGGTCATGCTGTACAGCACGTTGGTGAAATCCGGCGAGCCGGCCAGATTGCTCACCATCACATAGATGCCCGCGAACAGAAGCATCAGCGCCCCGTACACATACCCGGTCAGGCCGTTGAGCTGGCTGTCCAGCTCCCGCTCATAGATCGCGCTCATGCTCTGCCCCCTCTTCCCATTCTCCAGCCCCGGCGGGCCTTCGGGCCGCCCTTCTCCGGGTCCGGCTTTTCCTGGGCCAGAGCCAGGAACACGTCCTCCAGACTGGCCTGTTCCCGCTCCAGGCGCAGCACCGGGATGCGCATATCGCTGAGGGCGAAGCTGATCCGCTCGTCCATGGCGGGGCCCTTGTCGGAGGCGGATACCTCCACCTCCAGCCGGCCGTCGGCGCCGGGGGCGGTGGTGACCGCCGTCACGCCGTCCACCGGCTCCAGGGCCTGATGGACCTCGCCGGGGGCGGCCTTCACCGACAGGCGGTATGTCACCTTCCCCGCAAACTGCCTCTCCAGATCCCCCGGGGTGCCCTGGGCCACCAGCCGTCCCCGGTGGACCATGATCACCCGGTCGCACACCGTCTGGACCTCGCTGAGGATATGGCTGGACAGGATCACCGTCCGCTCCCGGCCCAGCCGGCGGATCAGCTGGCGGATCTCCACGATCTGCAGCGGGTCCAGCCCCACCGTGGGCTCGTCCAAAATGATGACCTGGGGCTGGCCCAGCAGCGCCTGGGCGATGCCCACCCGCTGGCGGTAGCCCTTGGACAGATTGCGGATCAGCCGTCCGGCCACGTCCGCCACCCCGGTCACCCGCTGGGCCTCGGCCAGCTGGCCCTCCAGCTCCCGCAGGGGCACCCCTTTGGCCCGGGCCACGAAGGACAGATACTCCTCCACCGTCATGCCCATATACACCGGGGGCTGCTCCGGCAGATAGCCCACCAGCCGCTTGGCCTGGATGGGCTGGTCAAATATATCGTACCCGCCGATGGTCACCTGGCCCTCCGTAGCGGCCAGGCACCCGGTCAGGATGTTCATAGTCGTGGTCTTTCCCGCTCCGTTGGGGCCCAGAAATCCGTAGACGAACCCCTTCTCCACCGTGAAGGTCAGGTCCTCCACCGCTGTGCGGTCCCCGTATCGCTTTGTGAGGTGGCTCACCTCGATCATACCACCGCCTCCTTTGGATCACGCCCTCAATTCTACACCAGTCCGGCCGTTGTTTTGTGACCGAATCATGAAATTTTCTGGAATTTCCCATAAAAGCCGGCGCCCCGCCCTGGGCGGAGCGCCGTATCCCGCTTTTTCTATGCCGTCCAGTCCCGGGCCACCCGCACCAGCAGCAGCCGGCCCTCCCGGACGGAGATCTCCGCCCGGCCGCCGGGCAGGGGCTCGTTGCTCACGCCGTATTGGTATTCCGGCGTGATCTCCGCCTCCGTCAGGGGATACTTCGCCCCCGTGACGGTGACGCCCCGGGCCGGGCCCGCCGCCGCCAGGAGGGAGAACCAGGGCCACCGGTCCTCCACATAGGCCGGGCCCCGGGACACGATCTCCATCTCGGACAGGTCGTCTATCGCCAGAGCCTTGGCCCCCAGGCTGTCCAGCGCCAGCAGCAGCGACACGTTGCTCAGGGTGTGGTCCAGCCGTCCGCCGAACACGCCCACCAGCAGAAATTCCCTCCAGCCCCGGCGCAGGGCCTCCTTCGCGGCATAGACCGTGTCGGTGTCGTCCTTCTCCCGGGGCAGGCGAATGGTCTCCACGTCCAGACCCGGGTCCCGGCAGGAGTCGAAATCCCCCACGATCAGATCCGGCGCGGCGCCCAGGCCGGCTTGGTGGCGCAGTCCCCCGTCGCAGTACACCACCCGGTCCCCGGGCCGCAGGGCCGCCCGGACGCGGGCGTAATTTTCTATGGGGCCGCCCCCCACGATGACGCACCGGCTCATGGCACTTTCCTTTCCGATCTTATCGCCCGGTCCCCCGTGTCATTCTCCCCAGCGGAGGATCACCTCATCCGCCAGGGCCTTCAGCTCCTCCCAGTGGGCCTTGCCGCTGGGATCGTACACCGCCACGAGATGATACCCCGCGGCCTTGGCCGTCCGGCCGGCGTGATAGGCGTCCTCGTAGACCGCCGCCTCCTCCGGCCCGGCCGCGCCAAGACGCCGGGCGGCCTCGTTGTACACATCCGGCCGGTCCTTCCCGGCGTTCACGCTGTCGCAGCTGAGCACGAACTGGAACAGGTCCCGCACCCCCAGCCGGGTCAGGCATATCTCCATCAGATACTCCGCCGTGGAGGACGCCACGCACATCTTCACGCCCTTCCGGTGCAGCGCCCGCAGATATCCCTCCACGCCGGGCTTCAGGGGCACGTCGGTGCGGTAATGGCCATCCATCAGGCCGTTCATGTCCGCGGCGATGCTCTCCCGGGACCCGGTCAGACCCAATTCCTGCCGGAACAGGTCCGCCGACTCGGCCATGGTCATGGGCACGATCCGGCGCAGGATCTCCGGGGGAACGTCCTTCACGCCCCGGCTGTGGAGATATTCCTCCGCCAGCCGGTCCCAATAGGCCATGGAATCCACCAGCGTGCCGTCCATATCGAAGATCGCGTATTTCTTATCCACGGCCGCCCAGCGCCTCCTCCGCCCGAGATAGATGATGGAAAAAGTGGACCACGAAGGGGACGGCGATCAGGGCGGAGACCACATCGCTGATGGGCTGGGCATACATGATCCCCGGCAATCCCCATACCCGGGCCAGGACCAGGATCAGCGGGATGAAGCAGGCCCCGCTGCGCAGAGCGCTGATAAGGGTGGCCCGGCCGGCAAAGCCGATGCTCTGGAACAGCATGTTGGCGCAGATGGTCAGAGGCATGAACACCAGCGCCGCGCACTGGGCCCGCATGGCCGGCGTGGCGATGGCGATCACCTCCGGGTCGTCCCGCAGCAGGGCGGCCACCGAGGGGGCCGAGATGGCTCCGGCGGCCGCGAACAGGGAGATGAGCGCCGTGCCGAATCCCAGCGTAAAGAAAAACCCCGCCCGGACCCGGGGGTATTTTTTCGCCCCGTAATTGAACCCGGACACGGGCTGGAAGCCCTGGCCGATGCCCAGGCCTACGCAGAACAGCAGGTTCGTCACCCGCGCCACGATGCTCATGGCGGCAATGGCCGCATCCCCGAAGGCCTTGGCCTGGGAGTTGAGGATCATGGTGGACACGCTGCTAAGGCCCTGGCGCGTCAGACTGGGCAGGCCCGTGAGCAGGATGCTGCCGGTGGTGGCGAAAAACAGCCGGCCCCCCGCCTTGGCCGCCTCCGCGTCCGGTTCCGTGCCGTCCTCCGGCGGCGGCAGGAAAGGCATATACCGCACCGAGAACACGGTCTGGGTCTTTTTCCGCAGGAACATGGACAGCAGGATGGCGGAGCTGATGTACTGGGAGATCATGGTGGCCAGGCCCGCCCCGGCGATGCCCATATGCAGCACGTTCATCAAAAGCGCGTCCCCGAAGATGTTCAGGATCCCGCCGCTGACCAGTCCCACCATGGCGAAGGCGGCCCGGCCCTCGTAACGGAGGATGTTGTTCATCACGCACCCCGTGACCATGGCCGGGGCGGCCAGAAGGATGAACGCCGCGTAGGTCTTGGCATAGGGCAGGATGGTCTGGGTGGAGCCCAGCAGCCGGCACAGCGGCTCCAGCAGCAGCAGCCCCACTGCCATGATGAGCACGCTGCAGGCCAGAGAATCGAAAAAGGCCGCGGAGGAGAACTGCCGGGCCCGGCGCAGGCGCTTGGCCCCCAGCAGGCGGGAGATATTGCTGCCGGAGCCATGGCCGAACATAAAGCCCACGGCCTGGAGAATGGCCATCATGCCGAACACTACCCCTGTGGCCCCGGAGGCGCTGGTATTGATCTGGCCCACGAACCAGGTGTCCACCACATTGTACAGGTTCGTCACCATCATGCTCAGAGTGGTGGGCAGGCCCAGCTCCAGGATCAGAGAGGGGATAGGCTGGGTGGTCATTTTCTCGTATTGGGAGCCGTAAGCGCGCCGCGCGTCATGGGCCATGGGCGGAAAGCCTCCTTGCCTTCGACAGTCTGGAACTATTTTATACCCTTTTTATGAAAAAGCAAGTCTGTCCGACGGCCGGCCTGACGGCGTTTTTTCGTCAAACAAGTCGGATGCCGTCATAAACGGGCATTTACAACCGCATCCCTGGGGATTATAATTATGATATATGGCAGCTGCGCTGCCGGAAAGCGGGGACAGAAAAGATGAAAACAAGAGCGGAGATCAAACAATACGCGAAGGACGCCTTTTCTCGCAACTATTGGTACTGCGTGGGCGCGGCGGTGCTGTCGGAGCTCTTCCTGGGGGCCTGCGCCGGCTTCTCCCTGGGCCTCGGCGCTCTGATCCTGACCGGTCCCATTTTGTCGGGCATGTATTATTTCTTCACCATGGTCTTTCAGGGCCGGGGCAATGAGGTAGACCTGGGAACGCCCTTTTCCGTGGGCTTCAACAACTTCGGCCGGAAACTGGGCGGCTTTCTGTGGGCTTTCCTGTTCGAGTTTTTGTGGAGCCTGCTATTCTTTATCCCCGGGCTCATCAAGGGCTATTCCTATTCCATGACGCCCTATATCCTGGGCGACTGCCCCAACGTGAAGGCCAAGGACGCGGTGAAGCTGTCCATGCGGATGATGGCCGGCCACAAGTGGCAGCTGTTCGTGTTCCATCTCAGCTTCGTTGGCTGGTCTATACTGGCCGCTTTCACCTTTGGGCTGCTGGACATCTTCTATGTCAGTCCCTATATGAACACCGCCCTGGCGGGCTATTATCTGGAGGTGCGGGAGGAGGCGCTGCGCACCGGCGCCATCACCCTGGCCCAGCTCAACGGCGAGCCTTTGACCTGACGGACAAAACGCGGCCCGGACCTGTCGGTCCGGGCCGTTTTGCGTTTTCCGCGCCGGGGATCACCGCCGCTGTTTGCTGTCCTTTTTGATGTCCCCGGCCCAATCGGCGGCCAGGGGCCGGCTGGCACGGACCGCGCTCACCGCGCTGCCCACCGTGTCGTACAGCACCCGGGTGCCCTTGCCGTCGGCCCGGTAGTCCACCGCCCGGTCCGCGCCGATGCCGAAGCTGGCGGCGGTCTGTACCGCGTCGATGTTGGCCGCCAGGAACAAGAATTCCCATCCGTACTTGGTCTTTTCATGCTCGATCATGGCCTTTACCTTGTCGCTGGAATAGAAATGGCTGGCGTTTTCCATGCCGTCGGTGGTGATGACGAACACGGTGTGCTCCGGCACGTCCTCGGGCCGGGCATAGCGGTGGATATCCGCGATGTGGCGGATGGTCTGGCCGATGGCGTCCATGAGGGCCGTGCAGCCGCCCACGGTGTAATCCCTGGCCGTCATCGCGGGCACCTCCGCCAGCGGCAGCCGGTCGTGGACCGTGACGGCCTGGTTGGCGAACAGCACCGTGGTCACGTACGCCTTGCCCGGCTGGGCCTTCTGTTTGTCCAAAAGGGCGTTGAATCCTCCGATGGTGTCCGCCTCCAGCCCGGCCATGGACCCGCTCCGGTCCAGGATGAATACCAGCTCTGTGATGTTGTTCTTTTCCATTTTGAAAACCTCCTGTACTGTGTTTTGTTGATCACAGTATAGGAGGTTTTCTCCCGGTTTTGGTCGCCTGGCAGGCGACATTTTGCCGCCGGGCCCACACGCCCGCCGGTCAGGCTCCCAGAAGGCTCTGATCGAACACGAACAGGGCCTCGTTGATCTCAAATATGTTGTAATTGCCCTTGCGGATGAAATACTCCACGATCACGTCCGCTTTGCTGGCCGGGGACAGGGCATAGCCGGCTTTTGCCAGCATATCCTTCGTCTCCCCCAGGGGCAGCTCCAGAGCGATGGCAAAGGCCAGGGCCGTGGCCTTGCTGGGCTTATAGTGTACGTCGCCGCGTATCTTGGAGAAGAGCTTCCGGTCGATGTTCGCCTTTTTATAACACTCCGCGTCGGTCATGCCCTTCTCGTCGATCTTCCGCAGCAGCATCTGGGAAAAGCTCTCGTCGATCTGCCCCAGCAGCTGCTCCAGCGTCGGGTAAGCGCCCAGTGCGGCGGCCCCAGGTCTGGCGGCAGCCGGCGGCACGGCGGCGGGAAGGTCCCCCCGCTCCAGGAGCTTGGCCCGGCGCATCCGCTGGGCGCAGGCGTCATAGTGGGTATCCACATAGTGGTCGTCGATGAACTCCCGCACATCGCTGAACAGCTTCTTGCTGAGCAGATAGGGGGTGGGACTGAACACCACCAGCGTCACCTGCATCTCCTCCGGGTCCTGCCGGTCCAGCAGATAGCCGCTTATGGCGTCCACCGCCACCCGCAGGGCCTGATCCTTGGGGTAGCCGTACACCCCGGCGGAGATCAGCGGGAACGCCACCGTCCGGCAGCCGTTGGCCCGGGCCAGATCCAGGGACGAGCGGTAACAGCTGCGCAGCACCTGCTCCTCCCCATGGCGGCCGTCCTGATAGACCGGGCCCACCGTGTGGATGACGTATTTGCAGGGCAGACGGTAGCCCTTGGTGATCTTGGCCTGGCCCCGCTGGCACCCGCCCAGGGTCCGGCACTCGGCCAGCAGCTCCGGCCCGGCGGCCTTATGGATGGCGCCGTCCACGCCGCCCCCGCCCAGCAGCTCGGGCTGCGCGGCGTTCACGATGGCGTCGCAGGGGAAGGCCGTGATATCGGCCCGGACGATCTGAAAAGGCATGCCCATCCCTCCTTGCGGTAGTCATTTCATTATAGTACATTTCCCCCCGGCGCGCAAGGTGAGGCCGGATCTGCTTTTGCGCTATGCAAACGGGCCGGAACGTGGTATACTGTTCCGGCAAAACCGATACATAGAGCGAGGGTATAGAGCCGTGTGGAAATATTTTGGCGTCATCTGTAACGTACTGACCGTGCTGCTGGGCGGCGGGCTGGGGCTGCTGCTCCGGCGGCGGTCCGGCGCCCCCGGCCCCAAAGGCAAATATCCGCCCCGGGAGGACCTCCCCGGGGCCATGATGGCCTGCCTGGGCCTGTGCACCGTCTTCGCCGCCGCCTCCGGGATCGTGGGCGTGACCAGCGGCGGCCAGGCCCTGGTGTGCGTGGCCTCCATGGCGGGGGGCCTGCTCATTGGCTGGCTGCTGCGGCTGGACGACCGGCTGAACCGGCTGGGGGACGCGGTATTGGCCCGCCTGGGCGGGTCCGGCGGCGGGGCCAACCCGGCGGAGGGGTTCGTGACGGCCTGCCTGCTGTTCTGCATCGGGTCCATGACGGTGCTGGGCTCCTTTGAGAGCGCGGCCAACCCGGCCGGCCGGCTGGACCTGAACTGCCACACCACGCTGCTCATCAAGTCCCTGCTGGACTTCGTGTCCTCCACCTGCCTGACGGTCACCTTCGGCCCCTCGGTGATGGCCTCGGCGGCCTTCGTGCTGGTGTTCCAGGGGGCGCTGGTGGCGCTGGCGGCCTCCATCCAGCCCTTCCTGGCCCGGATCGGGGCCATGCCGGTGATGAACTGCGCCGGATCGCTGATCCTGCTGGCCATCGCCCTGAACCTGCTGGGCATCAAAAAGCTCAAGACAGCGGATTACCTGCCCGCGCTGGCGCTGCCCATCCTGCTGTGCTGGCTGCTCAGCGCCCTGGGGATCGCCCTGTAAAGCCCCCCGTTCCCGGCGGAGGCGCCGGGTCCCCCCGATCTTCCGGGAGAGCGCCGGTCCGCCGAAAAAATCCGCCGGCAGGCCGGTTTTCGCCGCATTTGCCTCTTGCATGGCGGCCCGATCTGTGATTAAATATCAATATATTGATCTATCTCTCAAGGGAAGGAAACAACAGCGATGGGAAGAGTTGACGGTATACGCGTACGGGACGAAGAAGAAGTCCCGATGTACTATCTGATCCCCCAGTTTATGACCGCACGCCATGACGCCATGAACATGGTCACGGTAGACATCCCCGTGGAGCCCCTGCGCCAGTATATGAACGAAAAACGCCGGGAAGGCCGGCATATCAGCCATATGGCCCTTGTTCTGACCGCATACACCCACCTGGTAGGCGAGTTCCCGTCCCTGAACCGGTTCGTGGTGAACAAGCGGATCTACCAGCACAAGGACTTCAAGGTCTCCCTGGTGGTGCTCCGGCCCGGCGGCGGCGCCAACAACAACGCCATGGCCAAGCTGGACTTCTCCCCGGCGGACACGGTCTTCGACGTACAGAAAAAGCTGGACGATTACGTGGAGAAAAACTCCTCCTCTGCCCAGGAAGACGCCAACAGCATGGATAAGCTGATGAAGATCTTTCTGAAGATGGGCGGCCTGATGAATCTCGTGGGCCGGCTGCTCTGGTTCGGCGACCGGCACGGACTGCTGCCCCAGTGGCTGCTGGACATCAGCCCCTTCCACGCCAGCCTCCTGTTCACCAACCTGGCCAGCATCCGCACCAACCACATCTACCACCACGTCTATGATTTCGGCACCACCTCTGTGGCCGTCGCCATGGGAAACATGCGCGACACGGTCCACCGGGGCAAGGGCGGCGCGGTGGAGGTCGTCCGCTGCATCCCCCTGGGAGTGGTCATGGACGAGCGCATCGCCTCCGGCCATTATTTCGCCCTGGCCTTTGCCCGTATGCGGGAGATGCTCGGTCATCCCGAGTGTCTGGAACAGCCCACCGATACCTCCCACCCCATGAAATGACCTGCCTATCCCGATCCCCCCAACACCGCTCGAAAGAGCGGTGTTGCTGTTTTTGCGGCCCGGGCATCGCCGGAAACAGGACCGTCCTATCAATATCCCCTCCGTCCGCCATCATTTTCCTCCCAGGCTCTTGACAACGTGCTTCTAGCGTAGTAGAATATCCGCATAGTTCTATTGTGATAGAAACGGGGGACAGAAAATGAAGCTGTACGATTCCGAGCTGAAAGTGATGGAGGTGCTGTGGGACCGGGGCGAGGCCAGCGCCAAGACCATCGCCCAGATCCTGGCGGAGCAGGTGGGCTGGTCCAAGACCACCACCTATACCGTGATCAAGAAATGCCTGGACAAGGGCGCGGCCGCCCGGACGGACCCGGGCTTCGTCTGCCGGGCCCTCATCTCCCGCCAGCAGGCCCAGGCTTACGCCACCGACGAGCTGGTGGACAAGCTCTATGGCGGCGCGGCGGACAAGCTGGTGGCGTCCCTGCTGGGCCGGAAGCGATTGACGGAAGAGGAGCTGGACGGGCTGAAAAAACTGGTGGAGGAGATGCGATGAGCACCCTGTGGCATATGACGGTGTCCGGGGCGGTGCTGATCGCGGCGGTGGTATGCCTGCGGTCGCTGTTTCTGGAGCGGCTGGGAAAGGGACTGTTCCCGGCCCTCTGGCTGGTGGCGGCGATCCGGCTGCTGGTCCCGGTCTTCGTGCCGGTGCCCATCCGGGCCGTGGGGCCGGTCCCGGCGGCGGCCGCCCAGGGAACGGCGCCGGCCGGCGGGGACCTTCCCTGGCTGACGGCGCTGTGGCTGGCCGTGGCGCTGGCCGGCGCGGCGGCGATGCTCCTCCGGCATATCCGCTCCCTGAAGCAGTATGCCCAGGCCCTGCCGGTGCAGGATGAGCGGATCGGCCGGCTGGTGGACGGCGCCGGCCTGCGGCGGACGGTATCCGTGCGGGTCTGCCAGACCGTGTCCACGCCGCTGACCTACGGCTCCCTCCGGCCGGTGATCCTGCTGCCCAAGGACTGGGAGGCCTACAGCCAGCAGGAGTTGGAGCTGGTGCTGTCCCATGAGCTGGCCCACATCCGGCGGCTGGACGTGCCGGTCAAATACATCCTGACGGCGGCGGCGTGGGCCCACTGGTTCAACCCCTTCGTGTGGGTGATGTACGCCCTGGCGGAGCGGGACATCGAGCTGGCCTGCGACGAGGCGGTGCTGCGGCGGATGGGCGACGGCCGGGCGGCCTACGCCATGACCCTCATCGGCCTGGAGGAGCGCCGGGGGCCGGATATGCTGCTGTCCGGCTTCGGGCTGCGGGCCGTGCGGGAGCGGGTGACGGAGATCATGCAGTACCGGCGCCGGAGCCTGCGCAGCTTCCTGGCCGGGGCGGCCATCCTGGTCTGTTCTCTGACCGTGTTCGCCACGGCGGCCGCGGCGGCGCCGGACGAAAGGACGCCCGAAAGGACGCCGGACGTGACGGCCGTCCCCATGCCCTACGGGGCGGAGGATGCGCTGGTATCCCCCACTCCCATACCTATTTCGTTCCAACAGGGAGAACTCATCCCCACCGAGCCGGATACTTCCCTCGGGATCGAGATGGTTCCCCCCACGCCGGACCCCATCCCCTGGGAGCCCGCGTCCTGAGAAAGGAGGCTGACGAATGCGCGATCTGACCCATTCCCGCCCGCTTTCCTCCGCCGTGACCACCCTGGCGGCCCTGCTGGCCGTGATGGGGGCGGGCTACTTTCTTATAAGCGATCTGATGGGCGGCACCCTTTTCCAGCACCAGAGCTGGGACAGCTATACCCTCCAGACGTGGAACTGGCTCCAGGGGCGGACCTATATCGCCGATCCGGAGAAATACGAATACCTGGAGCTGGCCATTTTTGAGGGCCGGTACTATGTGTCCTTTCCCCCGCTGCCCTCGGTGCTGCTGATCCCGTCGGTACTGCTGCACGGACTGAACACCCCCAACGATCTGATCATCGCCTGCTACGGCCTCATCGCCGCGGCCCTGGCCTACTGGGTCATGCTGCGGGCCGGGCGGACCCCCGGGGCCAGCGCCTTTTGGGCCCTGGTGTGCGTGTGGGGGGCCAACACCCTGTGGATGAGCACCAACGCCGGGGTGTGGTTCCAGGCCCAGGTGCTGAACATGGTCCTGTGTCTGGCGGCGGTGCTGTGCGCCCAGGCGGGGAAAAAGGCCCTGGCCACCACCTTCCTCGCATTGGCGGTGGGATGCCGGCCCATGAGCGGGATATTCCTGCCGGTATTCTTCTTCCTGTTCGCCTGGCAGGAGCGGGAGAGCCGGGGCGGGCTGG
Organism: uncultured Oscillospiraceae bacterium; assembly: GCA_947626905.1. Taxonomy (GTDB): domain Bacteria; phylum Bacillota; class Clostridia; order Oscillospirales; family Oscillospiraceae; genus CAJOIG01. Next base: position 20,298 of record CANQUE010000017.1, read on the forward strand.
TGAAAAGCTGTCTGGCCCAGTGGCGGTGCCTCGTGGGGCCGGTGCTCATCGGCGCGTGCTATATGGCCTACAACTATGTCCGGTTTCATGACCCCCTGGAGTTCGGGCACAACTATCTGCCGGAGTTCATGCGGGCCGAGCACGGCCAATTCCACATCAGCTATCTCTGGCCCAACCTGAAGCAGATCCTCTTCACCCCCGTGACGGTGGAAAACGGCCGGCTGTCCTTCCCCCTGTTCCAGGGCTTCATGTTCTTTGTCGCCAACCCGCTGTTTGCCATCTTCTTCCTCCGGGCCGCGCTGAACCTGGTCCGGGAGAAAAAATGCTCGGCCTCCGGCGTGCTGCTGGGGGCGGGGATGGCGCTGCAGCTGCTGCTCACCTGCCTGCACCGGACGATGGGCGGGTGGCAGTTCGGGGCCCGGTATACCTGCGACGCGCTGCCCTTCGCCTATATGTACCTGGCCCGGCGGGGCCGGAAGGCCCCCGCGGCCTGGGAGCTGGCCCTGGGCGGGCTGGCGGTGGCCTTCAACGCCTACGGCGCGCTCTATATGCACTTTTACGGCTGACCGGGCCCGGAGAGGAGGCGGCAGATGTTCACAAAAGACGACACGCTGGCCCTGAAGGGCGTCGCGGTGGAGCTGATGCTCTTTCACCATCTGGCCGCTTTTCCCGACCGCTGGCCCGTGGGCTTTCCCGGGTTTTCCTCCCTGCTCCCGGGCTTTGTGGAGAAGGGGTATCTGGCGGACTTCGCCATGAACGGGCTGCTGTGCGTGCCGCTGTTCTTCTTTTTGGGCGGATACGGCCTGTACTGCCGCCGGGCGGCCGGCCGGGCCAGCCTGGCGGAGGACATATGGCGGCTGTACCGCCGGTTTTGGCGGGTGTTTTTCCTGTTCATCCCCATCGGCTTCCTCTTTTTCGCCCGCTCCGGGGAGGGGATCAACCCCCTGTGCACCCGCTTCACCCTGTCCGACGGCAGATCCCTGCTGCGCACGCTGCTGGTCAATCTCACCGGCTATGACACCAGCCTCAACGGCGAGTGGTGGTTTCTGGGCTCCTATCTTTGTGCGCTGCCGCTGGGATATCTCTTCTGCCGGGCCACGGACCGGGCCCGGGGCCTTTTGCCGGACCTGTTCGCGGTATTCTGTCTGGACATCCTCACCCAGGGGGTGTTCCCGGGCCTGGCCAACGCACCGGCCCTGGCCGGGCTGGGCGGCAATCTCTACTTCCGCCGCTTTTGCACCGTCAACAAGTACATGCCCGCCTTCTTCGCCGGCATCGTCTTCGCCCGGTATGACGGCGTCGCCCGGCTGAAAAGAGCCGCCGGCCGGCTGGCCCATCCCGGGGCCGCGGCCCTGGCGGGCATGGCGGTGCTGTTCCTCTGCCGGGCCTATGTGCTGTCGGACGTGGCCAACGGGGATATCCTGATCGCGCCGCTGTTCGTGGCGTGCTGCTCGGCGTTTTTCGACCGGGCCCGGCCCGTAAAGGCGCTGTTCGGCTTTCTCGGGCGGCACAGCGCCAACATGTGGCTGACCCACTCTTTTTTCTGTTTCTATTTCCTGGAGTTCACGAATGTGGTATACTGCTCCCGGAGCGTCTGGGCCTGCCTGGCAGTGCTGACCGGGCTGAGCCTGGCCGCCTCCCTGCTGGTGGACACCTTTTACCGCTATTGGGGGCTCCTGCGGCCGGAGAGGCAAGTGCCCGCCATGGAAACGCGATAATCTTCCCCGCGAGGTCACGCTATGGAAAATCTGCTTTGGATACTGTCCACCGCCGGGATGCTGGCGCTGCTCATGCTGCTGGCTCTGCGGGCCCTGGAGGAGCTTCTGGGGGTCCGGATAGACCTGTCCCCGCTCCGGGCGGGGAAGGTGCCGGCCCGGCTCAGCCCCGCCAACTGGCCCTGGCCGGCGGTGTTCGCCGTGTCCCTGGGTGTGCTGTGGCTGGGGGCCTGGTACGGCTACAAGGCCATGGGCTGGCCCGGAGAGGGCTTTCTCGCCCGGATGTGGGTCCGGTTCACCGAGGCCGGGGACGCGCCCCACTACCTCTTCATCGCCGAAAACGGCTATGTGTCCGCCGGGGAGAACGTGAACAACATCGTGTTCTATCCCCTGTATCCGGCGCTAGTCCGGCTGCTGGGGGACCTGCTGGGCGGACGGTACGCCCTGGCCGGGATGCTCCTGTCCCAGAGCTGCTGCGGCTTTGCCGGGGTGGTGTTTTGGAAACTGGCAAAAAAAGACTGCCCCCATCCGGGGGCGGCCATGATTTCCTATTGGCTGTATCCCTTCGGTTTTTTCTGTCTGGGCGTGTTCACCGAAGGGCTCTTTTTGCTGCTGACGCTGACGGGTCTGTGGGCCATCCGGGAGAAAAAATGGCTGCTGGCCGGGGCGGCGGGCGCCCTGTGCGCCCTGACCCGCGCCCAGGGGATGCTGCTGCTCCTGCCGGGGATATACTGCGCCTGGCGGGATATGCGGGGCCGGGGCGGACGGTTCGACGCCCGGTATCTGGCCCTGCTGGGTCCCGCCCTGGGCTGGGGGCTGTACCTGGGGCTGAACCGGGCCGTATGCGGGGACTGGTTCGCCTTTCGGTACTATGAGAGCATCGCCCCCTGGTGGCAGACGCCTCAGTGGCTGGGCGATACGCTGTCCCAGCAGTTCTCCATGGGCGTGCAGTACCCGGGCCTGGCCAACTGGATCTACTGGCCCCAGATGTTCCTCTATTTCATCGCCGCGGCCCTGCTGATGGCCGGGTGGAAACGGCGGCTGGACAACGCCCACATCCTGTACGGCACGGCCTATCTGGGCATGAGCTATACCGCCAGCTGGCTCATCAGCGGCGGCCGGTATATGCTGGGCTGCGCGCCGGTGTATCTGGCGGTGGGCAGTCTGAAAAACCGGGCGGTGCGGGCCCTTATCCTGGTGGGAGAGATCGCATCGTTTTTCTACTACGCCGCCTGCTTCATGCGGGGCGAGGCCATCATGTGACCTCACCGGTTCAAAAGCCACACGCCTCCGTTCAGGTATCCGGCGAAGGCCACCCATATCAGATAGGGGATCATCAGCTTCCCCGCCAGGGCGTCCGTCTTGTGGAACTCCAGCGCCGCGGCCAGGATAAGGCCCCACAGCACGACGAGCCACGCCAGGGCCAGGCCGTATTTCCCGGCGTTGAAGAAGATCAGCGTCCAGAAAAAGTTGAACGCCAGCTGCGCCGCGTACAGGCCCAGCGCCCTGTCCCGAACGGGACTGCCGCTCGCCCACACCCGGTACGCCGCCACGCCCATGAGGATGAACAGCGCCGTCCACACCACCGGGAACACCCACCCCGGCGGCGCCAGGGGCGGTTGGTCCAAAAACGCGTACCGCTCCATGGAGCGGCGGGTGAGCAGCGCCGACAGTCCGCCCACCCCCAAACTGATCCCCAAGCTGACCGCCAGCGGTTTTGCTCTTGCCATATCCACCGATCCTCTTCCCCCTTTGGATTTGGGATAGTATATGCGTTCCGGCGGAAAACATGCCCTGCCCCCTTTCGGATCGATGGGCGCAGCGATAAAAGACAAAAAGCGTCCCGGCGGCCACAGGCCGCCGGACGCTTTTTGTTGTTGGACAGGATCGAGCGCCGGCCGCTATCCGTTTTGGCCGGTCAGGCGCACCACCGTGGGCGTATGCCCCATGGCGGGCAGGATCTTCTCCGTCAGATCCCGGGTCCGGAATTTCAGGGAGCTGGTGTTTTTGCAGGGATGGCAGGCAAACCACTCCTCCGCCAGCACGTCCCGATCTATGACCAGCCGGACCCGGCCGTCCCGGTCGTTCATCAGCCCAAGCACCGACACGCTCCCCGGCATCAGGTCCAGGTATTGGAGCATGTGCCCCTCGTCGGCAAAGCTCAGCCGGCTCACGCCCAGCTGATGGCTCAGCTCGCTGGTCCGAAACGGCTTGTCCCCGGGCATGACCAAAAGATAAAAATCCGTCTGCTGCCGGTTGCAGAGGAACAGATTCTTGCAGATCCGCGCCTGGAGCACGGCGTCCACCGAGGCGCAGATCTCCATGGTGGTGGAGGGCGCCTGGGGATGGTCCGTGCGCCAGTATTCCACCCCCAGGCTGTCCAGCAGGCGATAGGCGCGTATCTCTCTTTCCTCCCGCCCGGTCATATCCGCCGGGGCGCCCCGCATCAGCTCCATAACAGTCGCTCCCCTCCGCTCAGCCGATGTGTTCCCGGCGGAGGGTCACCCGGTCGATCTTGTCGTTGATGGTCATGGGCAGCCGCTGCAGATGTACGTACCGGTTGGGGAGCATATAGCTGGGCAGCTTCTCCGCCAGGGCCTTGGCCAGCGCCCGCTCGTCCTCCCCGCCCACGTATACGCACACGATCTCGTCTTTTGGCTCGTCGAACAGGCAGCAGCCGTTGGCCACTCCGTCCTGGGCCAGCAGGGCCGTTTCGATCTCCCCCAGCTCGATGCGGTAGCAGCCCTGGTGCTTGATCTGGAAATCCTTCCGGCCCAGGAACATGATCTCTCCCCGCTCGTTGTACCGGGCCAGATCCCCGGTGCGGTACATCCGCTCGTGGAAGAAGGGATTCAGCGGATTTTGCACGAACGCCTTCTCCGTCTGGGCGGGGTTGTTGTAGTAGCCCAGGGACAGGCACGTGCCCAGCACGCACAGATCCCCGGTCTCGCCGGGCCCCACGGGCCGGTTTTCATCGTTCAGGATGAGGATGCGGGTATTGGCGCAGGCCCGGCCGATGGGCAGCGGGTCGTCATCGCCGAAATCCCGGTCCACGACGTAATAGGCGCAGACGTCGGTGATCTCCGTGGGGCCGTACATGTTGCAGTATACCGCCTCCGGCACCGCCCGCCGCCACTGGTTGAGCTGCCGGTTGGGCATCACCTCCCCGCAGAAATAGACCCGCTTCAGACCCAGGGGCGGGTCCTTCTCCAGGATGCCGGAGTTGGCGATGGCGATGAGGGCCGAGGGCACGAAGAAGATGGTGTCGATCCCGTGCTCCGCCAAAAACCGCATCATGGTCTTGTGAAAGGAGAAGCATTTTTTCGGGATGATCCAGGTCGTGCACCCGTTTTTCAGGGTCGAGTAAATATCCAGGGTGGAGTTGTCGAACACGAAGGGCGCCTGGTTGCCCAGGGTGCAGCTCTCGTCTATGCCCAGGGTCTCGTGGAGCCAGTCGGCCCAGTCGATGATGCCCCGGTGGCTGATGGTGACCCCCTTGGGCACGCCGGTAGAGCCGCTGGTGAACAGGACATACAGCAGGTCTGTGTCCACATGGGCGGCCCGAACGGCGGCCAGGACCGCCTCGTCCGGCTCCGTCTGGCACACCCGGTCGAACCGCTCGCATCCCGCGTCCCCCGCCACGGCCCTCGCGGCCTCGGCGTTCTTCTCATCGCAGAGCACGAAGGCGGGATGGAGGGTGTCGAAGATGAGCCGTATCCGCTCCGGGGGCATTTTGGTATCCAGCGGCACATAAAAGCATCCGGCGCTCACCGCCGCGAAAAAGGCCGCCAGGCACTCCGGCGTCTTCTCCATAAACACCGCCACCGGCCGGTTTTTCTCCACCCGCCCGGCCAGATAGGTCCCGCCCCGGCGGGCCAGGTCCCGCAGCTGGGCAAAGGTGAGGGCGGTCTTTTCGCCGCCGAAGGCGATCTTGTCCGGCAGGCGGGCCGCCGTGTCGTCCAGATAGTCCAGTACGTTCGTTGTCATGGCGTTCTCTCCAATCTCTCTTTACAAAAAGCGCCGGATGAAAAAGGTCTGCTGCAAGATCCCGGCATTGAGCCAGGGGGTGTCGATAAACAGCGTCAGCAGATCCAGTATGAACACCAGCGCCCACGCGCTCACCAGCGCCTCCCCCAGCCCCAGGGCCAGGCCCAGCAGCCGGTTGGTCATGCTCAATATGCCGTCCCCGTCCCGGGAGGCCGCCAGCCGGGCCAGGGCCCGGAACAGAGCCAAACTTACCACCAGGATCAGCAGGGATACCACCACCTGCACCAGGGAGATCAACATGGGCTGGAGCATGGTCTGGGTGATCGCCTGGGCCAGATTTCCCGCGTCCTGATTCAGCAGGGACAGGATGGTCCCCGCGGTGGCCTCGTCGATGATCTGCCCGCCCAGAAGGCCGCTGAGCCCGTCCAGCGCGCTCTGCAGCTGGGCCACCGCGGCGGCGCCGCTCTCCATGGCGCTCAACACCTCCGGCGGGATGGCCGCCGCCACGGCGTCCACGGCCCGGGGCTCCACCACGGCGTGATAGATCCTCTCCGCCCAGGGCCCGGCATAGACCGATATCAGCACGATGGCCGCCACCCAGCCCGCCAGCCGCAGCAGCTCCGATACCAGCCCCTGCCGCCAGCCCCGCCACAGGATATACAGGCACATCAGCATCAGGATGATGTCATAGACCATTCCCGCCGTCAGCTTCAAGCGCCCACCTCCCGGACAAATTTACATAATTACATTGTATTATATCCCCTTCCGGCCTCAAATGCAAGCCCCGGCAGGCTGTCCCCTTCAGCGCGCGCCGGGAGGATGCCGACGGGGGACCTCTTTTGATCCGGGACGCAAAATAGGATCGGCGGGGTTTTCATCCCGCCGCTGGCGTGGTATACTGCTGAAAAACACCGTAAAGGAGCGCGCCATGATCCGATTCAACAACGATTATAACCGCGCCGCCCACCCCGCCGTTTTGCAGGCGCTGGCCGCCGACGCCGCCGGCAGCTATCCCGGCTACGGCACAGACCGGTGGTGCGAAAAGGCGGCGGCCCAGATCCGGGAGCATCTGGACCGGCCGGACGCGGCGATCCATTTCCTCGTGGGCGGCACCCAGACCAATTTCACCGCCATCGCCGCGGCCCTGCGGCCCTATCAGAGCGTGATCTGCGCCGAGAGCGGCCATATCCACGCCCATGAAACCGGCGCGGTGGAGCATACCGGCCACAAGATCCTCACCGTCCCGGGCCAGGACGGAAAACTCACCGCCGGCCAGGTGGCCGGGCTGGGAGAGGCCTATCGCCGCAGCCCGGTCCAGGAGCACATCACCCAGCCCAAGCTGGTGTATATCTCCTTCCCCACGGAATATGGCACCGTCTACTCCCTGGACGAGCTGGAGCGGCTGCGGGACGCCTGTGACGAATACGGGATGTACTTGTTCGTGGACGGGGCCCGGATGGGCTACGGCCTGGCGGCCCGGGGCGGGGCCGTGACGCTGCGGGACCTGGCCCGGCTGGCGGATGTGTTCACCGTGGGCGGGACCAAGTGCGGAGCCCTGTTCGGAGAAGCGCTGGTCATCACCGCCCCGGCTCTGAAGCCGGACTTCCGCAGCTATATCAAGCAGAGCGGCGGCATGCTGGCCAAGGGCTGGCTGCTGGGGCTGCAGTTTTATGCCCTGTTCAAAGACGGGCTCTATTTTTCCATATGCCGCCAGGCGGTGGAGCGGGCCATGGAAATCAAGGCCGCCTTTGCCGCCAAGGGCGTCCCCTTTTACATCGACAGCCCCACCAACCAGCAGTTCGTCATCCTCTCCCCCGGCCAGTGCCAGGCCCTGGAGGGAAAATATACCTTCGAGCCGGAACAGGAAACGGACGGCGGGATGTGTGTGCGCTTTTGCACCAGCTGGGCCACCACTCGGGAGGAAACGGACGCCCTCGCGGCGGATATCGCCGCGCTGTAAAGATTGGGGGTTGCATCCCGCGCCCGCAGGTGCTATAGTATAGGGGACAACTGAAAAGGCGAACGATGTCTTCAGGGCAGGGTGCAATTCCCGACCGGCGGTAAAGTCCGCGAGCGAAAGCTGACCCGGTGAAACTCCGGGACCGACAGTGACACAGAAAGACCTGACCGGTCTTGTGACAGTCTGGATGAGAGAAGATGTGTTGAGCGGCGCTGTTTCGGCTGCGGGCCTTGGCCCGCGCCCTTGGAACGCGGCCCGATATTGACACCTGGAAGGCACATGAGCCCTCCAGGTGTCCAATCTTTTATCGGAGGTACACTTCCATGGACAGTCACCCCACCGCCCGCACAAACGCCAGATCCGCCGGCGCCCGCCGGCCCGCCACCGTAGGCATGCTCTGCGCCGTGGCCTATGTGGTCATGCTGGTCGGCCAGATCGTCCCCCCTGTGCAGAACATCCTCAGCTACGATCCCAAGGACGTGATCGTGGTCATCGGCGGGTTCATCTTCGGACCCCTGACCGCCGTCATCATCTCCGTCATCGTCAGCTTTTTGGAGATGATCACCGTTTCCAGCACCGGCCCGATCGGCTTTCTGATGAACGTCGTGTCCACCTGCTCCTTCGCCGTGCCGGCCGCGCTGATCTACAAAAAGGCCCGCTCCATGAAGGGCGCCATCGCCAGCCTGGCCGCGGGCGTGGCCGCCATGGCGGCCATGATGTGCCTGTGGAACTACATCGTCACCCCCCTGTACCAGGGCGTGCCCCGGGAGGTGGTGGCGGCCATGCTGCCCACGCTGTTTCTGCCCTTCAACCTCATCAAGGGCGCCATCAACGCGGGGCTGACGCTGCTGCTGTATAAGCCCGTGGTCACCGCCCTGCGCAAGGCCAACCTGGTAGAGGCCTCCGCCGGCGGCGGGAAGGGGAAGGTGAACGCCGGCGTGGTGATCCTGGCGCTGGCGCTGGTGGTCACCGGCGTGCTGCTGATCCTGGTGATGCTGGACATCCTCTGAGAGAGGACAAGACAAAGATCGCCCGCCCGGCGGCCGCCGGGCGGGCTCGTATTTTACCGTATGTCAGGGCTCCACGGTCAGATTGTCGATGCCGTGCTGCTCAAATTCGTTGTAATACTCCTCGATGCGGTTGAGCAGTTCCGCCTCGTCGTCGGCGTCCACGCCCTCGCCCTCCATGTCCCGGCGGGCCAGCTCCTCCGCCAGGATATCGAAGAACACCGCGTCCTCATAGTCGGCGATGGCCTCGTGGATACCGCCCTCCTCATAGGCCCGTGAGGGGAACACATGGCCCTGCCAGGTCTCGATAAGCGAGCGCATCCCCGCCTGGGGGCATAGGGCAAACAGCTTCTCCTGGAGCATATCATAATCCTCGAACCGGTCCTCTCCCCGGGCGGAGTTCAATATCCAGTCCCCAACATAGACCAGGTCAAGCAGCCTTCTGAATTCTTTCTCGGTAAGCTCGATCGTCACGACGCTCACCTCCTTATAGTCGTTGCAGTTGTATTATAGCACGAATGTGATATAATGTGCCATAGGGCAAAGCAACGAATCTTCGCGGGAGCGTTATTTTTCCCTTGTTTTGGGGGAGATTTTATATTATGATAGGGCCTATGAATATGCGTGATGTGATCATTTCCATAACCGGCATCCAGCATGACCCCTCGGGCCAGCAGGATGCGGTGGAGCTTGTCACCGCCGGGAAGTACAGCTTCGAGAACGGAGAGAGCCGCTTCACCTATGAGGAGAGCGGCCTGACCGGCCTGGAGGGAACGCGCACCACCTTCACCATCAACCCCATGGGCGTAGTGCTCCGCCGGGAGGGCAGTCTGAACTCCGAAACGGTGTTTCGGGAGGGACAAAAGGACTTCTTTTTGTACCAGACCCCCTACGGCAGCGCCACCATGGGGGTGGATACCCGCCGCATCGACGCCCGGCTGGACGAGCACGGCGGCACCATGGAGCTGGACTATGACATCGACTTCAACCACACCCCCATGGGCCGGAACAAATTCAAGATCAATGTGAAAGAGAAGAGAAATGGCTGACCTGATCGAACGGGCAAAGTCGGACATCGACGCGCTCATCAAAAAGGCGGTCCCGGCGCTGGAGAGCGTGCCCGGGTCCGTGAGCATCCCCAAGAACACCCAAAACGGCGACTTCGCCGCCAACCACGCCATGGCCGGGGCCAAGGCCCTCCACGCCGCGCCCAGGGCCATCGCCGGGGACATCCTGGACAAGCTGTCCCTGGACGGCACCTTCTTCACCTCCGCCGAGGCCGCCGGCCCCGGCTTTCTGAATTTCCGGCTGGGCGACGGGTGGTATGGCGACGTGCTGGACGCGGTGAAGGCCGAGGGCGCCGATTACGGCCGGGCCGAGGAGCGCAACGGCAAGCGGGTGATGGTGGAATTCGTTTCCGCCAACCCCACCGGCCCCATGACCATCGGCAACGCCCGGGGCGGCGTGCTGGGGGACACCCTGGCCTCCGTGCTGGACTGGGCCGGCTGGGATGCCTGGCGGGAATTTTATGTAAACAATGCCGGCCATCAGGTGGAGCTGTTCGGCCTGTCCCTGGAGGCCCGGTATCTGCAGCTCATTCTTGGCGAGGACGCGGTCCAATTCCCGGATAACGGCTATCATGGGGACGATATCAAGGAGCTGGCGGCAGAGATCTACGCCGCCGAGGGAGAGAAATATGTAAACCAATCTCCCGAGGCGCGGCAGGCCGCCTTCATCGCCTATGGCCTGCCCCGGAACATCGAGCGCATGCGGGCGGATCTGGCCCGGTACGGCATACAGTTCGACCGCTGGTTTTTGGAAACGGAGCTGCACGAGTCCGGCTATGTGGCCCAGACCATCGACATCCTCACCCAGAGCGGCCACACCTATGAAAAGGACGGCCAGCTCTGGCTGCGCAACACCGACTTCGGCGCGGACAAGGACGAGTGCATGCGCCGGGCGGACGGCACCTGGACCTACTACGCCGTGGACATCGCCTATCACCGGAACAAGTTCGTGGAGCGGGGCTTCGACCGGGTCATCGACGTGCTGGGCGCGGACCACCACGGCCACACCATCCGCTTCGGCCGGACCATGGCCTGCCCGGAGCTGGGCCTGGAGGGCCGGGCGCTGGAATTCCTCATCATGCAGATGGTGCGCCTGACCAGAAACGGCGAGACCGTGAAGGTTTCCAAGCGCACCGGCAAGGCCCTGACCCTGGCGGACCTGATGGACGAGATCGGCCGGGACCCCTGCCGGTATTTCTTCAACGCCACGCCCGGCAGCCACCTGGAATTCGACCTGGACCTGGCCGTGCGCCAGGACAGCGAGAACCCGGTCTATTACGTCCAGTACGCCCACGCCCGGATCTGCTCCCTGCTGGCCACCCTGGCCGCCGACGGGCTCACTCCGGCGGAGAGGGCGGACGGGTCGCTTCTGACCACCGTGCAGGAGCGGGAACTGATCCGTTCCCTGGCCGCCTTCCCCGGCGAGATCCGGGGCGCGGCGGCGGACCTGGACCCCTCCCGCATCAACCGCTACGCCACGGAGCTGGCCTCCCGGTTCCACAAGTTTTATAACGCCTGCCGCATCCGGGGTGAAGCGCCGGAAGTGGCCCGGGCACGGCTGAATCTGGCCGCCGCCGTCAAGCAGGTGCTGGAAAATGCCCTGGGCATTTTGGGCGTCGCCGCGCCGGAGAGCATGTGACCTGACGGACGCCTCCCGTTCCAGGAAAAAGCTGGGAATATCAGGGAGAAGTTGGAATAACGAATGGTGAATAATTACCAAATATTGTGTATGCCCCCATTGCCTCGTTGACTTTTCCCGCCCGATATGATACGTTTTGGGGCAGGAAGTTCTAGGGAATCAGGGGGGATCATATGAAGTCAACTGGTATCGTGCGCAAGGTTGACGAGCTGGGTCGGATCGTGCTTCCCATCGAGCTGCGCCGGACGCTGGATATCGCGGAGCGTGACGCCCTGGAGATCTTTGTTTCCGAGGACACGATCATGCTGAAGAAATACCAGCCTGCCTGTGTGTTTTGCGACAGCTCCAAGGGCATCGTGACCTATAAGGGCAAGAACATCTGCACCAACTGCATCAGCACGCTTGCCAACCGCACCTGAAAGACATACCGTCGACGGAAAACCCTGCGCCTCTCCTCCTGGAGGGGCGCAGGGTTTTTCTGCCCGCATTTTTTGGAAACAGCGACCGCTATTCATGTTCGATCCTTGGCGCCAAGACAAGGCTTCTGCCCATATTGCACGCGACTGTTCCCTTCCATCATAGTTGAAATACTCTTCGCTCCAAAGTATAATAGGGAAGACATCAAGGACATAGGACTGAATACGGCGGCAGAGATATTACCCGGTGGGCCGGGACATGGACGAAGAGGAGGAAATGGCGGTTGACAGAGCTTCTTGTGCGCACCTTCGTGCGCGGCTATGAGAACACCCAGGACCCCCAGGTGCGCACCCGATACGGGACGCTGGCCAGCGTCGTGGGCATCGGGTGCAATGCGTTCCTGTTCGCGGTGAAGATGACCATCGGGCTCGTGATGGGGAGCATCGCCGTGGTGGCGGATGCCTTCAACAACCTCTCCGACGCCGCCTCCGCCGTCATCGGCTTCGCCGGCATCAAGCTGGCGGAGAGGCCCGCCAACAGCAAGCATCCCTTCGGCTATGGCCGGATGGAGTATATCGCGGCCTTCATCGTGGCGTTTCTGGTGATCGAGGTGGGGTTTTCCCTGTTCAGAAGCAGCGTGGGCCGGATCGGAAAGCCGGGGGACCTGTCCTTTACGCTTTTCCCATTCCTCTTTCTGCTGCTGTCCATGGCTGTGAAGCTGTGGCTGGGCCTTTTCAACAGGAACATCGGCCGGCGCATCGACTCCAAGGTGATGATGGCCGCGGCGGCGGACGCCCTGGGGGACTCCCTGTCCACCGGCGTGACCGTCCTGTCCGTGCTGCTCTTTCAGGCGACTGGGGTGGACGTGGACGCCTGGGCGGGGCTGGTGGTGTCGCTGTTCGTCGTGGCGGCCGGGGTGAAGATCGCCAAGGAAACGCTGGACCCGCTGCTGGGCGAGCCCGCGGGGCGGGAGCTGTATCAGTCGATCACGGAGCTGATATGGTCCTTCGAGGGCGTGGAGGACGTGTACGACCTCATCATCCACAGCTACGGGCCGAACCGGAGCATGGCCAGCGCTCGGGTGGCGGTGTCCCGGGAGATGGACATTGAGCAGGCCCACGGGCTCATCGAGCAGATCGAGCGGTATGTGGCCTGCCGGCTGGGGGTGCTCCTGGTGATCCACGTGGACCCGGTGGAGGTGCGGGACGAGTACATCCTCCGGACCCGCGGGCGGGTGACGGAGATCGTGGAGCAGATCGACCCCCGCCTGGAGCTGCACGACTTCCGCCTCTCGGTGGAAGACGGCTATACGGACGTGAGCTTCCGCCTGCTGGTGCCCCATGACTACGATCAGAAGCGGCAGGATGCGGTGGAATTCGATATCCTCCGGCAGATCAACCGGATGGAGGGGCGGTATCTGTGCGTCATCACCATAGACAAGAGCTATGTGGCCGACGAGAGCGCGGAGGGGACCTGAACCCGTGAGGCACTGTATATCGACATGCGCTTTAATCCGTTTTTAGGGGACAGAGCGATACCCCCCTCATCCCTCGCATACTTCCTTCAGCAAAACGCGTTTCTCAAATCCACCGCTGACAGCGGCTTTCTCCGCACGTACCCGCTCCAAATCCTCCAGTGTCCAGCCGCGGGCAGCAGCTGCAGCGCGGATCACCTCCAGGAGGTCAGCCAGCTCCTCAATGTTCTGATCCTTGTGGTATTCCGCCAGTTCCTCGTCCAGCTTGGCGTCAAGCATACGGAGATACTCATCCGAAGAAAGCGTCTCCGTCACGCACGTCTTGCCGGATGCCCCGATGATCTCCGGGATCCGGTCCCGGACCAGTTTGTTATACACGATCTTTTTCACGGCCTCATTCCTCGCTACATATAGAACAATCCTCTATCAGTTCCCGATACCGGAAGCACTCTTTCAAATGGTCGTTGATGATCCCGCAGGCCTGCAGGTGGGCGTAGACGGTCACGCTGCCGATGTACTTCATGCCCCGCTTTTTCAGGTCCTTGGCGATGCGGTCGGAGAGGTCGTTGGATGCCGGGATGTGGCCCAGCTCATGACCCTTGTAGAGCATCGTCTTCCCATCGGTCCAGCCCCAGAGATAGTCCGAAAACGTGCCGAACTCCGCCCGGATGCGCTGTACGCACCGGGCGTTCGTGATGACCGCCTCGATCTTCCGCCGGGAGCGGATCATGCCGGGCGCGGCCATGATGCGGTCTACGTCCTCATCGGTGTAGGCCGCCACCTTGTCATAGTCGAACCCGTCAAAGCAGACGCGGAAAATCTCCCGCTTTCGCAGCACCGTGTCCCAGCTGAGGCCGCACTGCATGGCCTCCAGCATGAGAAACTCGAACTGTTTGCGGTCGTTATGGACCGGCACGCCCCACTCCTCGTCGTGGTAGCGCGTCTGCCGCTCGTTCATCAGGCACCAGGGACACCTTTGCATAGTCGCTCTCCTTATCCGGCCCTCATGCCGGGGTACTCTATGTCCACGGCAACGCCGAACATATCCTCCACCTCACCGGCCAGGACGATCTCTTCCGCCAGGCCGGGGACAGCCGCCAGCTGCTCCGCCATGTATCGGGCCGCCTCCTCATGCCGGGCGCCCGTGATGACATACACGCCGTCCCTGGCCCCGATCCGGCGCAGGGGCAGGCGCGTCACCTGATCCGGCCCGGCTTTCGCCCGCAGTGCGTCCCGCCACACCTCACGATAGCTTCTCAAAATGATGCTCATTTGCCGTCCTCCTTTATATTTTACCGCAAAGCCGCGCCGCCTTCAATCCTCGTCATCCCACAAGAGGTCGTAAAACATCATCTCCCCGATGCTGAAAGGGCGGTCCCGCTCGGCCTTTTTCATCTTTCTGTACGTCGCGCCGTCCACCGTGATGGTGCGCTCCTCAAAGACCTTTTTCTTGCCGAACAGACCGTATTTCTCCACCTGGACCAGCGCTCTGACCTTGTGCTTCATAAAAACACCTCCCGGTATCCCCATCCTACGCGCATTGCTGTCCCATAAAACAGCCAGCAATGGTAACAGCCCCATCGCAACGATGGAGCTGTCCGTTTACTCTCTATGCAGTTTTATCCCGGCCACTCACGCAAAATACGCAGCGATCTCCCGCATCCGGGCAGACTGCTCCACATGGAAGGGACAGCGGCTGTCGCAGTGGCCGCAGCCCACGCAGTCCGCGGCGGTCTTGGTGAGGGTATGATAGTGCTCCGCCGCCAAGGGGTCACCCGCCTTGGCCAGGTCATAGTACTTGTTGATAAGGCCCACATTGAGGCCCGCCGGGCAGGGCGCGCAGTGGTTGCAGTACACGCACCGACCTTTGGACTCCTCCGGGGTAAGACTGGCAATGACGGAATAATCCCGCTCCTCGTCAGATGCATCCAGATAGGCGAGGTTATGCTGCAGTTCGTCCACATTGGCCGCCCCGGGCAGCACCGTCAGCACACCGGGCTTGTCCAAGGCATACTGGATGCACTGGGCTGGGGTCAGAGCCCGCTTGAAGGGGGACTGCTTCGCGTCCAAAAGCTGGCCCGCGTTGAAGGGCTTCATCACCGCGATGCCCACGCCCTCCGCCTCGCACCGGCGGTACAGGGCCTGCCGCTCCCCGTCGGAGCCGATGGCGTACTCCCCCTGACCGTAGTCGTACATGGGATTGATAGAGAACATGAGCATGTCCACGATGCCGCGGTCCAGCACATGGTGGACCGTGTCGGGGTTGTGGGAGGACAGGCCGATGTGCCGCACCACGCCCTGCTCCTTCATGTCCAGCACATATTGCAGCGCCCCGCTTTTTTCGTATGCCTCTACATCGGTCCGCTCATCCAGGCAGTGGATGAAGCCGAAGTCGATGGTGTCTGTTTTCAGGTTATCCAACTGCCAGCCGATGGAGCGCTTGATGGCCTCCCGGTCGGTGGTCCAGCCGTACTCGCCGGTGGTGTAGTTGGCGCCGAAGTGGATCTGTAAGTACACGTTTTTGCGGCAGTCGGCCAGGGCCTTCCCGTAGGCCGGGAAGCAGGCGGCATGGCCCGCCGCCAGGTCGAAGTAGTTCACGCCCAGCTGAACCGCCGTGCGCACCGTCTCGATGATGTCTACTTCCTTCTGCTGGCCCACCACGGCCGAGCCCATGCCGATGACGCCGATCTTCTCCCCGCCGTGGGGCAGTGTGCGATACTGCATAAGCGCCTCCTTCTGTTATTCGCTCCGTATCATTCCCTCAGAATAATATAATGCTTTGTTTCCCTTTATTTCTCAGCATAATCAAGTTCATCAAACATACGCATTCTCCCTGGTATTATATTCTTCTCCATTAACAGCAAATATCTACGATCAGCTATTTAATCAAGTATATCACACATGGCAAGGATACTCAACTCTCCCGAAGATCTTTACGCCCATTACGATCCTCTCATACAGTAAAACCCACGGCCTGTCGAATGTATAAAACTGTTTTTTACATACACAAAATCCCCGGTCAACCTCTCGGCTGACCGGGGACTCGTTTCAGATATACAGGTTCACCTGGATGTCCTTCCACCGATGGACGCGGCGGGCGGTGCTGTCAGAGTAAAGATACTTCTGCGCGTCCTGCCGTGCCACGGTGAAGGAGGCGAGTTTCTGGAAACTCAGTTCCTCCCGTCCTTTATCGCGGCCTGTGCGGGACGGTACTCAGATAGGCTTTTCGGCACTACTGCTCCCTACCCCGTTAAGCAGTTCGCATATCATCCCACAGATGACTTTCCTCCCTTTCTCACGATCCATATAGATTATGAAACAGCGAAATCGTACAGAAATGACGTGGGATACTACTTAAGGCCGAATCAGTGGGAGGATATAACCATCTACATATACCTTTAATAATATCGCTACATAGCCGCTCTCACAAGAGCGGCTAAATTCTTATTTGAACCGAGTATAGCATAGTGCTGACGATACAAAAAGCAGATGGCAATCACTCTGCCATCTGCTCAGACTATTCTGTTCATTCATCCAGCATCAACTGCCCATCCGACGCTTTTTGCTTGAGATGCTCCATTACCCACTCATCCGGTGAGCCGCCAGCAAGCCTCAAATCGACATACTTTTTTATCTCTGCGTAAACATACTCTGCATTATCGATCTGCTCCTGCGTTTCCGATTGACTGACGATGAACATATCATCGTAGTCAGAGGCGTTGCGGATCACGAACGCCGATCCTATCATTTGCGACATCATTTCCGGGAACACACCCTCTTTGATATACCGGCGCCGGAACTCGGAGATCACACCGCTGTGCTTCTTGGAGTCAAAGTTATCAAAGGCCAGCACCGCGCGCAACGAATGAAAGATTGCGTAATATGCTCTGTTGTTAGCCACACGATAGTTGCCGTTGTCAAACAGCAAGCGGGCTACGTCAAGATCTTCCTTCGCACGCTCCAGCCGATACTTGGCATAGTCCTTTTGCGCCGCGTTATCAAGCATACCGAATGCCATCCTTTCTCACGTTCTGATAGAACGGTGACGCCGGCAGATAGCGCTCAAATGTCTGCCGGCTCTGGAATACAGGAGAAAGGAGAACATCATAGTCCAGATCCAGCCTGTCAGACGCCGCCATCATCTTTCTGCGCTCCGTGCTGATGGCCTCTTGGGGCACATCCAGCAACACCATCACGTCAATATCGCTGTCAGGCGCAAAATCGCCGCGGGCACAGGAGCCAAACAGGATCACTTCCCCAAGCGCGGGGCCATATATCAACTTGGCTTCCGAGGCAAACTTTCTGACAACTTCCTCGATCGTCTTCGGCGTCACTGTATCACCCCCCTTGCCTTGCCTGTATTTTACCACAGCTACACCTCATTATCAAGAGAACGCCAATAATCAAAAAGTCCTCTGAAAAGACCTTGTCAGGTATCCAGCCAGTCATTTTTGTAGCGATCTGACCGGGTTACTTTATTGGTCAGGCATGCCGACCTCCAGAAAGGCGTCGGCTCCGAACAGGAGGGACATCGCCCCGTCGTCATCATACAGAATAATGTGGGCAACAAGCATAGCCCCACCGTGATCGTGGCGGCCATCACCAGCAAGGCAGATGTGAAACCCCGCCTGCCGACACACTACGATCTCAACGGAGAGGACGGCATGGAGTTGCCGTCCATTATTCTTTTGGAACAGCTCCGCACCATCGACAAGAGCCGCTTGGATGGTTACATTGGGCATTTGAGCGAGGAACACATCGCCGGCGTGGATCATGCCCTGGCTGTCATCATCGACCTGATAGAACGGGTGCCAAATACGCTCGTCATGTGCCTGTGCCGCACCTGTGCGGAAAACTTCCGCAGCGCAGGCAACAACTATCTGCGCCGGATCGACCCATATCAGGTCAAGCGTGACACCTGTACTTACTGCAACCGCCGTCTGGGATATGACTATGAGCTGATACCTAAAGCTAAATCAGAAACTTGACTTGATGCAATCGATGGCCTCTTCAAAGTTTCAGGTCATCTCATCTTCCTGGATGAGTTTTTGGCCGACTTCGAGGACATTTTGGGCGAATGCGAGGCGTGAGCGTATCTTCCCGATACACCTGGATAGAATAACAACTGAATAATAAAAAGGAGGCGGTCATATAGTCGCAAAGGAAATCAAGGCTGGCGTTATCATCCTTCGCATCCATGACGAGATGTGCCGGCCGCTTGATGAGATACACACCGCCTCCATAAGCCATATCGTCTCGGAGGCGTACAGAAAACGCAGCCTCCCCTCGCCCCGGACCGCAGACAACGCATCTTCCACGCCGCAATGACTTTGCGGCGTTTCCATTATTTGGAGCGCCTCACATATTTGACACCGTTTGCGCCATTTTCTATAATATTCTTGAAAGGAGGCCCCAAATGGAGCAATACGTCATGTATCTGCGAAAATCCCGCTTTGACCGTGACTATGCCGAGTTCAGTGTAGAGGAAACACTCAAGCGCCATAAGGCGATCTTGGACAAGCTGGCGAGTGATCGTGGGTACCGTATTGCAAAAGTTTATTATGAGGTCGTTTCAGGCGAGTCCATCGCCGCCAGGCCGCAGATCCAGGAGATGCTGGCCGAGGTGAGCGAGGAGTTTTACGCGGGGGTCCTGGTGGTGGACCTGGAGCGCCTGGCCCGCGGCAACGGCGCCGACCAGGCGTATATCAGCCAGGTGTTCCAGTTCTCCGGCACCAAGATCATCACCCCCAACAAAATTTACGACCCCAGCAACGAGTTTGACGAAGAATATTTTGAGTTTGGCCTGTTCATGAGCCGCCGGGAGTACAAGACCATCAACCGGCGTCTTATCCGGGGCCGTGAAAGCTCCGCCGCCGAGGGAAAGTACCTGGGCAGCATCGCCCCTTACGGCTATCAGCGGGTAAAGCTGCAAAATGAGAAGGGCTACTCCCTGGAGCCTCTGCCGGAGGAGGCGGAGGTGGTAAGGACCGTATTTGATATGTATCTGTCCGGCGACGGGACTGTGATGATCGCCAACTACTTGAACGACCACCACATCCCCACCCGGCATGGAGAGCTGTGGACCTACTCCTCCATTTTCAACATGCTCAAAAACCCGGTCTACTGCGGCAAGATACGCCGGGGCTGGTGCAAGCAGGTCAAGCGCATCGAAAA
>CANQUE010000018.1 GCA_947626905.1 uncultured Oscillospiraceae bacterium
TGGTTAAGACACCGCCCTTTCACGGCGGTAACATGGGTTCGAGTCCCGTACGGGTCACCACGTCGGAGCTCGCTCCGCAGTGGAAGCCTGGCACATCGTGCCAGGCTTCCACCTTTTCTCTGCCCCGTTCTGTTTTCCGGCAAGCGCTCAACACCCGGACGGTTTTCCGTCCGGGTGTTTGCAATATCACGATCTCCCGTCCCCCAGCAGGTGGTGGATGAATTTGCTCACCGCGATGGAGCCCTGCTCCTTTTTCATCCACGCAACGCCAAGATGCCGGTAATAGGCGGGCTCCGCCGGGCATCCATACAGGTCGTACGGCGTGCGCTGGAGCACCAGCTCCGGCAGCAGCGTCACCCCCAGACCGCTCTCCACCATGCTCATCACCGTGTAATCGTCCTTGACGGTATACTGCCGCTTGGGCCGGATGCCCGCGTCGGCAAACATCCGTTCCACGATCTGGCTGTAACCGGACTCCAGCAGCACAAAGGTCTCTTCCCGCAGATCCTCCAGACGCACATACTTTCCGGCCATGCGGTGGTTGGCGGGAAGAACGATGTTCATCCGATCCGCCATCAGCTCCCGGAAGATGAACTCATCCCCCTCCGGGTTGGTCATGAATCCGATATCCACCATGCCGCTGCGCAGCCACTCGCAGATCTGTACCACATCCCCCTGCAGCAGCTCAAAGCCGATATTGGGATACTCCTCCCGAAAAGACTTCAGGTGGGGCGGCAGCCACTGACAGGACAGGCTGGTGAAGATGCCGATGCGGATCAGGCCGGCGTTCATGTTCTGCAGCTCCAAGGACCGCTCCAAAACGTTCCGCTCCCCCACCACGATCTGGCGCATGCTGGGCAGCAGATACTCCCCTTCCGCCGTCAGGCGCACGCCGCTCTTGCTCCGGGCCAGCAGCGTCACGCCCAGGTCAGACTCCAGCGCCCGCACCAGCTGGCTCACCGCCGATTGGGTGCAGCCGAAAAATGCCGCCGTCCGGGTCAGGCTTTTTGTTTCCACGATCTTTAGAAACACTTCGTATCTGGACGTTTTCATTTCGCACCTCATTAGGTCCGCTAATTTCCAGTTTCAAAAACTCTTACTACTGTCACATTATATACTTTCCTTTTGGATCTAACAAGTATTTTCTTTCATTTTATAATGAAAAATCCATTTCGCCCGCTCATAGACCGGCCTTTTGGGGAGATACTTTCTATGAGGTGATGAAAAATGACGACGAAAGAACTTCTGTATGTGGACGACGCCCTTTCTCACGCCATGTTTCTGGTGACCCAGTGCCAGGATGCGGCCAACACTCTTAAGGACGCCAGCCTCAAGCTCCAGGCCCAGCAGATGGCCGACCGCCACCGCCAGGTCTACCGGAAATTTTACGACCTCGTATAATAAGGAGAGAGCAGAAAATGGACGACAAATGCATCATGGAGAACCTTCTCCTCACCACCAAGGGCGTCATTGACCTGTATATGCACGGCGCCATCGAGTCCAGCACCACTAACATTCACCAGGCCTTCTCCAGCGCCTTCGACGACACCCTGTCCATGCAGGACTGCATCTACAAGCAGATGACCGCCAAGGGCTGGTATCAGAGCGAAAACGCTCCCCAGCAGCAGGTCCAGCAGACCAAACAGAAATACAGCCCCACCTGCTGAAAACGACCGTCTGCCCTCACCGCTGGGGATCGCGGGCGAGCGGATGCCGCGCACATCCGTGAGAGCAGAAACCATAAAGGGAGCACGGCGTATCGCCGCGCTCCCTTTTTATTTTCGCAGGAAGGACAGGACCCTGTCATTGAAATCCTCTGCCTCCTCATAGGCGGAATGGCCCAGGTCCTCATACATATAGATCTGGCAGCCCAGCTTTTCCACGATCTCCTCGGAGGCGCGGCCGGTGAGCACTTGGTCCTGCCGGCCCCCGACGACCAGCACCGGACAGCGGATCTCTTCCAGCCGTTCGTACGCCTCACAGGTGAGGCAGGCCCGGGTGAGCACAGAAAACCGGCCAAGATCCGGGGGGCGGGTGATCCGGGAAACCAGCGGCAGCAGCCGGCCAAAGCGCCGCAGATATTTCTCCGAATAGATCCTGCCCATCACATCCGCCACCAGGCCGTCGTAATCGTCCGCCTCCGCCAGGGCCGCCCACCGGCCGATCACCTGGCAAAGCTGCCGGTTGGGCCGGGCCGCCGTCACCGCCAGGACGAGCTTATTTATCCGCTCCGGCCGGTCCAGGGCCAGATGCATGGCGATCATGCCCCCCTGGGACACGCCGAACACATCCGCTTTCCCGATCCCCAGCGCGTCCATCCCCGCCGCCACGTCCCCGGCGATCTCCCGGACGGTGTACCCCTCCGGGACAGGGTCCTTTCGGTCGAAGATATACACCGTGTAATCGTCCGCGAACCGCTTGTACATGTGCCCCACCGCGTGGCCCGTTTCCCGGAGGGGCCGCAGGCTCAGACCCGGTATGATGACCAGCGGCTTCTCCCCCTGGCCGAAGCGCACATAGTCCATGACGGCGTTTTCCAGCCCCACGGACAGGATATCCACCTTCACTGGTCTATCTCACCTGCCCGTTGCCGCGGACGATGTATTTATAAGAGCACAGCTCCTCCAGGCCCATGGGGCCGCGGGCGTGGAGCTTCTGGGTGGAAATGCCGATCTCGCATCCCAGACCGAACTCGCCCCCGTCGGTGAACCGGGTGGAGGCGTTCACATACACCGCCGCACTGTCTACCTGGGCGGTGAACAGCGCGGCCGCCGCCGGGTCCTCCGTCACGATGGCGTCCGAGTGGCCGGTGGAGTGCCGCGCGATGTGCTCCACCGCGGCCTCCACATCCTTCACCACGCCCACCGCCAGGATATAGTCGAGAAACTCCGTGTCAAAATCGGCGGGACCGGCCGGAACGCCGGGAATGACCGCCGCCGCGCGGCTGTCCAGCCGCAGCTCCACCGTGGGCTTTCCCTGGGCGGCCCGATCATCCACCAGCGCCTTCTTCACCATAGGCAGAAACCGCGCCGCCACCGCCTCATGGACCAGCAGCACCTCTTCCGCGTTGCATACGCTGGGGCGGCTGGTCTTGGCGTTGTTCACGATCGCCGCCGCTTTCTCCAGATCCGCCGCCGCGTCCACATACACATGACAGATGCCTGTGCCCGTCTGGATACAGGGCACCGTGGCATTCTCCACGCAGGCGCGGATGAGCCCCGCGCCGCCCCGGGGGATGAGCAGATCCACCAGGCCGCTGGCCGTCATCAATTCCCTGGCGCTGTCCCGGGAGATATCCTGCACCAGGTTCACCGCCGTTTCGGGCAGTCCCGCTTTTTCCAGCCCCTCCCGCAGGGCCGTCACTATGGCGTTGCAGGACCGCCACGCCTCCTTGCCGCAGCGCAGCACGCACACATTGCCGCTCTTCACCGCCAGGGCCGCCGCATCGCTGGTCACATTGGGGCGGCTCTCATAAATGATCGCCACCACCCCCAGGGGCACGCTGACCCGCTCGATCACAAGTCCGTTGGGCCGCTCCACCCGGCGCAGGACCTGCCCCACCGGGTCCGCCAGCGCCGCTGCCTGGCGCACGCCCTCCGCCATTGCTCCGATCCGCCCGGCGTCCAGCGCCAGCCGGTCCAGCATCACCTCCGACATGGAGCCCCGGGCGGCGTCCATATCCTGTGCGTTGGCGAAAAGAATACTCTCTGTATTTCTCTCCAGGCTGTCCGCCATTGCCAAAAGCGCGGCGGATTTTTTCTCCGCTCCGGCGCAGGCCAGCGCCGCCTTGGCGCTCTGGGCCTGCACCAGCATCTCACGGGTCGTCATGTCACTGTTCCTCCTTTTTCCCGCGTCCCAAAAACCGCGTCCCCACCGGCAGACCGGCCAAAATGTCGTACAACAGGTTCGGGTCCGCCCCGTTGGCGATCACCATGTCCACGCCGTGGTCCTGACACATCCGGGCGGCCTTCAGCTTGGTGGCCATACCGCCTACCGACAGGCCGCTGCCCCGCTCCCCCGCCAGCGCCTCGATCTGGGGCGTCACCTCCGCCACCTGTTCGATGAGTCTGGCGGCCAGATCTACCCGGGGGTCGGCGGTATACAGCCCGTCGATGTCGCTCAGCAGCACCAGTAGGTCCGCCCCCACGGCGCAGCCCACGATGGCGGCCAGCGTGTCGTTGTCCCCCACGGCGATCTCTTCCGTGGCGACGGTGTCGTTCTCGTTGATGACCGGCAGCACGCCCATCTTCAAAAGGCGGGTCATGGTGTTGACGAAGTGCGCCCGCCGGGCGGCGTCCTCCACGTCGCTGCCGGTCAGCAGGACCTGGGCCACCGTGTGGTTGTACTCGGAAAAGAGCTTGTCATATGTATACATCAGCTCGCACTGGCCCACGGCAGCGGCCGCCTGCTTCCCCGGCATGTCCGCCGGCCGCTCCGCAAGCCCCAGCTTTCCCACCCCCATGGCAATGGCGCCGGAAGAAACCAGCACGATCTGGTGTCCGGCGTTTTTCAGATCGCTGAGCACCTTCACCAGCGATTCCATGTGGCGGATGTTCAAATGTCCCGTGGGATAGGTTATGTTGGATGTTCCGAGCTTGATTACAACTGTCATATCATCCTATCCGTCCTTATGTAAACAGATCACGGCCCTTTCGTCAAAATGGCGGACCGGCTCTCTTTGATTTGACACAGTATAACACGAAAGAATGGTCTGTGCAATATCCTGCGCAAAAACGCGGCGGAAGCTTTCCGCCGCGTTTTTCACTGCGTTTCAGGGTTCCTCTTCCACAGGCAGGTATTCCATAGGGTCGGCGCTCAGTCCGTCCCTGCGCATGGCAAAGTGCAGATGACTGACCTGATTGACCTCCCCCAGCGCCGTATTGCCCACGGAGCCGATGACCTGGCCCATGGTGACCACCTGTCCCGTCGATACCGGCGGCTGGGACGCCAGATTGGCATAGATGGAATGGGTGCCATTGCCGTGGTCAATCTCCACGATGGTGCCCAGAAGATCGTCGCTCCGCACATCCACCACCGTGCCGCCGGCGGCCGCCAGCACCTGATCGCCCAGCGTGCAGGCCACATCGACGCCGTCATGGGTGCGCCAATCGGCCATGGTGTTGTCATACAGCAGCGTCTGGATGGAATAGGGCACCTGGACGGACCCCCGCACCGGCCAAACGTAGCTGGTCACTGTTTCGGAGAACACGGCCTGAGCGGGAGGCTCTTCCTGGGCGGAGGCGTCCTCCTCCGCCGGGGCCTCGGCCTCCGTTTCGGTACCGGCGTCCTCCTGCGGCTGCGTTTCGGCGGCGGGCTCCGCCGGCGTTTCCGGCTCGGTGCGCATGGCCTCGTCCGCCGGGATCATGGTGATAAACGCCCCGGACACGTCTACCGCCGGCTCATTTTCCATCGTTTCTTCTACATTAGTCCCCGCGTCGGTGAGCATGATCCAGAAGGAGATGACGATCACCGCCGCGCACAGGAAAAGGACTATGTAGAAGCCCTTTCCCCCCAGGGAGCCGGCTTTGCCGGACCCGTGCTTGTTTTCCATTTGTTTTGACCCTCCAAAAAAATTGGTGTTTCCGAAGGCTATTGTTGCCTTGGAAACACCAATTTATACAGCTTTTGGGTCTGAAACCGGAAAACTTACTTCTTGATGGAGAAGAAAGCGTCCATGCCCAGATACTTGGCCACGTCGTCCAGCTCGTCCTCAATGCGGAGCAACTGGTTGTACTTGGCCACACGGTCGGTACGGCTGGGCGCGCCGGTCTTGATCTGGCCCGCGTTCACAGCGACGGTCAGGTCGGCGATGGTGGTGTCCTCGGTCTCGCCGGAGCGGTGGGAGATGACGGCGGTGTAGCCGGCCCGGTGGGCCAGCTGGATGGCGTCCAGGGTCTCGGTCAGGGTGCCGATCTGGTTGAGCTTTATCAGGACGGAGTTGGCCACCTTCTTGGCGATGCCCATCTTGACCCGCTCCACGTTGGTGACGAACAGGTCGTCGCCCACGATCTGGATCTTGTCGCCCAGCTTGTCGGTCATCAGCTTCCAGCCGTCCCAGTCGTCCTCGCCCAGGCCGTCCTCGATGGAGATGATGGGATACTTGGCCACGAAGTCCTCGTACATGGCCACCAGCTCGGCGCTGGTCATGTCGATGCCCCGCTTGGGCAGGTGATAGACCTTCTTGTCCGCGTCGTACCAGTCGGACACGGCGCAGTCGATGGCGATCCGGAAGTCCTCGCCGGGCTTATAGCCGGCCTTCTCGATGGCGGTGACCAGGGCCTTCAGAGCGTCCTCGTCGCTGTCCAGAGTGGGGGCATAGCCGCCCTCATCGCCCACGCCGGAGGCGGGAACGACCTTCTTCAAGGTGTGGAACACCTCGGCGCACATGCGCAGGGCCTCGGCAAAGTTGGGAGCGCCCACGGGCATGATCATGAACTCCTGGATATCCACGTTGGAGCTGGTGGCGTGCGCGCCGCCGTTGAGCACGTTCATCATGGGCACGGGCAGGGTCTTGGCGTTGCAGCCGCCCACATACTGATACAGGGGCAGGCCCAGGGCGTTGGCCGCAGCCTTGGCGCAGGCCAGGCTGGCGCCCAGCATGGCGTTGGCGCCCAGACGGGTCTTGTTGGGGGTGCCGTCCAGCTCGATGAGGATCTTGTCGATGGCGGGCTGATCCAGTACGTTCAGCCCCTGCAGGGCCTCGGCGATCTCCGTGTTCACGTTCTTCACGGCGGTGAGGGTGCCCTTGCCCAGATAACGGCCCTTGTCGCCGTCCCGCAGCTCGCAGGCCTCATGGATGCCGGTGGAAGCGCCGGAGGGAACGGCCGCACGGCCCACGGTGCCGTCGTCCAGGGTGACCTCCACCTCCACGGTGGGGTTGCCGCGGGAGTCCAGGATCTCCAGGGCCTTCACGTCTACGATCTCGAAGTAGTCTTTCATATTGCTCTCCTTAAATTTATTTTGTCCTTGTCATTATTCTCCGCGCGGTCCGGCGCGCCGGGCCGCGTCAGATGTCACTGCTCGATCAGGCATTCGCCTGTCATGACCCGGGGCTGCTCCAGTCCCATCAGATGCAGCATGGTGGGCGTGATATCCGCCAGCCTGCCGTCTTTCAGCCGCACATCCCCCGCGCCGCACACGATAAAGGGCACCGGGTTGGTGGTATGGGCCGTGTGGGGCGTGCCGTCGGCGGCACGCATCTTGTCCGCGTTGCCATGGTCCGCGGTGACCAGCAGCACGCCGCCCATCTCCTGCACGGCATGCCAGACAAGACCCACGCACCGGTCCACCGTTTCCACGGCCTTCACCGCCGCGTCCATCACGCCGGTATGGCCCACCATGTCGCAGTTGGCCAGGTTCATGATCACCGTGTCATAGGCGCCGGAGCGGATGCGCTCCACCGCCTTGGCGGTGACTTCATCCGCGCTCATCTGCGGGATCAGGTCATAGGTGGCATACTCCTTGGGGGACGGCACCAGCACCCGGTCCTCCCCGGGATAGGTGCGCTCCACGCCGCCGTTGAAGAAAAACGTCACATGGGCGTATTTCTCGGTCTCGGCGATACGCAGCTGGGTCATGCCATGCTTGCTCACGATCTCGCCGAAAGTATCCTCCAGGACCTCCGGCGGGAAGGCGATGGGCAGCTCGGTCATGGCCTCGTCGTATTGGGCGGTGCACACATAGTGCAGCGCGAAATGCCCCTTGGGCAGCGCAAAGCCGTCAAAGTCCGGCTTCATCAGCGCCCAGGTCATCTCCCGGGCCCGGTCGGGCCGGAAGTTGGCAAAGATCACGCTGTCGCCTTCGCTGATGCAGCCGTCGGCGTCACACACCACCGGCTCCATGAACTCGTCGGTGACCCCGGCGGCATAGCTGGCGCCTACGGCGGCCACAGGATCGGCTGCCTGGGTCCCTTCGCCGCAGACGATGGCCCGATAGCCCTTTTCCAGCCGCTCCCAGCGCTTGTCCCGGTCCATGCCCCAGAAACGGCCCTGGACCGTGGCGATTTTGCCGTAGCCTATCTCCCGGCAGTGGTCGGCCAGCTTCTGGACATATCCCTGACCGGAGGAGGGCGGCACGTCCCGGCCGTCCAGGAAGCAGTGGACATAGCACTGCTTCACGCCCCGCGCCTTGGCCATATCCACCAGGGCGAAGATATGCTTGATGTGGCTGTGCACGCCGCCGTCGGACAGCAGGCCCAGCACATGCACGGGATGCCCCGTCTTGGCGGCCGCGTCCATAGCGCCGCAGTAGGCGGGATTTTCAAAGAAGCTGCCGTCCTCCACCGCTCGGGTAATCCGGGGCAGAGGCTGGAACACCACCCGGCCCGCGCCGATGTTGGTGTGACCCACCTCTGAGTTGCCGATCTGACCGGCGGGCAAGCCCACATCCTCCCCGCTGGCCTGCAGCTGGGAGTGGGGATACTTGGCAAACAGCTCATCCAGGACCGGGGTCTTGGCCACGGACACGGCGTTATATTCCGACGCCGGGGCCAGGCCGAACCCGTCCATGATCAAAAGTACGACCGGTTTCTTACTCATTGGCAGCACCGATGATGTCCGCGAACTCGGGCTTGAGGCTCGCCCCGCCGATCAGTCCGCCGTCGATGTCCGGCTGCGCCAGCAGCTCCGCGGCGTTCTTGCCGTTCATGCTGCCGCCGTACAGGATCTGCACGCCCTTGGCCAGTTCCTCGCCATAGAGCCCCGCCAGAACGGTACGGATGAAACCGCACACCTCCTGGGCCTGCTCCGCGGTGGCGGTGCGGCCGGTGCCGATGGCCCAGATGGGCTCATAGGCGATGACGACTTTTTTCATCTGCTCCGGACTCACGTCCGCCAGGCCGCCCTTGATCTGGCTCTCCACAAAGGAGAGGGTCACGCCCGCATCCCGCTGCTCCAGGCTCTCGCCGCAGCACATGATGGGGACGATGCCCGCCGCCAGCAGGGCCTTGAGCTTCTGGTTCACCAGCTGGTCGCTCTCGCCGTGATAGCCCCGGCGCTCGGAGTGGCCGATGATGCAGTAATCCACGCCCAGATCCGCCAGCATCGCCGCGGAGACCTCGCCGGTGTAAGCGCCCTTGTCGTGGCTGGACACATCCTGGGCCCCCACCTTCACCTGGCTCCCCGCCAGAGCCGCCTTTACGGCGGGGATCAGGGGGAACGGCACGCAAAGGGCGGAGGAAACGCCCTCGCCCAGCTTGGCCCCCAGCTCCAGGCCCTGCCAGTAGGCAGGGACCTGGGAGGCCAGCATATTCATTTTCCAGTTGCCCGCGATCAGGGCATTGCGGTGTTTTTTATCCATGGACCGTTATCTCCTTACGCGTCCTGCAGGCAGACCACGCCGGGCAGGGCCTTGCCCTCCAGGAACTCCAGGGAGGCGCCGCCGCCGGTGGAGATGTGGGTGATCTTGTCGGCAAAGCCCAGCTGCTCCACGGCCGCCGCGCTGTCGCCGCCGCCGATGATGCTCACCGCGCCGGACGCCGCCACAGCGCGGGCCACGGCACGGGTGCCCTCGGCGAACTTATCAAATTCGAACACGCCCATGGGGCCGTTCCAGACCACGGTGCCCGCGCCGGCGATGGCCGCGGCGAACTTCTCCCGGGTCTTCTCGCCGATATCCAGGCCCTGCCAGCCGGCGGGGATGGCGTCGGAGGGGACGGTCTTGCTCTCGGCGTCGGCGGCGAACTCCTTGGCCACCACGGTGTCCTCAGGCAGCAGCAGCTCCACGCCCTTGGCCTTGGCGTCGTCGATCATCTTCTTGGCGAACTCCACCTTGTCCTCTTCCAGAAGGCTGTCGCCCACATCGTGGCCCTGGGCCTTGATGAAGGTATAGGCCATGCCGCCGCCGATGATGATCTTGTCGGCCTTGCCCAGCAGGTTCTCGATGACGCCGATCTTGTCGGAAACCTTGGCGCCGCCCAGAATGGCCACGAAGGGCCGGGCGGGATCGGACAGGGCCTTGCCCATGATGGACAGCTCCTTGCCGATCAGGAAGCCGGAAACGGCGGGCAGATACTCGGACACGCCGACGGTGGAGGCGTGGGCGCGGTGCACGGTGCCGAAAGCGTCGGACACATACAGCTCCGCCATGTCGGCCATAGCCTTGGCGGTGGCGGGGTCGTTCTTGGTTTCGCCCTTTTCAAAGCGGGTGTTCTGCAGGAGCATGATCTGGCCGGGCTGCAGCGCGGCGGCCTTGGCCTGGGCGTCGGGGCCGATCACGTCGTCGGCCAGGATGACCGGCTTGCCCAGCAGCTGGCTGAGGCGCTCGGCCACCGGCTCCATGCGCAGGGCGTCCAGGGCCTTCTTCCACTTGGCCTCGGTGAGCTCGGCGGGGTCCTTGCCCTTCTCGGTCTGTTTCTTCACCCATTTTTCAAAGTTGGGCTCGGGCTTGCCCAGATGGGAGCAGGCGATAACGGCGGCGCCGTTTTCCAGCAGATACTGGATGGTGGGCAGAGCGGCGCGGATGCGCTTGTCATCCGTGATCGCGCCGGTCTTCTTGTCCTGGGGAACGTTGAAGTCGCAGCGAAGCAGGACCTTCTTGCCCTTGACGTCCACCTGGGTCACATTTTTCTTGTTGTAGTTCATGGCTTTTGTCCTCCATATATAGATAAATGGTTTTTCACGGCAAATTTACTCTCCTACCGCCATGATGCCCTTCGACAGCAGTCCGGGAAAACCCTGCTGACGGAGAGCCTCATACAGGAGGATGGACGCGGAGCTGGCCAGGTTCAGGCTCCGGGCCCTGGCTTTCATGGGGATGCGCAGACAGCGGTCATGGTACCGCTCCATAAGCGGCTCCGGCAGGCCGGAGGTCTCCCGTCCGAACAGCAGCGCCGCGCCGGGGGTGAAGTCCGCGCTGTCATAGCTCCGGGGGGCCTTTGTGGACAACAGCCACAGATCCCGGTCCCCGTTGCGCCGCAGATATTCCTCCATGTTCTCGTAAACATGTACGTCCACCAGGTGCCAGTAATCCAGCCCCGCCCGCTTCACGGCGGCGTCGGAGATGTCGAAGCCCAGGGGCTTTATCAGGTGCAGGCTGGTCCCCGTGGCGGCGCAGGTACGGGCGATGGCGCCGGTGTTCTGGGGGATCTCGGGGGCGTACAGAACGATGCTGTTCATAGCGGGAACGATCTCCAAAAAATGCCTACTTTTCCACTATCATTAACCTTCCACATTATATACCATCACAGCTTTTTTTCAAGTGTTACCGCGCCGCTTTTTTTATTTCTGTTGAAAATGCAGTAAAAATCCCCTATAATGACCGGGAGGTGAGGGAAATGCGGACATTATATATTGTTGTTCCCTGCTACAACGAATCGGAATGCCTTCCCCAGACCGCCCCGGTGTTCCGCCGGGAGCTGGCGGATCTGACGGCGGCCGGCCTGGCGGGGCCGGACAGTCGCATCCTCCTGGTGGACGACGGCTCCGCCGATGGCACCTGGGAGATCATCCGCTCTCTGCACGAGGGCGATCCGGCCTTCTCCGGCCTACGCCTGAGCCCCAACCGGGGCCACCAGAACGCGGTGATGGCCGGGCTGATGGAGGCCCGGGGCCGGGCGGAGGTGACCATCAGCATCGACGCGGACCTGCAGGACGACATCACGGCCATGGCGGAGATGATGAAAAAGCACGCCGAGGGCTACCCCATCGTGTGCGGCGTGCGCTCCAGCCGGGAGTCGGACACCTTTTTCAAGCGCTTCACCGCCCAGAGCTATTATGCCCTGATGAACCTGTTCGGGGCCAAGCTCATCTATAACCACGCCGATTACCGGCTCATGGACCGCTCCGCCCTGGACAAGCTGGCCCTGTACCACGACGAGGACCCCTTCCTCCGGGGGCTGGCGGCCCGGCTGGGCCTTCCCATCGCCACGGTGGAATATGTGCGTGCCCCCCGGGTGGCGGGAGAGAGCAAATACACCCTGAAAAAAATGGTGAAGCTGGCCCTTCGGGGCCTCACCTGCGGCCGCTGCAAGCCGGAGAGCACCCCCAGGCCGCCCGATCCCCATATAGCGGAACGGCTTTTTTCGTGAATAATTATCCTCTTTCCTCCGGGAAAGAGGATTTGTTTTGTATAGGTTGCAAGAAATTGAAGTAATATTCACTTTTCAGTGAATATCCTATTGTTTATTCATCGCCAGCGTATTATAATCCACCCATCAACCAAATTCTGGTTACATAAAACAGCAACGACAAATGGAAGGATGGAATTTAATCATGAAGAAACTTCTTGCAATGCTTCTGGCTCTTGTCATGATCCTGAGCCTGGCTGCCTGCGGCGGTTCCGGCAGCGGCGCCGAGACCCCGTCCGAGCCGGAGGCCGGGTCTGAGACCGGCGCTCCCGCGCTGCCCGACTACCTGAAGGACCTGGATCTGCCCGATTTCACCACCATCGAGGAAGGCAAGCTCATCATGAGCACCAACGCCACCTTCCCGCCCTATGAGATGGTCGCCGACGGCGAGGGCTTTGCCGGCACCGGCTTCGAGGGCATCGACGTGGAGATCGCCTGGTACCTGGCGCAGGCCGTGGGCCTGGAGCTGCAGATCGACGACATGGAGTTCACCTCCGCTCTGATCGCCGTGCAGGACAACAAGTCCGATATGATGCTGGCCGGCCTGACCTACAACGCAGAGCGTGACGAGGTCATGGACTTCTCCACCAGCTACGCCAACGGCGTGCAGGTGGTCATCGTCCCCGAGGACTCCCCCATCCAGACCGTCGATGACCTGGCCAACGCCAATATGATCGGCACCCAGAGCGGCACCACCGGCTATGTCTACTGCTCCTACTCCCCTGAAGACGGCGGCTACGGCGAGGATCATGTCACCGCCTACGACAACGGCGCCACCGCCGTGCAGGCCCTGCTGAACGGCCAGATCGACGCAGTGGTCATCGACGACGGCCCCGCCAAGGAGTATGTGGCCGCCAACCCCGGCCTGAAGATCCTGGACACCGAGTTCACCAACGAGGATTACTGCCTGGCCGTGGATCAGGGCAACACCAGTCTGCTGGAGGCTCTGAACACCGTCCTGGAGGCCATGATCGACAATGGCCTGGTGGCCGAGATCGTTTCCCACTACGTCAGCGCCGACGAGGCCGCGTAACTGTTCCGCTTGAAAAAGGGCGGCCCATTGGCCGCCCTTTTCCTGTATTATGAAAAACGAGGTAAGCGCACATGGATATTGCCGGTCTGTATGAGACCCTGTCGGCCCTACCGGCGGCCGAGCTGAGCGGGTGGCAGAGCTTTTTTCTGAAGTTCTACCGGGCCTGGTTCGCGAACAGCCGCTGGACGCAGTATTTTGAGGGACTGCTGGCCACCATCGAGGTGACGGTCATCGCCCTGGCCATCGGCGTGGTGCTGGGCGTGCTGGTGGCCATCGTCCGCACGGCCTATGCCCAGCGCCGGCCGGGCACCCACAATCCCGTTTTAGCCGTCATCGACTTTATCTTCAAGATCTACGTCACCGTCATCCGGGGCACACCCATGATGGTACAGCTGCTGATCATGGGCTTCGTCATCTTCTCCTCCAGCCGGAACTTCACCTTCGTCGGCGCGCTGACCCTGGGCATCAACTCCGGCGCCTACGTGTCCGAAATCATCCGGGGCGGGCTCATGAGCCTGGACCCGGGTCAGGCGGAGGCCGGCCGGTCCCTGGGTCTGAACTACATCCAGACCATGTGGCACATCGTCATCCCTCAGGCCTTCAAGACCATCCTCCCCTCCCTGGGCAATGAGTTCATCGTGCTCTTGAAGGATACCTCCCTCATCAGCGTCATCGGCGGCAAGGAGGTCGTCTACTTCGCCCAGGCCATCGTGTCTCGGACCTACGAGGCCATGTTCCCCTACATCATCACCGCCATCATGTACCTCATCATGGTGATGGCTTTCAGCTACCTGCAGAGCATTTTGGAAAGGAGGCTGCGCGCCAGTGATAGACGTTAAGCACCTGACAAAAGCCTTCGGCGATCACGTGGTCCTCAAGGACATCACCGACCACATCTACCCGGGCGAGAAGGTGGTCGTCATCGGCCCCTCCGGCTCCGGCAAGAGCACCTTCCTGCGCTGCCTGAACCTGCTGGAGACCCCCACCGCCGGCACCATCACCTTCAAGGGCACGGACATCACCGACCCCAAGAGCGACATCAACAAGTACCGCCAGAAGATGGGCATGGTGTTCCAGCACTTCAACCTGTTCCCCCACATGACCATCATGAAAAACCTGACCCTGGCCCCGATGAAGCTCCTGAAAAAGTCCAAGGCCGAGGCCGAGGAAAAGGCCATGGAGCTGCTGGGCCGGGTAGGCCTGGCGGACCGGGCCGGGTCCTATCCCAATCAGCTGTCCGGCGGACAGAAGCAGCGTGTGGCCATCGTGCGGGCGCTGTGCATGGAGCCGGAGGTCATGCTCTTCGACGAGCCCACCTCCGCCCTGGACCCGGAGATGGTGGGCGAGGTGCTGGACGTGATGAAGCAGCTGGCCCAGGAGGGGATGACCATGGTGGTGGTCACTCATGAGATGGGCTTCGCCAAGGAAGTGGGCGACCGGGTGCTGTTCATGGAGGACGGCATCATCATGGAGCAGAACACTCCCACGGAGTTTTTCGACCACCCCCAGACCGAACGGGCCCAAAACTTCCTGGCAAAAGTGCTGTGATATTTCCCTCCCCCGGATCTCTGTCCGGGGGAGAGTTCTATCTCTCCGGCCCGGGAGGAGATCGTACAATTTCTTTATCGTTTTTGTGCACTAAAATAAAAAACACATTTCCGTCATGATGCACAGTTTTTACAAACATGATTTTGGCACATTGACATTTATCCGCTGACACCTTATTATCTAAAATAATCATTTAATTTTCTGCCGGGCCACCTCCCGGTCTGAATAGATTTTATGGAAAGAGGTACGAAAAATGAAACACACCACGATGAAAAAGATGATCGCCCTTGCTCTTGCCACGATCATGCTGGTGGCCCTGTGCGCCTGCGGCGGCGGCAGCAGCGAGCCCGAGGCAGGGGCCTCTGCCGAGGCCTTTAAGCTGGGCGGCACCGGCCCTCTGACCGGCGGCGCGGCCATTTACGGCAACGCGGCCAAGAACGGCGCCCAGATCGCCGTGGACGAGATCAACGCCATGGGCGGCATCCAGTTCGAGCTGAAGTATGAGGACGACGCCCACGACGCCGAGAAGGCCGTCAACGCCTACAACGCCCTGAAGGACTGGGGCATGCAGCTGAGCCTGGGCTCCGTCACCTCCGCTCCGGCCAACGCCACCTCCGCGGAGGGCTTCGCCGACCGGATCTTCTCCCTGACCCCCTCCGCCTCCGCCCCCACCGTCATCGAGGGCAAGGACAACATGTTTCAGATGTGCTTCCTGGACTATCCCACCCAGGGCGGCGCTTCCGCGCAGTACATCTCTGACATGCAGCTGGGCGAAAAGATCGGCATCATCTGGAAGAACGACGAGGACTACTCCACCGGTCTGCGCAACTCCTTTGTGGACAAGGCCGAGGAGCTGGGTCTGACGATCGTGGCCGAGTCCACCTTCACCGAGGACAACAACGACTTCAGCGTGCAGCTGACCGAGATGCAGAACGCCGGCGCCGACCTGGTGTTCCTGCCCATGTACTATCAGCCCGCCTCCCTGATCTTCGCTCAGGCCAACGCCATGGGCTACGCCCCCAAGTGGTTCGGCGTGGACGGCATGGACGGCATCCTGACCATGGAGGGCTTTGATCCCACCCTGGCCGAGGGTGTCATGCTGCTGACCCCCTTCAACGCCGACTCCACCGACGAGGCCACCCAGGCCTTCGTGGCCAAGTATCAGGAGCTCTACAACGAGATCCCCAACCAGTTCGCCGCTGATGCTTACGACTGCATCTACGCCTACAAGCAGGCCCTGGAGGCCGCCGGCGCCACCCCCGACATGAGCGCCGAGGAGCTGAACGACCTGATGATCCAGCAGTTCACCTCCATGACCTTCGACGGTCTGACCGGCACCGGCATGACCTGGGACGCCACCGGCGCGGTGAGCAAGAGCGCCCACGGCATGGTGATCCAGGACGGCGCATACGTGGGTCTTGACTGATCCTGCCTGATTTTCCGGCAACGGGGCCGGAGCAGATGCTTTGATGCGCCTGCTCCGGCCTTTCGGGATTTTCCCGTCTCTCCCCTACCCTGTGATCTGACGAAAGGGGGCTCTCCCTCGTGACATTTCTCAACTATCTGCTCAGCGGCATCAGCCTGGGCAGCATCTACGCCATCATCGCCCTGGGCTACACCATGGTTTACGGCATTGCCAAAATGCTGAACTTCGCCCACGGCGACGTGATCATGGTGGGCGCGTATATATGCTTTTTCGCCGTGAGCCGCTTTGCCCTGCCGCCGCTGGTGGGCGTGCTGGCCGCCATGGCGGTGTGCACCGTACTGGGCATTCTGGTGGAGCGGCTGGCCTATAAGCCTCTGCGGGCGGCCCCCTCCCTGGCGGTGCTGATCACGGCCATCGGCGTTAGCTACTTTTTGCAAAACGGCGCGCAGCTGCTGTGGACGCCCAACCCCAAGGTGTTCTCCTCCGTGGTGGGCACCGGCAGACTGGCTCTCTTCGGCGGTCAGCTTACCGTCTCGTATGTGACCATCACCACCATCGTGTCCTGCATCGTCATCATGGTCGCCCTGACGCTGTTCACGGGCAACACGAAGATGGGCAAGGCCATGCGGGCCTGCTCCGAGGATAAGGGCGCGGCCCAGCTGATGGGCATCAACGTCAACTCCACCATCTCCGTCACCTTCGCCATCGGCTCCGGCCTGGCGGCCATCGCAGGCGTGCTGCTGTGCTCCGCCTATCCCAACCTGGTGCCCACCACCGGCTCCATGCCCGGCATCAAGGCCTTCACCGCCGCGGTGTTCGGCGGCATCGGCTCCATCCCGGGCGCGTTCCTGGGCGGGCTGCTGCTGGGGGTTATCGAGATCTTTGCCAAGGCCTATATCTCCACCCAGCTGTCCGACGCCGTGGTGTTCGCCGTGCTGATCGTGGTGCTGCTGGTAAAGCCCACCGGGCTGCTGGGCAAGCAGATCAGGGAGAAAGTCTGAGGTGCGGACATGAAGAAAAAAACGCTGAATCGAAACACCCGCAAGAACTTCGCCACCTATGGGCTGGTCATCGCGGCCTACGCCGTGCTGCAGACCATGACCGTCACCGGCTCCATCACCTCCTCTCTGAAGGGCATGCTGGTGCCCATCTGCGCCTACGTGGTCATGGCCGTGAGCCTGAACCTGACGGTGGGCGTGCTGGGCGAGCTGAGCCTGGGCCACGCGGGCTTCATGAGCGTGGGCGCCTTCACCGGCGTCACCGCGGCCATGGCCCTGCAGAACGCCATTCCCTCCCCCGCCCTGCGCCTGCTCATCGGCATGGCGGTGGGCGCGGTCTTCGCCGCCGTCGCCGGCGTGCTCATCGGCATCCCGGTGCTGCGGCTCAAAGGCGACTATCTGGCCATCGTGACCCTGGCCTTCGGCGAGATCATCAAGAGCATCATCAACAACCTCTACGTGGGCGTGGATGAAAACGGTCTGCAGCTGAGCCTGCTGACCAACAAACTGGCGCTGGCCGAGGGCGGCAAGATCATCATCAACGGCCCCATGGGGATCACTACCATCGAAAAGATCTCCACCTTTACCGCCGGCTTCCTGCTGGTAATGCTCACGCTGTTCATCGTGTTCAACCTGGTCAACAGCCGCTCCGGCCGGGCCATCATGGCCATCCGGGACAACCGCATCGCCGCCGAGAGCGTGGGCGTCAACATCGTCAAGTACCGGCTCATGGCCTTCGTGACCTCCGCGGCCATGGCCGGCGCGGCCGGCACCCTGTTCGCCATGAACTACTCCACCATCATCGCCAACAAGTTCGACTTCAACACCTCCATTCTGGTACTGGTGTTCGTGGTCCTGGGCGGTCTGGGCAACATGCTGGGCTCCATCATCGCCGCCGCGGCGCTGACCATCCTGCCGGAAGCCCTGCGCCAGTTTGCCGACTACCGCATGCTGATCTATGCCATCGTGCTGATCCTGGTGATGCTCATCACCAACAACCCCGTTTTGAAGGGCTATCTGGATATTATCAAGGGCAAGCTGACGGGCCGCGCAAAGAAGCCCGCCGGTCCGACCCCGGAAGGAGGCGCTGAAAATGGCAAATAAGGTCAAGCTGGTGCCTGTCCCCAGCCGCAGCGTCATCCCCGAGCGGGACATCGACAAGACCCCCATTCTGGAGACCCACCATCTGGGCATCGACTTCGGCGGTCTGGTGGCGGTGGATGACTTCACCCTCACCATCGGCCGCACGGAGATTGCCGGGCTCATCGGCCCCAACGGCGCGGGCAAGACCACGGTGTTCAACCTGCTCACCAACGTCTACCAGCCCACCCGGGGCTCCATCCTCCTGGACGGCCGGGAGACCCGGGGCCTCAAGACCAGCCAGGTGTGCAAGCTGGGCATCGCCCGCACCTTCCAGAACATCCGCCTGTTCTCCAACATGACGGTGATGGAGAACATCCTGGTGGGGCTGCACGACGAGATGAGCTACAACGCCCTGACCGGTATTCTGCGCCTGCCCTCCTTCTACCGCAGCGAGCGCATCGCCCGGGAGCGGGCCATGGAGCTTCTGAGCATCTTCAATATGGAGAGCATGGCCGACAGCCAGGCCGGCTCCCTCCCCTATGGCGCCCAGCGCCGGCTGGAGATCCTCCGGGCCCTGGCCACCAACCCCAGTCTGCTGCTGCTGGACGAGCCGGCCGCCGGCATGAACCCCTCCGAGACCGAGGAGCTGATGGAGAACATCCGCCGCATCCGGGATATGTTCCAGATCGCGGTGCTGCTCATCGAGCACGACATGAACCTGGTCATGGGCATATGCGAGGGCATATGCGTATTGAATTACGGCAAGGTGATCGCCAAGGGCGACCCGGA
The DNA here is from genome assembly GCA_947626905.1 of uncultured Oscillospiraceae bacterium. Taxonomy (GTDB): domain Bacteria; phylum Bacillota; class Clostridia; order Oscillospirales; family Oscillospiraceae; genus CAJOIG01. Next base: position 18,942 of record CANQUE010000018.1, read on the forward strand.
CCAGATCAAAAACGACCCGGTGGTCATCGAGGCGTATCTGGGCAAGAAAGGGGCGAAATAAATGCTGTCCGTCGAGAACATACACGTCTATTACGGCAACATCCACGCCCTGAAGGGCATCTCCTTTGAAGTGAACGAGAGGGAGATCGTGGCCCTGATCGGCGCCAACGGCGCGGGAAAATCCACCACCCTGCAGACCATCTCCGGCATCATGCACCCCCGCTCCGGAAAGATCTCCTTTCTGGGGGAGGATATCACCCATACCGACGGATATAAGCTCCCCGCCAAGGGCCTGGCCCAGGTGCCGGAGGGTCGGCGCATCTTCCTGCAGATGACGGTCATGGAGAACCTGGAGATGGGCGCTTATATCCAAAAGGGAAAGGTTCCGGAAGAAGATTTTGAGAACGTGTTTGCCCACTTCCCCCGGCTGAAGGAACGCCGCGGCCAGATCGCGGGCACCCTCTCCGGCGGCGAGCAGCAGATGCTGGCCATGGGCCGGGCGCTGATGAGCCACCCCAAGCTGCTCATGCTGGACGAACCCTCCATGGGGCTGGCGCCCATTCTGGTGGAGGAGATCTTCAACATCATCCAGGAATTCCATGCCGCCGGCGCCACCATACTTCTGGTGGAGCAAAACGCGGAGATGGCCCTGCAGATCGCGGACCGGGCCTATGTGCTGGAGTCCGGCGCCATCGCCCTTTCCGGCACCGGTGCGGAGCTGGCCGAGAGCGACGAGATCAAAAAGGCCTATCTGGGCGGCTGACCGCGCCAGAGACCGGCTTGCTTCCATGCCCGGCCAAACCGAATACCCCTGGACCGCCACCGGCACAAAAACGCCGCCGCGCACGAAGCGCGGCGGCGTTTTCTTTTCTCTCATATGGGCAGGTTGGAGAAGAAATAGGGCAGCTGCTTCTTCCACCAGGGCCAGTCATGACACACGTCCGGCCCCCAGTAATCGGCCCACAGGGGCACGTTCTTCACGTGCAGGATGGACTCCAGCCGCCTCTCATGGGCCAGCATCTCCTCATCCCAGGCCCCCTGGCCCGCGCACAGGATGATGTTGCTCTGGCGGTACAGCTCCAGCCAGGGATGGTCGGCGGGCATATTGGGCAGAAACCGCAGGGGCGAGTTGGCATAGGTCAGATCGTCCTGGTAGCTGCCGAAGAAGAAGTCCGCGTCAAACAGGCCGCTGAGGGATATCACCGTGTCGAACAGATCCGGCCGGCGGAAGAAGAAGTTGGCCGCGTGATAGGCCCCCATGCTGCAGCCGGTAGTCATGGCCTTGCGCCCATCGCAGCCCAGCTCATAGCACCGGGGCAGCAGCTCGTCGGTCACATAGGCGAACCAGCGCTCCTGCTGCTCCAGCCTCCAGCGGGGATCGGCGTCATAATTGGAAAAGGTTTCCCCGTCGATGGCGTCCACGCCGACGATCATCACCCGGCCCTCTTCCACCCACTGGGCCACCGTGTCCACCATGCCGTAGTTGGCAAAGTCGAAGAACCGGCCGTTTTGGGGCGGGAACGCCATACACAGTTTTCCGCCGTGGCCGTAGATCTCAAACTCCATCTCCCGGTCCAGATGATGGCTGTACTCCTTGAAATAACGCACCTGCATCGTATCTCTCGCTCCCTTCTGTCATGCCCGCTCCCCAACGAAGCGGATAAATTCCTTTGCCTCGGCCTCATCAGCGGCGTGGATGGTATACATCTGATTGCCCATGGCGTCCGAAAGGGCATCCGGCATCCGCTCGCACATGGCCATTTTGGAACCGTACTTCTCCAAGATCTCCTCGTGGCTGTGGCGGTAGCGGCTGGCATCCCGGCGGCTGGCGTATGCGCAGTAGTGATCCTGGCCGCTGGGCGCCAGACGGCGCTGGTCAAAAGCCACCATGTCCGCCCAGATCTGGTAAACGTCGGTGCTGTGGGCGAAGTTGATCATATCCGGCGTATAGCCGCCCGCAGGGCGCATGTTGACCTCCAGCCCCACGAAATCTCCGATCTCCCCCAGTCCGGGCTTTGCCTTGGACAGCTCGAAAAACTCCAGGTGCACAAAGCGGCTGGCGGCGCCGAATGCCTTGGCCGTGCGGCGGCCCCGGTCTGCCAGGGCCTGAGGCACCGAATCGGCCACATAATAGGCCAGATCCCCCTGCTCGTTGACGATATCCGCGATGGAGGGCGGGAAAATGCCGGTGGATTCGATCAGCGGCTCGCAATGGCTGTCCATGATGGCGTCATAGGAGCGGATGGCCCCCCAGACGAATTCCTCCATCACATACTCTACCGGGGGCTTTTCGGCGAAGAACCGCTCCAGATCCTCTTCGTTCTCCAGCTTCCAGGTATGGGAGGCCCCCACCCCGTTGTCCGGCTTTACGATCACCGGCCAGCCCACCTGGTCGATAAACTCCCGGGCGGCGGCGATATCGGTAACATTGTGGCACCGGGCGGTGGGCACCTCCGCCTTGGCGTAGTAGGCCTTCATGCCCGATTTGCTCTTAAAGGCCGCCACGCCCCGCTCATCCACGCCGGTGGTGATATTGAAGTCCGTGCGCAGCCTGGCGTCCTGTTCCAGCCAGTACTCGTTGTTGGACTCCAGCCAGTCGATCTTCCCGTACTTGAAGGAGAAATAGGCCACCGCCCGGAAGACCTGGTCATAGTCCTCCAGGGTGTCCACCCGGTAATACTCTGTCAGCGCCTCCCGCAGGGGCGGTTCCAGCCCCTCATACGCGCAGTCGCCTACCCCCAGGACGGTGACTCCGTTTTTCTTGAGCCTGTCGCAGAAATTCCAGTATGTACGGGGAAAGTTGGGCGAGATGAATACAAAGTTCATGGTGTAACTCCTCTCTTTATCCGGACATATTTGCGGGCCGGAACGATGGCGTCCGGGCCCGTCCGGGTCCTCGATGAAATGAAAAGGGCAGCTCCGCCGCGCTCTGCGGCGCCCGCCCTCAGCGGGCCTTTTTGTCGATCCACTCGGGCCGGGTCTTGGAGTAGACGATCTTTTGCTCGCTGTATAGGCCGAAATAGCCCGAGAGCATATAGCTCACCGCGCAGCCAAGCGCGTACAGCACCACCGCCTCGCCGCCGAACAGCTCATAGCTAAGGAGCATGGAGGTGATGGGACAGTTGGTGGCGCCGCAGAATACCGCCGCCATTCCCAGCGCCCCGGAAAAGCCGTGGGGCAGCCCCAGCAGAGGGCCCACCCAGGTGCCGAAGGCGCATCCCACGCACAGCGCGGGCACGATCTCCCCTCCCCGGAACCCGGCGCCCAGCGTCAGGGCGGTGAGCAGCGTCTTGAGAAGGAAGGCGTACCAGATGGTCTGTCCGCCCAGCAGCTTGCGTATCAGTTCGTCCCCCGCCCCGCTGTACAGCCAGCCGTCTTTCAGCACCAACAACAGCGCCAGCACCAGTGCGCCGCCTGCCGCGGCCCGGAGGATCGGATCGGGTATGTACCGTTCATAGAGCTTGTGGGACGCGTGCATCGCGGCGCAAAAGCCCACGGATACCAGCGCGCACATGGCCCCCAGGGCCACCGTCTGGAACATGGACGCACCCGTCAGCGCCGGTGGCATCCCCGCGGCATAGCCCACCAGACCGTGCAGTCCCAGCGCCTGGGCCAGCAGAAAACCGCTCACCGACGCCACCAGGCAGGGCACAAAGGCCACGTAGTACATGACTCCCACGCTCACCACTTCCATGGCGAACACCGCCGCCGTGATGGGCGTGCCGAACAGGGACGAGAACGCCGCGGCCATGCCGCACATCACCATCACCCGCTGGTCCTTTTCGTTCATCTTCAGCACGCGGCCCGCCCAGGCGGCCAGCGAACCGCCCAGCTGCAGCGCCGCTCCCTCCCGGCCAGCGGAGCCGCCCGCCAAGTGGGTCAGCACGGTGGAAAAGAAGATCAGCGGCGCGGTACGCAGCGGCATATGCTCCGCCTCCCGCACGGCCACCAGCACCAGGTTCGTTCCCCGGTCGTGCTCCATGCCGCAGAGCTTATATGTGAGCGCGATGACGGCGCCCGCGGCTGGCAGCAGCCACAGGACCCAGGGGTACATCCCCCGCAGGGCCGTCACCGTTCCGATGCACCAGTGGAAGGCCACCGCCACGCCGCCCACGACCACGCCCGTGGCGCTGGCCAGCAGCACCCATGCCAAAAACGCGGCGCCCGCCCGGCCGGCGGCGCGGAAGTTCTCCCTCAGACTGTCCATCCCGCTGCCTCTCTTCCCTCTGTCTTCCAGAAGAAGTATACCACACTCCCGCCGGGAATGCATACCCCTTTCGTCCCCATCCGCCCTCATTGGCGAAAAAAGCCGCAAAACGCCATCGGTTGACGAACCGGGGCGGGCGGTGTATAATCTGTATGGCCGGTTCGCCGGTCATACTCCACCAATGGGAGGTCACCCATGCCTGATCGTTACGCCCGCCGGCGCATGACCGACCGCAAGGACGGCCGGCGGCTGCGCACCATCTCCCCGCTGTTCCAGCTGTCCCCCTTCACCGTTCTTGACCCCGGGGACGGCGCCAACAGCTTTACCGATACGGCCGATCTGGCCGCCATCGAGTCCTGGCTCCGGGCCCGGCGCCGGGAGGGGGACGAGAACATGGCGCTGGTGCACGTGGTCATCGCGGCCTATGTACGGATGCTGGCGCTGCGCCCGGCCATGAACCGCTTCGTTTCCGGCCGGTTCATCTATGCCCGGGACAACATCGACATCGTCCTGTCCTCCGGCGGCAGCGGCACCGCGGACGCCTCCGGCATGAGCTTTACGGTCCGCTTCCAGCCCTCGGACACGATCTATGACGTGTACCGGAAGATCAACGCCCGGTTGGACAATCTGAGAGCGGACCAGTCCGCCGACCGCCTGGAGCGGCTGGCGGCCACTTTGGTCAAGACCCCCCGGTTCATCCTCCGTTTTGCCATCGGGGTATTGCGCTGGCTGGATTACCACGGCTGGCTGAGCCGGACCCTCACGGAAAAGAGCCCCTACCACGGCTCCGCTTATATCTCCGACGAGGGCGCTTTCCATCTGCCCCCGGTGCGCCGGAGCCTGAACCAGCTGGGGAGCCTGCCGGTATATCTGTCCCTGGGCCGGGTCCGCACCCAGACGGAGCTGGACAAGAACGGACAGGTCCAGGAGAAAAAGGTGCTGGACTACGCCGTCAGCTATGACAGCCGCATCGCCGACAGCGCTTACATAGGCTCCGCGTTTCGCTATTTCCGCTACTATCTGGCCAATCCGGAAGTGCTGGAATCGGCGCCGGAGCGGATCAACGACGACGCCCTTTGAACTTTATCCGTATTTGCCCTGACGGCGTGACCCATCGGTCACGCCGCCATTTTCGTCTTATGCCAGCAGCACGCTGTCGTTGGTGATGGAGTTGCCGGACAGCTGGGCGAATTTATCCAGCAGATCCTGCATGGAAAGGTGTTTCTTCTCCTCCCCGGCGATGTCCAGGATGATCCGTCCCTCGTTCATCATGATGAGCCGGTTTCCGTGGGCGATGGCGTCCTTCATGTTGTGGGTCACCATGAACGCGGTCAAATGGTTGTCCCGGATCATGGCGTCGGTGGTATCCAGTACCTTCTCCGCCGTCTTGGGGTCCAGCGCGGCGGTGTGCTCGTCCAGCAGCAGCAGCTTGGGTCTTTTCAGCGTGGCCATCAGCAGCGTCAGCGCCTGGCGCTGACCGCCGGAGAGCAATCCCACCTTGGTGGTCATGCGATCCTCCAGCCCCAGATCCAGGGTCCTGAGCAGGTCGCGATACTGCTCCTGCTCTTTTTTGGTGATGCCCCGGCGCAGGCCGCGCCGCTGGCCCCGGCGCAGGGCCAGCGCCAGATTCTCCTGGATCTCCATGGTGGCGGCGGTGCCGTTCATAGGGTCCTGGAACACCCGGCCCAGATACCCGGCCCGCTTGTACTCCGGCAAGCCGGTCACGTCCTGGCCGTCGATGACGATGGAACCGGCGTCGATGGGCCAAACGCCGGCGATGGCGTTGAGGGCCGTGGATTTGCCCGCGCCGTTGGAACCGATGACGGTGACGAAGTCCCCCTCTTTCAGCTTCAGGCTCAGGCTGTTCAGCGCCCGTTTTTCGTTGACGGTGCCGGGGTTGAACGTCTTGTATACGTCGTTGATCTCCAGCATGTACTTGCTCTCAGGCATCGGTTTCCACCTCCTTCTTGGCCTTGGTGAAGTACTTCTCCTTCCAGTAGGGCACGGTGAGGAACACCGCCACCACCAGGGCCGTGAGAAGCTTCAGGTCCGTGGACTCCAGGCCCAGCCGCAGCACCAGGGTGATCACCGCGTAATAGATGATGGCGCCGATAACGGAGGCCAGCAGCTTCAAAGCGAAGTTGCGGAACACTTTGTCCAGCAGCACCTCGCCGATGATGACGGCGGCCAGACCGATGACGATGGCGCCACGGCCCATGTCGATGGTGACGCTGCCGGAGTACTGGGCCAGCAGGGCCCCGGACATGGCCACCATGCCGTTGGACACCACCAGGCCCAGCACCTTGTTCTTATCGGTGTTGATGCCCTGGGCCCGGCTCATGTTCTGGTTGGCGCCGGTGGCCCGGATGGAGCAGCCCAGCTCCGTGCCGAAAAACCAGTACAGCAGCCCAATGGCCGCCGCCACGATGATGGCCAGCAGCAGGATGGGATTGCGCAGCGACAGCTCCCGCACATACCGGGACGACACCAAAAGGGGGTTTCTGTCCACGCTCAGGGCCAGGGTGGCCTTGGTCTTGGCGGTGTCGCCGATGGCCATGATGCGCAGGTTCAGGGAGTAAAGGGCCAGCTGGGTCAGGATGCCCGACAGGATCGCCGGGATGCCACAGGCGGTGTGGAGCAGTCCCGTTATCAGCCCCGCCAGCATGCCTGCGAGGATAGCGGCGAGCATCGCCACCCAGGGATTGACGCCCATGACGATCAGCACCCCGCACACCGCGCCGCCGGTGGCCAGGGAGCCGTCCACCGTCAGGTCGGCCACGTCCAGGATCTTATAGGTCAGATACACGCCGATGGCCATCAGGCCCCAGGCGAGGCCCTGCCCGCAGGCGCCGGGCAGAGAGTTCACAAACGACAGCAGCACGTTCATGGCGGGGTCTCCTCCGTTCAACTCAAGCAAAAGGGATCATAGCAAAAAACAGAGGGAAATGAAAGCATTTCCCTCTTCTTTTTCAGATGCTTCGCCCAGTCCTCGGGGCTGGGCGAAGCGGTCAAAGTGAGATATCACTCGGCCTCCAGGGGGATGTAGTCCTCGGGGACGGTGATGCCCAGCGCCTCGCAGTTGGCGGCGTTGTAGAGCTTATCCAGCGTGGTGTCGAAGCCGACCGCGGTTTCCTCGATCTTGGCAGCGCCGGTCAGGATATCGGCGGCCATCCGGCCGGTGATCTGGCCCAGCTCATAGTAGCTGATGGACAGCGTGGCCACGCCGCAGCCCTGGCAGATGCCGGACTCGCCGGCCACTACGGGCACCTTGGCGGGCAGCACCACGTCCGCGATGGTGGAGGTGTTGTTGGCAGCGGTGTTGTCGGTGGGGATGTAGATCACGTCGGAGTTATCGCAGGCGGTCTGGGTCACGGCCTGCAGGTCGTTCACGTCGTTAAAGGCGTAGGGCGTGCAGGTGTAGCCCATTTCCTGCAGGTAGCCCTGGATGGTCTCGATCTGATAGACGGAGTTGGGCTCGGCGGAGCAGTACAGCAGTCCCACGTTCTGCGCGTCGGGGAACAGCTCCTGGATCATAGCGGCCTGCTGGTCCAGCGGGGCCAGGTCGGAGGTGCCGGACACGTTGCCGCCCAGGACCTTGTCGTCGGTGGTGTCCAGCTCCAGCGCCACACCGTAGTTGGTGACGGCGGTGCCCAGGACGGGGATCTCGGCGGTGGCGGAAGCCGCGGCCTGCACAGCCGGGGTGGCGTTGGCCAGGATCAGGTCCACATGGTTGGCCACAAAGCCGTCCACGATGGTGGTGCAGTTGGTGGCCTCGCCGCCGGCGTTCTGTTCGTCGAAGGTGACGGCATCGCCCAGCGCCTCGGTCAGGGCGTCCTTAAAGCCCTGGGTGGCCAGGTCCAGCGCCGGATGGGGCGCCAGCTGGCAGATGCCCACGGTGTAGGTTTCCTTGTCGGCCGCGGTCTTGTCGCCGGAGCCGCCGCAGGCGGTCAGCGCCAGGATCATGACCAGCGCGAGCAGCAGAGCAAGAGTCTTTTTCATCTCATCGGTTCCTTTCAGTTTCATGATTTAAGGCATTGTAGAAGCAAACTAAAATTGTCGCCTTATATACTATTACTTTAAATAACTAATGTCAATGCGCAGTTCCTCCAAAAACCGCGCATTGACACTCGTTTCCTTATGGCATTATCTCTGCCCATCAGCCGGTCTTATGATCACTTTAAGATGACCTTCCGATAGCTCTTCTTTCCCCGGCGCAGCAGCACGCCCTGGCGGAGCTTTTCCGCCGGCACGGCCAGGAACATATCGGCGACCTTCTCCCCGTCCAGGGTCACGCCCCCCTGGGAGATGTTCTGCCGGGCCTCGGAGTTGGACTTGCAAAGTCCCGCCTTCACCAGCAGCGTCTTGATATCCGCCGCCCCGTCGGCAAGATCCGCCTCGCCGATCTCCGTCACGGGCATCTCCTCCCCGGAGCCGGCGCCGAACAGGGCCTTGGCGGCGGCCCGGGCCTTCTCGGCCTCGGCCTCGCCGTGGACCATCTTCGTCAGCTCGTAGGCCAGGATCTCCTTGGCCTCGTTGATCTTCTGGTCCTTCCAGTGATCCATCTGCTCGATCTGGTCCATAGGCAGGAAGGTGAGCATACGGATGCATTTCATCACGTCCGCGTCGCCCACATTGCGCCAATACTGGTAGAAGTCATAGGGGCTGGTCTTGTTGGGGTCCAGCCATACGGCGTTGCCGGCGGTCTTGCCCATCTTATTGCCGTTGGAATCGGTCAGCAGTGTCACGGTCATGGCGTAGGCGTCCTTGCCCAGCTTCCGGCGGATCAGCTCCGTGCCGCCCAGCATGTTGCTCCACTGGTCGTTGCCGCCGAACTGCATGTTGCAGCCCAGGGTCTGGAACATGTGGTAGAAATCATAGGACTGCATGATCATGTAGTTGAATTCCAGGAAGCTGAGTCCCTTTTCCATGCGCTGCTTGTAGCACTCCGCCCGGAGCATGTTGTTCACGGAAAAGCAGGCCCCCACCTCCCGCAGCAGATCCACGTAATTCAGCTCCAGCAGCCAGTCGGCGTTGTTGACCATCATGGCCTGGCCGGGCCCCTCGCCGAAGTCGATGAATCTCTCCATCTGCCGCTTGAAGCAGGCGGCGTTGTGGGCGATGGCCTCCTTGGTGAGCATCTTGCGCATATCGGTGCGCCCGGAGGGGTCGCCGATCATGGTGGTGCCGCCGCCGATCAGGGCGATGGGACGGTTCCCGGCCTGCTGCAAACGCTTCATAAACGTCAGCGTCACAAAATGGCCGGCCGTCAGGCTGTCCGCGGTGCAGTCGAAGCCGATATAGAAGGTGGCCTTGCCCTCGTTGATAAGGTCTTTGATCTTGTCCTCGTCCGTCACCTGGGCGATGAGCCCCCGGGCGACCAGTTCGTCATATAGGGTCATTTTTCCTCTCCTCAAACCAGTTTTTCTTTCCACGCGTCCGCCGCGGCAAGCTGTTCCTCGGCGGAGGCGGTAGTGATCTCGGTGATGTTGTCGCCCCCGGTGAGCCGGGCCAGCTCCCGGCGCCGGCCGGGCCGGTCCAGCTCGGTGACGGTGGTATAGGTGCGGCCGTCCCGCTCGGATTTTTCGATGAGGTACTGGCTGTCGGCCATGGCCGCGATCTGCGCCAGGTGGCTGACGCACAGCACCTGCCGGTGCCGGCCGGTGAGGGCCAGCTTCTCTCCCACCCGGCTGGCCGCCACGCCGGACACGCCGGTGTCGATCTCGTCAAACACCGCCGTAGGCACCGGGTCGTTCTGGCCGAACACGATCTTCAGCGCCAGCATGATCCGGCTCAATTCACCGCCGGAGGCGATCTTGGCGATGCGGCCGGGCGCTTCCCCGGCGTTGGCGCTCATCAAAAAGCGCACCTCGTCCGCGCCGGCGGGGCCGAATCCGGGGCCCTCTTCCATGGGGGAGAGCTCTGTTACAAAGCGCACGGAGGGCATGCTCAGCTCCTTCAGCTCCCGCTCTACCCGCGCCGCCAGGGCGCTGCCCGCCTTCTTCCTGGCCCGGGTGAGGGCGGCGGCGGCGGTACGGCAGTCCTTTTCCAGCACGGCCCGCTTTTGGACCAGCTTTTCCAGCGCCTCGTCCCCATATTCCAGCTCCTCCAGCCGGGCGGAGCTGTCCTCATACAGGGCAATCAGCGCCGCCTCGTCCGCCGCGGAGAATTTTTTCTCCAGCCGCCGCAGCTGCACGAGCCGGCTCTCCACCCGGTCGAATTCCTCCGGGGAGAAGTCCAGGCTGTCCCACACGTCCCGGACGCGCTCGGCGGCGTCCTGCAAAAGCGCCTGGGCCTCCGCCAGGACCTTGTCCGCCTCCGCCAGACCGCTGCTCCAGCCTCTGGCGCGGCTGAGCCAGCCTCTGGCCTGGCCGGTCAGCTCCACGGCGGAGCTCTCGTCCCCATACAAGGCGGTAAAAGCGCCCTGGGCGGCCTCCCGGAGCTTTTCCCCGTTTCGCAGCAGCTCGGACCGCTCCTCCAGCTCCGCCTCTTCCCCGGCCCGGAGCTGGGCCTTTTCCAGCTCCTGTACCCGATAGGCCAGGCTCTCCGCCAGCTGGCGGCGGGTCTCGCCGTCCAGGCTGAGCTTCTCGATCTGCCGCTCGTTGTCCCGCCAGGCGCCGTAAGCCGTCCGGTAGGCGGCCAGCTCCTCCCCGTCGCCGGCAAAGGCGTCCAGATAGGCCAGATGGCGGCTCTCGTCCAGCAGCTGCCGGCCGTCGTTCTGTCCGTGGATATCCACCAACAGCGCCCCCAGGGCGCGAAGCTGGGCGGCCGTCACCGGCACGCCGTTGACCCGGCAGGACCCCCGGCCGTCGGCGGACACGGTCCGCTGGACGATCAGCGTGCCGTCCTCCGGTTCCACGCCGTTTTCCCCGCACCACGCCAGCGCCGGGTCCGCGTCGAACACGGCGGCGGCCAAGCACCGGTCCGCCCCGGTGCGCACCAGCTCCCGGCTGGTCCGGCCGCCGGTGACGGCATACAGCGCGTCGATGACGATGGATTTTCCCGCGCCGGTCTCGCCGGTCAGCACGTTCAGTCCCTCCCGGAACTGCACGTCAGCCCGCTCCACCACCGCGATATTCTCGATGTGGAGACTCCTGAGCATCCCGCTTACCTCTTATAGGCCCGGCGCAGCTGGGCGCACAGCCTCTCGGCGGAGGCGGCGTTGCGCAGCACGATGATGGCCGTGTCGTCCCCGGCCACAGAGCCCAGGATGGAATCGTCCCCCATGGCGTCGATGGAGGCGCACACCGCCGAGGCCAGCCCCGGCAGGGTCTTTACCACCACCGTGTGCAGCGCGTGGTCAAAGCCCACGCAGCCCTCCCGGAAGATCTCCTCCAGCCGCCGGGACGCCTCGCTGGACTCGTCCTGATCCGCCTGGGCATAACGGTACCGGCCATCCGGGCCGATCTCCTTCACCAGGCGCAGCTCTTTGATGTCCCGGCTCACCGTGGCCTGGGTGCTGCTCACGCCCCGGGCCTGGAGCGCCAGGAGCATCTGGCCCTGGGTCTCGATGTTCTCCTGGGCGATGATGTCCAGGATCACGCTCTGTCGTGACGTTTTCATGCTCGCTCCCCCAATTTTTCAAATGCCGTTTCATAAAAGCTCTTGGTGCCCAGATAGGCGATCAAAAGCCTGTGTCTGGATTTGGTGACCGTGACCTCGTCCCCGTCATACAGGTCCGTCAATCCCCGGCCGTCCACGCTCAGCACGCACCGCCGCCCCTCGCTCACATCCTCGGGCACGATGGTCACCGTCCGCTCCGGCTTGAGCACGAAGCTCCTGGCGGCCAGCATGTGGGCGCAGATGGGCGTGAGCACGATCCCCTCCGCGTCCGGCTCCACCAGCGGTCCGCCCGCGGCCATGGAATATGCGGTGGACCCGGTGGGCGTGGAAACGATCACCCCATCTCCGGAGAAGGCCAAAATGCGTTTCCCGTCCCCCAGGGCGGTGAGGCGCACGTTCTGTACGATGCCGGAGATCACCGCGTCGTTCAGCGCGGTATCGAAAAAGACGTTCTCTCCCCTCCGCCAGACGCTCACGTCCAGCATCATGCGGGGCACCGGCTCGAACTCCCCGGCGGCCGCCTGCCGTAGCAGCTCCACGTTCTCCCGGTCCAGCTCCGTCAAAAAACCGGTATGGCCCAGGTTCACCCCCACCAGCGGCACGCTGTAGCCCATCACCCGGGGCGCGATGCGCAGGATCGTTCCGTCGCCCCCCAGCGTGACCAGCAGGTCCGCCCCGGGCAGCACATCCTCCAGCGCCGCCGTTTCAAAGCCCGGCGGGTCCCATTGCTCGCCGCACACAGGACAGACCGCCACCCGATGGCCCTCCTTTTCCAGCATGTCCTTCACCGCCGCCGTACAGGCAAAGCCGCTGTCACGCTGGACATTGGGGCACAACACGATCGATCCGCTCATGGCTCCTCCTCTCTCCCGCCGTCCAGTGCCTCATGGGACAGACGCACCACCTGGGCGCAGTCCGCCTCCACGCTCTCTCCCCCGAGGCCCAGCCAGGCGAGATATTCGATATTCCCCTCCGGGCCCCGCACCGGGGAATAGGTCAGTCCCCGCAGGGAAAAGCCCATATCCCGGGCCGCGGCCAGGGTGTCCTCCAAGACCTGCCGGTGGACCTGCGGATCGCGGACCACGCCTTTTTTGCCCACCTTTTCCCGGCCCGCCTCGAACTGGGGCTTCACCAGGCACACCACCTGTCCCCCGGGAACAAGCAGCGTCTTCACCGCGGGCAGCACCAGCCGCAGAGAGATGAACGACATGTCCATCACCGCCAGATCCATCGCCTCCGGAAACATCTCCGGAGCCAGGTTCCGGGCGTTGGTCCGCTCCATCACCGTGACCCGCTCGTCGGTGCGCAGGCTCCAAGCCAGCTGGCCATAGCCCACGTCCACGGCATATACGTGTCTGGCCCCCCGCTGCAGCAGGCAGTCGGTAAAGCCGCCGGTGGAGGCCCCGCAGTCGACGCAGACATACCCCGCCGGATCGATGGAAAACTCGTCCAGCGCCTTTTCCAGCTTCAGCCCGCCCCGGCTCACATAGGCCAGTCTGTCCCCCCGGACCTGGACGTCGGCCTGGTCTGTGACCGGCGCGCCGGGCTTGGTCTGCTTCTCGCCGTTGACATACACGCTCCCGGCCATGATGAGAGCCTTGGCCTTTTCCCGGCTCTGGGCCAGGCCCAGATCGTATACCCGCTGGTCAAGCCTGATCTTTTCCATCCAGCATCTCCAAAACGGCGCTGCATAGCGAACCGTTGTCCAATCCCATTTTCTCCCGCAGCTTCCAGGGCTCGCCGTGGGGCAGCAGCCCGTCGCCCAGATTCACCAGCCGGCTCGCCCGCAGGGCGACGCCCGCCTGCTCCGCCGCGGCCAAAAGCCGCTCGCCGATGCATCCGGCGGCGCAGGCCTCCTCCGCCACCAGCAGCGCCCCGGTCCGGCGCACCGAATCCAGCACCGGCTCCGTATCCAGCGGCGAGAGCACGTTCAGCTTGACGACCTCGGGGTCGATGCCTCTGCCCCGGAGCATCCTGGCGGCCGCCATGGCCTCGTTGATCTCCGTGCCGTAAGAAACGATGGTGACGTCGTCGCCGTGGAAATATACCGTTTCGGCCGTCTTGCCGGAGGTATCCCCCAGCAAAAGCCCCTCTCCGCCACGGGGATAGCGCACCGCCACGGGCCCCGTGTCCTCCAGCACCGCCTTTCGCAGCATGGTCTTCAGCTCTGCGAAGTTGGCGGGGGCGTAGATCTTCATCCCCGGCACGGAGGACAGATATGCCACGTCAAAGCTGCCCTGATGGGTCACTCCGTCCCGGCCCACGATGCCCGCCCGGTCCACGGCCAGCACCACATGCAGGCCCATAAGGGCCACGTCGTGGATGAGCATATCATAGCTTCTCTGCAAAAAGGTGGAATACACCGCGAACACAGGCTTCAGCCCCTGGGCGGCCATGCCCGCGGCCATGGCGCAGGCGTGCTCCTCGGCGATGCCCACGTCGAAGAACCGGTCCGGATAGGCCTCCTGGAAGCCGATGAGGCCGGTGCCCTCCTTCATGGCGGCGGTGATGGCCACCACGGTCTTGTCCTCCCCGGCGATCTCCGTCAGCGCCCGGCCGAAGGCCGAGGAGAAGTCCTCTCCCGTGTAGTGGGGCATGCCGCTGTCCGCGTCGAAGGCCCCCACCCCATGGAACGCTTCCGGCGCCTGCTCCGCCGGGGGATATCCCTTGCCCTTTTTGGTGATCACATGGACCAGCACCGGCGCCCGGTATTCCTTGGCCCAGCGGATGGCATTCTCCACCTTCCGCAGATCGTGGCCGTTGATGGGGCCGATGTACTCGTAGCCAAGATCGTCGAAGATGTTTTCCGGGATGATCCGGTCCTTCAGCCACTTTTTCCCCCGGGCAAGGACCCGGTTCAGGCCGGGGATATGGGGCATGATCGTCTGGCGGTACCATTTCTTGAAGCGGATGTACTCCACCCTTGTGCGCATCCGGCCCAGCATATCCGCCAGGCCGCCCACGCTCTCGTTGATGCTCATGCCGTTGTCGTTGAGCACCACCACCAGCGGCTCGCCGCTCTTTCCCGCGTCGGACAGCCCCTCCAGCGCCATGCCCCCGTTCAGGGCCCCGTCGCCGATGACGGCCACCACGTCATAGTCCTCCCCCAGCGCCGTGCGGGCCCGGGCCATGCCCAGGGCCACGGACACGGAGTTGGACGCATGTCCCGCCACGAACGCGTCGTGGACGCTCTCATCCGGCCGGGGAAAGCCGGCCATGCCCCCCAGGTCCCGGAAATCGGTAAAGTCCTTCCGGCCCGTCAGGAGCTTATGGGTATAGCACTGGTGTCCCACGTCGAACACCAGCCGGTCCCGCCCGGTATCATACACCCGGTGCAGGGCCACCGTCAGCTCCACCGCCCCCAGGTTGGAGGCCAGATGCCCTCCGTGGACGGACATGGCGGAGATGAGGTATCCCCGGATCTCCCGGCACAGCTCCTCCAGCGCCTCAGGCGGCAGGGCCCTCACATCGGCGGGAGAATGTATATTATCCAATAAACTCATATCGACACCGTCTTATGTGCAGGTAGGCAAACTTCCACAAGTCCCTTTATCATAACAAAATACACCTTGGTTTTCAAGGTGTATTTTGTATATTTTCAAAAATTGATGAATAAAAACCGCATCTCCGGCCCTCACGTCTGGAGCACGCCGCCGGAACCGTCGGTCTTCTCGCTGAAGTAATAGCGCACCCCGCCGATCTCCCGCCAGCCGGTGGCCATCACGCCGTCCTCGTCCAGATAGTACCGTTTGGACCCGTCCTGGAGCCAGCCGGTACGCATGGCGCCGAAATGGCCGTTGTGCACCGGGTTGAAGTAATACCAGCTTCGGCCGATGTACCGCCAGCCGGAGACCACCGCGCCGAAAGTGCCGTCCCGCTTATCGTTGAGGAAGAACCGTTCTCCTCCAAACTCCTGCCAGCCGGAAACCTGTTTGCCGTCCGGACCCTGGTAGTACTGCTTGCCGCCGTCATAGATCCAGTCGGAGACCACCATGACGCCGGTGGTCTTGTTGAAGTAATAGTACGTGTCCGTCAGCCACACCCATCCGGTCTTCACGGCTCCATATGAGCCGTCCCGCTTCTCGTTGAGGTAGTAGGTCTTCCCCCCGATGGTCTGCAGCCCCGCCATCTGTTTGCCGTCCGGGCCCTGGTAATAGCGCTTGCCGCCGTCATTGACCCAGTCGGAAACCACCATGGCTCCGGTGGCCTTGTCGAAGTAATAGTACGTATCCGTCAGCCACACCCATCCGGTCTTCATCACACCGTACGAACCATCGTGCTTTTCGCTGAAATAGTAGGTATCCCCGCCCACCTTGACCAGGCCGGCGGCCATGGCGCCGGAGGCGTCGAAATAGTAGCGTTTTGTCCCCTCGTTGAACCAGCCGGTGACGGTCGTTCCGTTTTTGTAATAATACCACACGCCCCCCACTTCGGACCAGCCGTCCTTGTGGATGGGATCGGTGGGCGGCGGCGTCACCTGTCCGGAGTACTCCCGGAAGGTATATCCCCCCTGCCGGGCAAAGGTCTGGGCGGTGGAACCGGCATAGCCGTAGATCACCGCTCCGTCAGGCAGATCCGTCATACCCAGGGAGCAGGACCGGTTCAGCACCGTCAGGCTCTGCAGGGCCCCGCAGTCGTTAAACGCCATATCGCCCACTTTTTCCACGCTTTCCGTCAGCGTGACGCTGGTCAGGGCCGGGCAGTACCAAAACGCCTCCTTCCCCAGTTCCCGGGCCGACACGGTGGCGGAACGCAGAAGCAGGTTGTTGGCGAAGGCCTGGTCCCCCACCGCTGCGATGGTGGCGGGGACGTTCAGCGCCGTGATGCCCGTATTGCCGAAGGCCCACTGGCCGATGGCGCCGACAGAGCCGGGGATGGTCACCGCCGTGACGGCGGTCTTGTCGCAGAAGGCGTACCCGGCGATCTCCGCCACCGTAGCGGGGATGGCGACCGCGCCGCCGGCGCCCTGATACTCATACAGCACATGGTTCACCTGGAAAAACGCCCCGTTGCGAAGGCTCCAGGGGGTGTTGGCGAACGCCAAGTATCCCAGCCGGGTGGCGGCCCCCTGGACGGTGGCGCTGGTGAGCCGGGTGCAGTCGGCAAAGGCCCAGTCCCCCACCTCGGTCACGGAGGCCGGGATGGTCACCGTTCTCAGGGCGCAGCCCTGAAAGGCGCTGCTGCCGATGGTGGTAAGGCCGCTGGGCAGGGTGATGGAAGCTAGGCTGACGCAGCCGTCAAAGGCGCTGCCCCCGATCTCGGAAACGCCGGCCGGGATGTTCACGCTCCCCAGCGAAGAGCACCCCGTGAAGGTCCGCCGATCGATCTTGCTCAGACCGCTGGGCAGCTCCGCCCGGGTCAGGCTGGCGCAGAGCGCGAAGGCGTCCGTTCCGATGGTCCGCACCGCATTGGGGATGGCGATGCTCTGCAGGCTCTCGCAGCCATAAAAGGCCCGGCTGCCGATGGTGGTAAGGCCGGCGGGCAGGGTCACGGTCCGCAGGAGCACGCACCCCTCGAAGGCCTCGTCCCCGATCCGGGTCACAGACCCGGGGATGGTGATGGCGCGCAGGTCTGTACACTCATAAAACGCCTCCCTGCCGATGCTGGTCACCCCTTGGCCGATGACGACGTCGGTGATGGTCCGGCCGTACCAGGGAGCATGGGAGGTCCGGCCCATATAGTTGGTCATGGACCCGCTGCCGCTGATGGTCAGCACACTCCCCGACAAGGACCACCGCACCCCGGTGCCGCAGGAGCCGGATGTGGCGTCAGAAGGGGGCGGCGTCTCCGGCTTCACCTCCGGGCCGGGCTCTGCGCCGGACGCCGTTTCATTGGGGACGTCGGCCGGCAGTTCATCCTCCGGTCCCGGAGAAGGAAGCTCCTCTTCCGGCACGGGTCCGGTATCGTCCTCTTCTTCCGGCGCGGGCGGGGCCTCTTTCTCCTCCGGTGCGGGGGCCTGGGTCTGTTCCGGCTCCGGGGCTGGCTCTTCCGCCGCCAGCGCGGGTGCGCACAGGGCAAACGCCGTCAGCACCGCCAACAGTCCGCATATGATCCGTTTGGGCATGGGTATCTCCTTTCTCCGTTCCCGCTTCACGCATGCCGGCCGCTCAGCCGCCCGGTCAGCTCCCGCAGGAAGCCCGTATCCTCAAACCCGTCCAGCCCCTCCAGGGCGGCCCGGGTATACTCTTGCGTCATCTCCAAACACTTCTCCCGCCCCAGCAGGGCGCAGAAGCCGTCGTTGTCCAAAATGTCGTCCCGGCACTGGAAGGCCATGCCGAGGGCCTGTCCGAATCTGTATGCGCCGGAAACGGCGTCCTCCTCCGCCCCGGCGGCCGCCGCGCCCATGGCGCAGGCCGCGGCCATCAGGGCGGCGGTCTTCAGACGGTCCGTTTTCGCCAGCTTCTCCGCCGTGGCCGGGCCGGCCTTCAGATCCATATACTGCCCTCCGCAGATGCCCTCCGCCCCGGCGGCCCGGCTCAGGATCCGGCAGCACCGGTACTTCTCCGCCTGGCCGATGGGCGCGTCGCATACCGCGGCGAACGCCTCCGCCTGCAGGCAGTCCCCCGCCAGCACGGCGGCGGTCTGGCCAAAGCGCTTGTGGCTGGAGGGCCGGCCCCGGCGGATGTCGCTGTCGTCCATGCAGGGCAGATCGTCATGGATCAAGCTATAGGTGTGGAGCATCTCCACCGCGCAGGCCACAGGCAGCGCCTTGACCGGGTCCCCCCCGCATATCCGGGCGAATTCCAGACACAGCACCGGCCGCACCCGTTTTCCTCCGGCCATCAGGCTGTAGGCCATCACCTGGCGCAGACCGTCGGTATCCTCGTCCCCGGGGCCGATCCGCCCGGCGAGCCATTGCTCCACCATGGCCGTATAGTGTTCGTAACGCTGGTCCATCCCGTCAGCTGAAGGGCAGCTCTTCCGGCTCGCCGGTCGGGCCTT
Organism: uncultured Oscillospiraceae bacterium; assembly: GCA_947626905.1. Classification (GTDB taxonomy): domain Bacteria; phylum Bacillota; class Clostridia; order Oscillospirales; family Oscillospiraceae; genus CAJOIG01. The sequence continues at coordinate 37,651 of CANQUE010000018.1, forward strand.
TGCGCAGCTGGACCACTTTCTGCTCCGCCTGATCCAGCATCCCGCCGCACTTGGCAATGAGCCCGGCGCCCTCCTCGAACAGGCCCAGACTCTCCGCCAGCGGCGCGTCCCCCTTCTCCAGCAGCCGGACGATCTCCTCCAGCCGGGCCAGGGACTGCTCAAACGTCATTTCTTTCTCAGCCATTATGTACCTCGTATTATAGATGTAGTATTTATAGCCCCCTCTCCAGGGGTATGTTACAATGTTTGGGATGCTGTGGATTG
>CANQUE010000019.1 GCA_947626905.1 uncultured Oscillospiraceae bacterium
GCTGCCTATTTCACGCCTTTAGGCAAAAACGGGCCGTTTTCGTTCCTTGAAAACGGCTCTTTCTTTGACAGACTGAGAGCCCGGCTTTTCCAAGGAAAAGCCGGGCTCCGATCCTATTTTATACCGTTTTCTCTCCGCCGGGCGGGGGTCTTTCAGAGAAAGCATCCCCACTTTTGCATCTTCTCCCAGCACTGCGTCTCCAGATCCAGCACGTCCTTCGTCACCGTGACGGTAGGCGTTTCGTCCGTGTGGTACACCCGCGTCAGTTTCCCCTCCTGGCACAGGAAATACCAGCGGAAATAGCGTTTTTCATAGAGGAAGTCCGCGCTGTCGAAGCAGGGGAACCGCTCCTCTATCACCAGCACGTACCGGCCGTATACGTCCCTGGCCCAGGGGCCGTTCTTCTCCCTTTCAGCGGTGAGCTGGGAGCGGCTGGCGTACAGCTTCCCCCCGGCCATAAAACCCACCTCCGGCACGGTGACGGTGCGCTCTTCGGGCGTACGCACGCGCACCGGTCCGCCCTCCCGGTCCGTTTCCCGGCTGACCCATTCCAGCCGGGTGGAGCCGCAGGATAGCGACCCGCTGCCGCCGCCGGAATACTCTATCCTCTTCCCGGGACCGACCGCCCGGGGAAGCATATCGCCCGCCCAGGGATCCTGGGGCGGGACCAGCTCCGCCGGGGCGTCTTTTTCCGTCCCCTCGGCCGGCGGGCTCTTTTTTGACCGGAGTTTTCGGATGATATCTCTCCACGCCATGGTACGCTTGCTCCTCTCCCGGGCGGTCATGCCTGCGGCACGCCGCGATCTGTGGCCGTGGCCTCAGGGACCCCGGCGTAATCCCACTGATGGTTGCTCCGGGCCATCTCATCGCTGGTGATGTTGAAATAGCGCCATGCCCCGTTGTCGTCGTCCCTTCTTCGGTCCCACGTTACATCCAGGCAGTACCACTCCCCGTCCAGCCGCACCATGTTCCAGGCGTGATCCGACTGATTGCTGCTGGACGCGCCGATGACGGTGATGCACTCCAGCCCCGCCATATCCGCCAGCAGCTGGAAGGCGGAGGCGAAGCCCAGGCATACGGCGGCGTGGTCCACCAGCGCGCCGTATGGGGTATAGGATTCCCGGGGCGTTCGCTCCGCCAGGTCCGCATGCCGCCAGTCGTACACCACGTTCTCCGCGATCCAGGTATAGAGGGCCTCTTCCCGCTCCACGGGGCTCATGTCCTCCGTGAGCACGCTCTCCAGCACGGCCGCGGCGGCATCGTATATGGCCCGGTCATAGGCGGACAGGCCGGCCGGGTCCCCGGCTATCCAGGCGGACAGGATCGGCGCGGTGTCATACAGGGTCATGTCCTCCAGGCAAGGCGGATCGAAGCGGATGCGGCCGGGAAAGTCCGGATCGGGCTCCGCTCCGGCGGAGGGGCGCTGCTGCGCCGGGACGGGCGTCGGGCCCGGGGTCGGGGACGGGTCCGGCTCCGCCGTCGGGCCCGGCGTGGGCAGCACCCCGGTCCGAAGGGCGGAAACGAAGGCCTCCTCCGCCCGGCCGGGCTCCTGGCACAGGAACAGCCCCGCATACGCGCCCTCCTGCCGGACGATCCCTCCGGCCACCAGGGCTGCCTGGTCCGGGGCATAGCCGGTGAAATCCCCCTCCCGGGCCAGTTGGTAGGCCTCCAGCTGCCCGGCGCCCTGACGGGCCTGCTCCTCTCCGGCAAAGCGCAGCACGGCGATCTCGAAAGCCACCGCTCCCGTGCCCCGGATCAGCGCGCCCTCCTCCCAGGCGTCCTCACCGATCCCATAGGCGGCCCGCACATAGGCCGGGAACATCTCCCCACCGGCGCTGTCCAAACTCTCCGCCCCCTCCGGGGCTCCGCCCGCCGCCTCCGCCGCGGCGGCGGCGATGTCCGCGGCGGGAAGGGCCGGTCCTGCCTGGGCCTCCGGCTCCAAAGAGCGGCACCCCGGCAGGAGCGCCGCCGCCAGCGCCAGACATAGGCACAGGCACAGCGATCGTTTCAATGTCTTTCCTCCAAAAACTCCGGGCTTTTCGGGCCGGCGGTCCGGCCCGGGCCCGTATCTAGTCCTCCAGCTGGCCGTCATACCAGCCGGAAATGCCGTCTTTTTTGCACATATAGCCCCGGCTCGTCTTTCGGACCACGGAGATCCGGTCCCCCGCCTCCAGGGGCAGGCGGTAGTCGGTCACATCGTTCACGGTGGCCCGGTCCCCGTCCCGGGTCAGGATATGATCCACCGGCACGTCCATCTCATAGCCCGTGCGCAGATGGCGCACCCGGCAGAACTCCTCCCCCTCGCTCAGGATCTTTACGGCGTTGTCCCCGTGGCGGATGTACCAGTGGCGGGGGCTCTCCGCCTGGGCGGTCTTCACCCGGGCCGTGGGAAAGCCGTCGTAGCCGATCCATGTCATATCCGGCAGAAAGAAGGCGTTGAGCTGACCGTCGTCCTTCAGCACGCAGCCCCCGTCGATGCTGACCAGCTTCAGATCCCGGTCGATGATGGGCCGGGCGTCGGTGATATCCTCGTGGTACAGCACCAGGGGCCAGTGGCCCACCACCGTCCACTTCTCATGGGGCTTTGCCACGTCCCGGTAGCGGTCCAGCTTCATACAGGCAAAGGCGCCCTTTTCCGGCACATAGCCCCCGTGGACGAACACATAGTCCTCCGTCTCGATGATGTGGGGCAGAGCCCGCAGAAAATCCAGCTCCGGGCCGTAATGGTCCCGCACGGCGGCCTTGGCGGCGGCCAGATCCATGGCCGGCGAGATCGCGATCCCCTGTTCCCGGAGCATCTGGGCGATGAGCCCGTCGCCCCAGCCCCGGTTCCGGCCCACCAGATACCGCAGATAGAACGCGTCCTGCTCCGGGTCGTCCGGCAAGTCGCAGAAATTCTGCCAGAAATCGCAGTTGCCGCACACGGCGTATACCTCCCGCCGGCGGGACAGCTCCATCACATACCGCAGCGTGCCCAGAGAATCCGGTCCCTTTTCCAGCAGGTCCCCCACAAATATGAGCACGTCGCCGTCGCCCAGGGCGCACTTGGCCAGCAGGCCCTTCAGATAGTCCAGCTGGCCGTGTACATCCGATATGGCGGCGATCCGGCGGCCGGGGCCCAGCCGCAGCCGCCGGATCACCGGCGGCGCCGTCATCAGCAAAGGCGTCGGCTTCATGGCAGATACCAGACCTTTTGCCGTATATCCATCTCCATCAGATACTGGGGCCCGCCCACGCCCTGGGCCGTGTCCAGCACGCGAAAGCCCAACGCCTGATAAAAAGCGATGGCGGGCGCGTTGGTCTGGGACACGTGCAGGCGGATGGCGGTCCGGCCCTGACGGCGGAAACAGCTCACCGCGTGGCCCACCAGCTGGGAGCCGAACCGGCGGCCGCGCATATCCTCCTCCACCCACAGCAGGCTGATCCAGCCGGCCCCGGCCGGCTTGGCCCGGTCCGGGTCCAGCTCGATGATCCCCGCCAGAGCGCCGCCGTACAGCAGCTTGACCAGGCACCGGGGGTCCTCCCGGACCCGCCGGGCGGCGGTGGACAGATACAGCTGGGGCACGAAGCCGTTCAGGTTGCCGTGGCTGGCCAGCCACGTTTCCCTGTAGCAGCGGATATACAGCGCTTCCTCCTCCGGCAGGGCCATGGCCCTGATCAGCCCGTCCGCCTTTTTGCCCCGGTGATCGTTGGCCAGTCCCTGCCGGGCAAAGGTGCTCAGCGAACCCAGGTGGGACCCGTCGGCATAGTCCACCAGCCGGAGCTCTCCCCCCTCCGCCTCCAGGGTGGTGACGGCCGTGTTGTCCCCATAGGGGATCTCGGCAAAATCCCGGTCCATCAGGTGGCTGGCCACCGCCCGGATGGCAAAGGCATGGCTCACCACGGCCACCGTCTGATCCGGATAAGCGGCCGCCAGGGCCAGCAGCGCCGTTTCCATCCGCTCCCGGACGGCCGCGAAATCCTCGCTGCCGGGCACATGCCACCGGGCCGGGTCCTGGGTGAACAGCCGGTGCTGCTCCGGATACTGCTCCTGGATCTCGCCCCAGGTCCGGTCCTCCCAGCATCCCACGTCCACCTCCCGCAGGGCCTTGTCGGTGTGCATGGTCAGCTCCGGGTGGTATTTCAAAATGGCGCTGGCCGTGGACTGGGTGCGGATCAGGTCGCTGGTCCACAGCGCGTCGATGGGCACATGCTTGAACCGCTCCGCCAGGGCTGCCACCTGCCGGCGCCCCAGCGGGGTGATATTGGCGTCGTACTGGCCCTGGGGCCGGCGGTAGAGATTGCCCTCCGCCTCCGCGTGGCGGATCAGATAAAGTCTGGTCATGGCGTTCCCTCCCCGGATCGTTTCTCTCTCATATTTTACACCTTTTCCCGCCCCGACACAAGGGGCGGCTGCCCCACGGGGGCCGGCCGCCGGAGAAACCGGGATTGACAGCGGGACCTGCACATTTTATACTGGGTATCAGCCCCGGCGGCGGGACCGTGGCTCCGCCGCCGGGAGCACCAGAGAGAGGATGTGTCCTATGCCCATCTGGCCAAAAAGATCCCCGGACCGGCGCAGCGGCGTACTGATCGCCGGGGCTTACGGCATGTCCAACGCCGGGGACGACGCGGTCCTGGCCGCCATGACGGCGGCGCTGCGCCGTCTGGACCGGGACATGCCCCTGGCCGTGATCGCCCGGGGCGGGCATAAGACCGGGCGGCAGGCCGGGATCGGCGGCCTGGGCCGGCTCAACGTCCCGGGCTGGCTGGCCGCCATGGGCCGGTCCAAGCTGTTCATTTTGGGCGGCGGGAGCCTGATGCAGGATGTGACCAGCCGGCGGAGTTTGTGGTATTATCTGGCGCTGCTCCGCGCCGCCCGGGCCATGGGCTGCCGGGTGATGCTCTACGGCGCGGGGATGGGCCCCATCCGCCGGGAGAAGGACCGGCTGGCCGCGGCCCGCTGTCTGGACAAATGCGCGGACGTGATCGCCGTGCGGGACCGGGCCAGTCTGGACGCCCTGACGAGCTGGGGCGTGAAGACCCCCCGGCTGCTGCTGGCGGCCGATCCGGCGCTGAGCCTGATCCCCGCCGCCGGGGAGCGGGAGCGAAAGGCGGGTTTTCTACTCCGGCCCTGGCCGGATTTCTGGGTCCATGTGCCGGATTTCGCCGCGGCGGCCCGGTATGTCTGGGAGCGGTACAGACTCCAGCCGGTATTCATCTGCCTGTCCCCCGACGACCGGCAGGCGGCCCGGTCCGTATGCCAGGCCCTGGACGGCGTGCCCTATACCCTGTCCACCGATCCGCGGCGCACCGGGCGGATGAGCCTGGTGATCTCCATGCGCCTGCACGGGCTGATCTTCGCCCTGACGGGGGGCGCCCCCGCCGCGGGGGTGAGCTACGACCCCAAGGTGGACGCCTTTTGCACCGAGGCGGGGCTGCCCATGGCGGCGCTGGAGGACGTGTCCGAACAGGCGCTGCGGGACCTGGCGGACCTGGCCATGCATATGGACGGGGAGCACATCTCCGCCTCCTGCCGCACCCTCCGGGCCCGGGAGCAGGTGAATCTGAGCGCCGCGGCGGAACTGCTGACGGCAGAATAATTCATAAAGAAAGAGGATCGCGCCATGAGACCCATCACCCCGGAAACTTTATACGACTTTTCCTTCGTCAGCGCCCCCACTCTGTCCCCGGACGGGACCATGACGGCCTTCATCGTCTCCCGGGCGGACCGGGAGGAAAACGGCTATAAGGCCGACATCTGGCTCCTGGAACAGGGCCAGGTCCGCCAGCTCACCTCCGGCGGCGACGGAAGGAGCTTCCTGTGGACAAAGGACGGCACCCTTCTCTTCCCCTGCCGCCAGGACCCGGCGCTGCGGAAAAAGGCGGAGGCCGGGGAGCCGGTGACGGTCTACTACGAGATCGACCCCCGGGGCGGAGAGGCCCGCTTTGCCTTTTCCGTGCCGGAATCGGTGAACGCCCTCCGGCAGCTGGACGACGGCCGCTTCCTGTGCCTGTATACCCACGACAAACGCTACGACGCCCTCCAAGACCTGACCGGCCAGGCCAGGGACAAGGCCCTGGCCGAGATCAAGGACCCGGCCTATTACGTGCTGGAGGACTATCCGTTCTGGTTCAACGGCCGGCACATCATCAGCGGCAAGCGGACCATGCTGGGCCTTTTCGATCGGGCGGCGGGCACCCTCACCCCCATCACCGGCCCGGATTTCGACTGCGACGGCTTCGACGTCCAGGGCGGGCTGGTGGCCTACACGGGCGGACCGGTATCGAATCTGAACAACAAGCCCTCCGGCGTCTATACATACGACCTGGCCTCCGGTCAGACGGCCTGCCTGCTGCCGCCGGACAAGACCCCCTGCGGCCTGCTGGGCTTCTGGGACGGAAAGCTGCTGCTGGCGGCGCTGACGGACATGGACCGCCCGGTGAACGACGGTTCCGGCCAGGTCTTCGGTCTGGACCAGTACGACGACTTTTATCTTCTGGACCCGGCCGCCGGCGGCATGACCCTGCTGGCGGAATACCAGGCCTCCATCGGCGGCGGCTCCGTCGGCTCCGACGCCCGGCTGGGCGGCGGACGGGGCGCCAAGGCCGACGGGGACCGGTTCTATTTCCTCACCACCGTGAACGACAGCACCTTCCTGCGATACATCGACCGCTCCGGCGTCATCTCCGGCGATCTGACCCCGGAGGGCAGCTGTGACAGCTTCGACGTGAAGGACGGCCAGATCGTCTACTGCGGCCTGTATGGCCAGCAGCTGTGCGAGCTCTACGACGGGGCCGGCCGGCGGCTGACCCACTTCTCCCGGACGGAGGAATACGCCTATGCCCCGCCGGAGGAGCATAGATTCACCAACGCCGACGGCTATGACATCCACGGCTGGGCCATGAAGCCGGTGGACTGGACGCCGGGCCGGCGCTATCCCGCCATCCTGCATATCCACGGCGGGCCCCGGACCGTGTTCGGCAGCGTGTTCCACCACGAGATGCAGGTCTGGGCCAACGCGGGGTACTTCGTATTTTTCTGCAACCCCCGGGGCTCCGACGGCCGGGGCAACGATTTCGGCTTCATCTCCGGCAAATACGGCACCATCGACTATGAGGACATCATGGCCTTCCTGGACCGGATGCTGGAACAGTACCCGGAGGTGGACCCGGCCCGGGTGGGCGTCACCGGCGGCAGCTACGGCGGGTTCATGACCAACTGGATCATCGGCCATACGGACCGGTTCGCCGCCGCCGCCAGCCAGCGGTCCATCGCCAACTGGACCACCTTCGAGTACACCACCGACATCGGCCTGCGATTTGCCGAGAGCCAGATGCGGGCCACCACCGACACGGACCCGGAGAAGATGTGGTCCCATTCCCCGCTGCAATACGCCAAAAACTGCGTCACCCCCACCCTGTTCATCCACTCCGACAACGACTTCCGCTGCTGGATGAGCGAGGGGCTGGCCATGTTCACGGCCCTGAAAAAAGCGGGCGTGGACACAAAGCTGTGCCTGTTCCGGGGCGAGACCCACGAGCTGAGCCGCTCCGGCAAGCCGAAAAACCGGATCTCGCGGATGGGCGAGATCCTGGCCTGGATGGATAAATACTGCAAATAAGGAGGACGCTATGTTCCGTATCGGATGCCATATCTCCGCCAGCGGCGGCTATCTCGCCATGGGCCGCCGGATCGACGCGCTGGGCGGCAACACCTTCGCCTTCTTCACCCGCAATCCCCGGGGCGGCGCGGCCAAGGACGTGGACCCTGCCGATGTGGACGCCTTTCTGGCCTTCTGCAAGGAAAAGGACATCGACCGGCTGGTGGCCCACGCGCCCTATACCCTGAACCCCTGCGCGGAAAAGGAATCGGTGCGCCAATTCGCCCTCACCGCCTTTGCCGACGACCTCCGGCGCATGGAGTACACCCCCGGCCAATACTACAACTTCCACCCCGGCAGCCATGTGGGCCAGGGGCTCGACGTGGGCATTGAAAAGATCGCGGAGGTGCTCAACACCGTGCTGTTCCCGGACATGACCACCACGGTGCTTCTGGAGACCATGGCCGGAAAGGGCAGCGAGGTAGGGGGAAGATTTGAACAGCTCCGGGCCATCATCGACCGGGTGGAGCTGAAGGACAAGGTGGGCGTCTGTCTGGACACCTGCCACGTCTGGGACGCGGGTTATGACATCGTGGGGGACCTGGACGGGGTGATGACGGCCTTCGACAAGACCGTGGGCCTGGACCGGCTGAAGGCGGTGCATCTGAACAACACAAAAAACGATCGGGGCGTGGCCAAGGACCGGCACGAAAAACTGCCGGACGGAAAGCTGCCCCTGGAGGCCATCCAGCGCATCGTCACCCACCCGGTCCTGGAAACGCTCCCCTTCATCCTGGAGACCCCCAACGACGAGGCCGGCTATGCCGCCGAGATCGCCCTGGTGCGCCGGCTTCACGGCTGATACATACTTATCCCTCCCGCCGGAAAAACTAGAACCGGTGATGGAGCATGAAGGACAATCGCAAAAGCGGGCCCCACGTCCCGCCGGACTTCGGCACGGCCCTGGCCCGGAACCCGGACGCCATGGACGTATTTTCCGGTCTGGCACAGCCCGTCCGGGAGAAGGTGCTGGAGAAATCCCGGCGCATCCGCTCCCAGGCGGAGATGCGCGCCTATGTGGACTCCCTGGTGGGCCTGCGCCCGGACCAGATGGAATGACGCCCGCCCTTTCCCCCAGGCGCCCCCGCCGGTATGGCGGGGGCGCCTGATCCGTTTTTGGAAAAGTTTCTCCTCCGCTTCCAACGGCGCCGCAAAGCCTTGCGTCAGGCGGGATTCTACGAATCAGAGAGTCCTCTCCCTCGTCCCGGAGAGAGCCGCCCCGGCAAGAGAGAGGGGCGGACGGAACAGGAGGTTGAGCTTTTTTCCCTTCGCGGCTATGATAGTAACAGCGTCAAGTTGGATAGGAGGCGCATGTCATGCTGCAAATTTTTACCGATCTGGCCGCCAACCTCCCCCAGGAGCTGGTGGACCGCTACCATATCGGCATCGTTCCCATACACTGCACCGTGGACGGAAAGCTCCTGGACGTATCCCAGGGCTTTGACGGGCCGGCGTTTTACGCCGCCATGCGGGCCGGGGCCAAGACCAGCACATCCATGCCGTCCCCGGCGGTGTTCGAGGACGTGTTCACCCCGGCGCTGGAGCAGGGGGACGATATCCTTTACATCGGCATGTCCAGCGGCATCAGCGGCACGGTGGGCCTGGCCCAGACCGTGCTGCAGGGACTGGCGGACCAATACCCCGGCCGGAAGATCTCGGTCATCGACTCCCGGGCGGCCTCCCTGGGCGAGGGGCTGCCGGTGCTCCATGCCGCCCACCTGCGGGACCAGGGCCTGGACTATGATGCGGTGGCCGCCTCCGTCCAGGAGCGGTGTGACCACATGTATCAGATCTTCACGGTGGAGGATCTGGAATACCTGCGCCGGGGCGGACGGCTGCATACCGCGGTGGCGGTGGTGGGCAACATGCTCAACGTCAAGCCGGTGCTCTTCGGGGACGCCGAGGGGCACATCGTGCTCCGGCACATGAACGTGGGCCGGCGGCGGAGCCTGGACACCCTGGCGGCCAAGTACCGGGAATTCTGCGCGGACAGATCCGGCCCGGTGGGCCTGGCCCACTGCGACAGCCCCGCCGATACAGACCTGGTGATCCAAAAGCTCCGGGACGCCGGCTGCACAGGGCAGATCCTCTCCGTGTGCTACGAGCCGGTGACCGGCTCTCACGTGGGGCCGGGCACGGTGGCCCTGTTCTTTTACGGGCCAGCGCGCTGAACGGGGCCCGGGACGGCGGCGTTTTCCGCGGAAAAGTCCATAAAAAGGCCCCCGGAAACCGTCTGGTTTCCGGGGGCGTTATTTTGTTCGTATTTCTCAGACCACCCGCCGGGCGCAGTAGAAACGGGTGTTGTAATAGCTCTCCGACAGGCTGGAGATCATCACCCGGCCGCCGCCGGAGGAGGCATGGATGAACTGGTTGTTGCCGATATAGATCCCCGCGTGGCCGATGGCGCTCACGGCCCCGTTATAGAAGATGATGATGTCGCCGGGCTGCATATTGGCCCGGGCCACCAGCTTCCCGTCATAGCTCTGGGCGGTGGCGGTGCGGGTGATGGAATAGCCGCACTGCTTGTACACGTAGTACACCAGCCCCGAGCAGTCGAAGCCGGAGGGACTGGTCCCGCCGTAAACGTACCGCACGCCCATATACCGCTTGGCCTCGGCCACGATCCGCTCCCCTTCCGTGGAGGCGGACGACGTTTCATTCCGGGCCTGGTCAAAGGACAGGTAGTCCTGGTGGACGAAGCCGGTGATGGAGCCATAATCGACCCGGTACCATTGGCCGGACTTGCCGGTGACGGTCACGGAAGAGCCCGCCGCCAGTACCCTCTTGCTGGTATAGGACGTGGAGGGGCCCTCCCGCAGGTTCACCCCCGCGGTGGTGACGGCCGGGGTATCGTCCATCTCCGTGACGGAGGCAGTGACGCCGGACTGGGACAGGTACTGCTTATACACATAGCCCTTGGTCCCGTTGTATGTAACGGCATACCAGTCCCCGGAGGAGCCGGTGATGGTCATTTTCGTGCCGCTGTTATAGGTGCCCAGGATGCTGTAGCCCGTGCCCGGGCCGGAGCGCAGGCACACGTTGTTCCCGGTGATCACGCCGGTGCCCTCCTGGCTCTGGGGGGTAGGAGCGGTCTCGGCGGGGGCGGAGCTGCCGCCGGTGATGTAGGACACGGGCAGGTAATCGCTGTGGATATAGGCGTCCGCGTTTTTATACGTCACCTTCAGCCAGGCCCCGGACACGCCGATGACGGGGAGGGTGTCCCCCTCGTTGACCTGTCCCAGGACGCCATAGCCCGTGCCCGGGCCGGAGCGCACGTTCACCGCGCTGCCGTCCACGGTCCCGGTGCCGAACTGGGACTGGGCCGTTTCCGCGAAGGACAGATACTCCTTGCTCATGTACCCGGACTCGCCCCGGTACCAGATCTTATACCAGCCGTCCTCGCTGCCGGTGACCAGCACCACGGTCCCCCGGGGCAGGCAGGACAGCACAGAGCCGGACATGCCCGGCTCGCTGCGCAGGTTCAGCGCCGTGGCAGTCACGGTGGCCGCCCCTTCCGTGTCCGCCCGGGCGGGGGTGCCGCCCAGAGCCACGGTCATGCACAGCAAAATACCCAGGATCGCCGCCCAGCGGAGCAGCGCCGCCGTATCGATCTTCTTCATCAGCGGCTCGCCAGCGCCCGGTCCAGCCATACGCTGGCCACGTCCATGGCCGCGTAGAGGCTCTCCTTCTCGCTCTTTTTCACCACCCGGTCCCGGCTTTTCAGATCGGGGTCCGTCAGCTGCAGCTGGACGGAGACCTTGGTGGCCACATCCAGATCCTTGATCTTCTTGGTGTCCAGGATCTGAAGCATGATGATATATTTGTCCGCCATGCTGCCGAAATAGATCAGGTTGTCCTTCCGGCGCAGGGGATGGCCCTTGTACTGCAGGGCTGCGGTCTTCTCTGCCATTGCGATGTCCTCCCTAGGTATTGTTACTGAATTGTAACATATTGTTTCTAAGATGTCAACTGCCGAAATCCCACTTTTGGAGAAAAAATCCGCCCTTTCCCGAAAAAAGAGGGGGAAAGAGCGGATCGGCGTTTTTCTTTTTGCCGTCATCCCACCGCCGGAGGCGGTTCCTGGGTCTCCACCGGCTCCGTAGGGGGCTGAGTCATCGGCGGATCGGTGGCGGGCGGCGGTTCTGTGGCCACCGGCTGGAGCGTTTCCGGCGGCGGGTCCGTGATCGCCGGCGGATCGGTGACCGGCGGCAGATCGGTGACCGGCGGCGGGGCGAAGGTATCCGCAGGCGGCGCCTCGCCGGTGGGCGGAGGCGGCTCCTGGGTGACCTCAGGCGTGGGCTCCTCGGTGGGGGCCGGCGATTCCGTAGGCTCGTCTCCGAACAGCTTCGTGTCGCCGCCCACATAGGGAGTGGGGAAGGAGGCATAGGGCAGGCCCGCGTGGACCCGCTGCATGACGGTCTTCCAGATCAGGGCCGCGGGGTTGGTGTTGAAATGCATCGTGTGGTTGTACTTGTATCCGGTCCAGACGGCGGCCACGTAATAGCGGGTAAAGCCCGTGAAGTAACGGTCCCGGGCGGAGCTGGTGGTGCCGGTCTTTCCGGCCACGGCGGTGGAGCTGAAGTTGGCCATCCAGCCGGTGCCGTACGAGGCGGCGGCCTGGAGCATGTTGGCGATGTTCCAGGCGGTGTTCTCCTTCACGGCCACCTGCTGCCGGGCGGGATTGTCCAGGATCACGTTGTCGTCCCCGTCCAGCACCAGCGAATAGGTCCGGCCGAAGCTCATCACGCCGTTGTTGGCGAAGGCGGTATACGCCTGGGCCATCTCCAGGGCGGTGACGCCCCGGCTCAGCTGGCCCAGGGCCAGGGCCGGATACACATAGTCGGAAACTACGTTGCCTGTGTCCTTATTCACCTCTTCCATGATCAAAGAGGTGAAGCCGAACCGGTTGGTCAGGTAGTCCCAGGACGCCTGACGGCCCATTTTGTTGAGGATCTGGGCGGCCACGGTGTTCCGGCTGTGGATCAGCGCCTCCCGAATGGTGATCCACCCGCCGTAGACCATGCCGTCGTTATAGGGATACCAGTAAGGGCAGTTCTCCAGCACGACGTCCGGCGCGTCGTTCACCTTGGTGCTCTGGGTGATCAGGCCCAGATCCAGGGCCGGGGCATAAATGGCCACCGGCTTGAAGGAGGACCCTGGCGGCCGGGGCAGCCGCGTGGCATAGTTATCGGTGAAGCTGGCGGTCTTCTCTCCCGTGTCGCCCGCCAGGGCCACGATGGCCCCGTCCGACGGGTCTATGATGACGATGGCGGAGTTGAGCTTGGCCCCGGAGGGGTTATAGCTGGGCTGGGGCAGGCCGCCCACGTTCTGGTACACGTCATCCACGATCTGCTGGATGCGCATATCCATGCAGGAGTAGATGTTATATCCGCCGTTATAGAGCAGGTCCTCCGCCACCCGGTCCGTGACGCCCCTGGCCTCGGCCAGATCGTCCACCAGATCCCAGATCAGGGAGTCCACATAGTAAGAGAAGGGCGCGTCGCTCCGGTCATCCCCTACGGAACTGCGGAAGTGGAGGGTCTCGTTCTTGGCGGAGTCATATTCCTCATAGGAGATATATCCCTGCTCATACATGGCCCAGAGGATGGTCTCCTGGCGGCGCTTGTTGTTGGCCTTGGTGTCCTCGCTGATATAGGGGTCGTAAAGAGAGGGGCTGTTGGTGATGCCGATCAGGCTGGCGCATTCCGCCAGATCCAGCTGCCAGACCTCTTTGCCGAAATAGGCCTTGGAGGCGGCGCCCACGCCATAGCAGCCCTCTCCCAGGAAGATCTGGTTCATATACCAGCCTATGATCTCTTCTTTTGTATATTTCTTTTCAAAGTCCAGGGCCTGGAAGATCTCCAACAGCTTTCGCTGGACGGTGACGTCGTCCTTGCCGGTGAGGTTTTTGATGAGCTGCTGGGTGATGGTGGAGCCGCCGAAGTTGTCCCGCATGCTCAAAAACATATTGCCGAAGGCGGCCACCGTGCGCCACCAGTCCACGCCCTTGTGCTGATAAAAGCGCCGGTCCTCGATGGCCACGCAGGCGTGCTCCAGATCCTTGGGGATCTGCTCGTAGTCCACCGGGACCCGGTTGACCTTATAATGGAGCGTGGCCAGCTCCGTCCACTGGCCGCTGCCGGGGCTGGTCTCCGCCAGGATATGGCTGGACTCCGCCGTGGCCAGCTCCTGGGGCGTCACATCCAGCTGCTGATACAGGCTGGTCTTCACATACACGGCAAATATACACGCCAGCAGAAGCCCCGTGGTGAGGAACACCAGCAGGGCGGTCACCAGGATCTTGACCCCCAGGCGCAGGGTAAAGCCCACGCCGGCCGCGGCCGTATCCGCCGCCGCGCTCACCGCCCGGCCGACACGCCTGACCTTCCGGCTGTGGAGCCATTCCCTCAGCCGCGCTATCTTCTGTTGGATCGTTCGCAGTATATTCACAGATTCTCCTCCGTGCCCCTGTTTCGCGGGAAGGGGAAAGGTACAGATAAGGGTATTATACCACCTTTTTCCACGATTGTATATCCTAATCCTGAAGAAAACATGAACGGCTTTTTAAAATTTGCCGCATGAGCCGGGCCCCGGCGGGACATACTGGCAGCAAAGGAGCGGATGAGATGAGGCTGCGGATGAAGATCCTGCTGACCGTGCTGCTGGCGGTGTTCGCGGCGGTCAGCCTGATGGCGGTGCTGACGGACCTGGGGGTGCTGGACGCGGCGGCGCCGGCGGCGGCGGACAGCGGCTATATGCTGCGGGATTGGGACGGCTATGTGGGCGTGTTCTGTCCCCCGGACGGGGCGGAGCCGGTCACGGTCACCGACATCCGCGTGGGCGACCTGCCCCTCCCGGACCGGCTGGCCCTGACGATGGGCATCCCGGCCCAGGATCACGGCCAGGTGGTGCGCCTGCTGGAGGATCTGGGCCCGTGAGGGCAAAATTCCCGCTTTTTCCTCTTGCAATCTCCCCCTGCAGGCTTTAGAATAGAACCAAGACCACAGGAGGGAAGACAGCTATGGACAGCGAGTTTGGCGCCAGCTATATCACCATCGAAGACGACGAGGGCAATGAATTTGAGCTGGAGCATCTGAGCTCTTTTGAGTTCGAGGGCGAGGAATACATGGTCTTCCTCCCCGCCGACATGGACGAGGACGACCCGGATTATGGCTTCATCATCCTCCAGGTGGAGGAGGCCGACGGGGAGGAACAGTTCGTTTCCGTGGACGACGAGGAAAAGCTCCAGCGCATCTACGACTATTACATGGAGACCATTTTCACCGAGGATGAGGAAGACGTGCCGGAGGACTGACGGCCGGCAGACGCAGCGGAAAACCTGCCCTGTGCGTGGTTGAAAGGGCCCGGTTGGACCCACATCTATTATAAGGGACGCCATATATGGTGGCGGAGCGCAGGCCTCCCGGCCCAGCCGGATGTTGGAAGCACAGAAACCGCCACGAGGCGACCCACCTGCCGAGTTGTGCAGGTTACAAATCTGGCCCCCACGGCAGGGCGGGCCTCGTCGGAGCAAAGGCGACTTTGCTCCGACGATCGTTTTTTCCGGCGGAAACGGGCCGGCGCCCGTTCGTTTTGACAGGGCCTGTTTCCCGTGATATACTGTACAGGCTACCGTTACGTATTTCGCTCTGCCTGGAAGGGAGAATGCCATATGAGAAAGATTCTGGCGGCGCTGCTGGTCCTGGTCTTGGGCGTGGCCCTGGCCGGATGCGGCCACTTTGTGCCCATCATGCCGGGGAGCGAGCCCTCCGTTCCCGGCAGCGCGGAGCAGACGCCCGCCGGCGAAAGCGCCCAGGAAGAATTCCATGCCCAGCCGCTGCTGAGCTTCATCGGCTGGGACGAGTTCGCCGTCACCTACTATGACCAGACCCCCATCGCCCTGAGCGTCCGGCAGGCGGGCAGCGCTTTCGCCTCCCCCGTGTTCGACCGGGCCTCCATCATCGCCGCCTGCGACGCTCTGCGGAGCATGACCGTCACCGGCCGGGCCGGGGACGCGGCCCCGGCGGAGGAGCAGACCGTGTTCACCTTCACCATGGCCGGCGGGGACGAGATGGCCGTGGCCTTCTCCGGCGGGGATCTGACCCTGTACGCCGGGAGCTATACCGTTTCCGGGGGCGAGGCCCTCTGGGACATCCCTTTCCCGGTCTATGACAGCGACTTTGACGTGTTCGACCTGTATTTTGACAGCGGCGTCCGCGCCTTCGCCGACAACTATGCTGCCGACACGCCCATCTCCGTGGGGCGGCGGATGAACGGCGGGGCCACCCTCACCAGCCAGGACCCGGAGGTGGTAGACAAGGCCTTCTCCCTGCTGGCCAACGCCGCCGTGGCCCGGGTGGAGAGCTCCCCCGACCAGAACATCGACCTGACCCTGACCACAGATTACGTGTTCACCCTCTCCGATGGGACGTACTTCACCTTCTCCTTCGTGGGGCCCTGCCTGGCGGTGACGGCCAGCGCCGATTACGGCACGGTGTACTACTGGCTGGACGGCATCGACGAGCTGCCCGGCCTGGTGATCCTGCCCCAGAGCACCATCCCCACCTTTGCGGGCGGCCCGCTCACCGGCCTGCGGGAGGACATCGACACCGCCCAGAAGGCCGCCTTCAACGAACTGAACGGCATCACCGTCATCGGCGTGTTCGTGGACTATACCATCGACGGCCAGACCGGCTATCTGACGCTGAGCGGAGACACGGCGGCCATGTTCGTCCAGCGGGTGACCAATATCAACGCCTCCGCCGAGACCGTCACCCCCTCCGGGGAGGAGATCACCATCTCCGTCACCCTGTCCGACGGCTCCGGCCCCATCATGTACTTCACCGGGGACTCCATCCAGCAGATGGTGGGCATCAACTACCCCTGCGACAGCGCCGCCATGGCCGACCTGCGCTCCGTCATCCTCCAGCTGTCCCAGGACGAGAACAACGTGGGCATCCTCACCGGGGAGACCACCGGCTGAGAAAAACACCTCTCCACAGACAGGCCCGCCGGCAAGCTCTGCCGGCGGGCCTGTATATGGGCGGGCCGTCCAACGGGCGGCCCGCCTTTTTTCGTCCTTATTGGAAAAACGCCTCCAGCTCCGTCCGGAACGCGGTGCTGCGGCCGGAGACCATCCGCTCCTGGCCGCCGCCCCGGGCCCGCAGGGCCGGGCCGTGCTCCCGGAGGAAGGCGCGCATATCCGTGTGGGCGCTGGCCATGACGAACCGCCACGCCCCGTTCTCGCCGGTGAACACCGCGCACACGCCGCCGCACTTTTCCATCCCGGCGTTGGCCACCGTCCGCAGCTCTCCCTCCTCCGCCTCGGGCAGAAACAGCAGCATATGCCCCTGGGTGGGGGCCAGGGCCGCCGCCATATCCTCCGCCGCCCGGCGGCGGAAAGCGGCCAGGGCCTGTTTCAGGCCGTCCCTCTGCTCCACCAGCCGCGCCACGGCGGCGGCCACCTCCGCCTGGGGCGCGTTCAAAAGCCCGGAGATCTCCGCCGTGGCCCCGTACCGGGCCCGGTGATCCGCCAGCGCGTCGGACCCGGCCTTCATCCACAGGCGCACGCCGCCCCGGTGGCGCATGAAGTCCAAGATCTTGACCGGGCCGATCTGGCCGGTGGAGGACACATGGGGCGCGCAGCAGGCGCACTGGTCGATCCCCTCCACGCTCACGATCCGCACGTTTTCCGTCAGGTCCAGCTTGCTGCGGTAATCCAGGGTCTTCAGCTCCGGCCACAGGGGGAACCGGGCCCGAACGGGCAGGTCCGCCCACACGGCGGCGTTCACCTCGTCTTCCAGCTCGTCCAGCTGCTCCCGGTCCAGCTCTCCGCTCAGATCCACCGTACAGCCGTCCGCCCCCAGATGGAAGCCCACGTTGTCATAGCCGTATTTCCGGTGGGCCAGGCCGGAGAGGATGTGCTCGGCGGTGTGGGTCTGCATCTTGCGAAACCGCTCCGCCCAGTCCAGACGCCCCTCCACCTCCTCCCCCTCGGTCAGGGGCGCGCCGGTGAGATGCCAGATCGTGCCGTCCTTCTCCTCGTAGGCGCCTGTCACGGCCACGCCGCCCAGGGTCCCGGTGTCCGCCGTCTGGCCCCCCTCTTCCGGGAAAAAGGCGGTGGCGTCCAGCGCCACGGCCCAGCCGCCCCGGACCGGCCGGCACTGCTGTACCCGCGCCCGGAACCGCTGGGTATAGGCGTCCTCATAATAGAGCTTTCTCGTCTGCATCGGTTGACCTCCCGGCAAAAAAAGTGTATACTGCCCACATGGATATTTTTACTGTTCTGCTGATCTATCTGGAGGCGGTGAACCTGCTGGCCCTGGGGGTCTACGGCCTGGACAAATACCGGGCCCGGGTCCACCGGGAGCGGATCCCGGAAGCGGCGCTGCTGGGCCTGGCGGCCATCGGCGGCGGCGTGGGCGCGCTGGCGGGGATGCTGCTGTTCCGCCACAAGATCCGGAAACGGAAATTTACCATCGGCGTGCCGGTCATCCTGGTCCTGGAGATCGTCTTTTTCCTGGCGCTCATCTGGGCTGTGTCAGTGTGACGGCCGCCTTCTTATTGTAAAAAGTTTTTGGAGGTGCGTCAAGCATGAATCGGTATCTGGACGTGAAACGCGAGGTGGCCGAAGCCCTGGCCGCGGGAAAGCCTGTGGTCGCCCTGGAGAGCACCATCATCTCTCACGGCATGCCCTGGCCTCAGAATGCCGAGACCGCCTTTGCGGTGGAGGACGTGATCCGCGCCCACGGCGCCGTGCCCGCCACCATCGCCGTCATCGGCGGACGGCTCAAGGCGGGTCTGGAGAAGGAAGAGATCGAATACCTGGCCAAGAAGGGCCAGGCCGTCACCAAGGCCAGCCGCCGGGATCTGCCGGTGCTGTGCGCCCGGAAGGAGGACGGCGCCACCACCGTGGCCGCCACCATGATCGTGGCCGCCCTGGCCGGGATCGGCGTGTTCGCCACCGGCGGCATCGGCGGAGTGCACCGGGGCGCGGAGACCACCATGGACATCTCCGCCGACCTGGAGGAGCTGGCCCGGACCCCCGTGCTGGTGGTCTGCGCCGGGGCCAAGTCCATCCTGGACCTGGGCCTGACGCTGGAATATCTGGAGACCAAGGGCGTGGCCGTGTGCGGTTACCAGACCGACGAGCTGCCCGCCTTCTACACCCGCACCAGCGGCTTCGGCGTGGATTTCCGGGCGGACACCCCCGCGGAGCTGGCCGCCGCCTTCGCCGCCCAGCGGGCATTGGGCTATCCCGGCGGGATGCTGTGCGCCAACCCCATCCCGGAGAAGTGGTCCATGGACCCGGCGGTCATCAACGCCGCCATCGACCAGGCCGTGGCCGAGAGCGTCCAGCAGGGGATCAAGGGCAAGAAGGTGACTCCCTTCCTGCTGGCCCGGGTGAAGGAGCTCACCGGCGGGGACAGTCTGGAGTCCAATATCCAGCTGGTGCTCAACAACGCCGCCCTGGCCGCCGACACCGCCGCCGCCCTGGCCGGAATGTAAAAAAATACCTGCAAAAAGGGTATTGACAAACCGGTATGGCCGGGTTATAATGCGTTCAAATTCAATACAGTAAACCGTTGATGAAGAGTAAGTAGCCTTTCCTTGGCGTGTCACAGAGAGCTGCGCAGAGCTGGAAGCGCGGTACAGGCCGGATCGTGTGAATGGACTTCGGAGGGCAATCGGAAGGCGGACGTGTCCGCCCTATGTGCGACGGAGAGGAGCGCTCCGTGAACAACGCCTCCGCGTGACAGCGCGGAACAAAGCGGGCGCTTACGAGCGCCAAGCCGGGTGGCACCGCAGGAAGTGTTTCCACATCCTGTCCCAGCAGAGAGCTGGGGCAGGATTTTTTTATTTCCTTGAGGAGGTACATGAAAATGTTCATACTTTCCAAACGATGGCGGGCGTGAGGACTTTCCGCGGAGAGAACATATCATAACGACAAAAATATAATGAGAAAGCATGAAAAAAGGAGAATATGACCATGAAGACCCTGAAAAAGCTCGTGTGCGCCGCGCTGGCGCTGATGATGATCCTGTCCCTGGCCGCCTGCGGCGGCAGCGACGCCGACAGCGGGACCGTTTATAAGATCGGCATCTGCAACTACGTGGACGACGCGTCCCTGAACCAGATCGTGAAGAACGTCCAGGACCAGCTGGCCGCCATCGGCCAGGAGAAGGGCGTCACCTTCGACATCAGCTATGACAACTGCAACGGCGACGAAACCGTGATGGAGCAGATCATCCAGAACTTCATCGCCGACGAGGTGGACCTGATGGTGGGCGTGGCCACCCCCGTGGCCATGAAGATGCAGGCCGCCACCGAGGACAACCAGATCCCCGTGGTGTTCTCCGCCGTGTCCGACCCGGTGGCCGCGGGCATCGTGGCCAGCAATGACGCCCCCGGCGCCAACATCACCGGCACCAGCGACTATCTGGACACCGAGGCCGTCTTCAACCTGGTCTTTGCCGCCGACCCGGAGGCGGACCTGATCGGCCTGCTGTACGACGTGGGCCAGGAGTCCTCCACCACCGCCATCGCCGCCGCCAAGGAGTATCTGGACGCGAAGGGCGTGGCCTACAAGGAATACAACGGCACCACCGCCGCTGAGATCCAGCAGGCCGTTTCTCAGCTGATCTCCGACGGCGTGGACGCGGTGTTCACCCCCTCCGACAACAAGATCATGACCGCCGAGCTGTCCATCTATGAGGACCTGGCGGAGGCCAAGATCCCCCACTACACCGGCGCCGACTCCTTCGCCCTGAACGGCGCGTTCCTGGGCTACGGCGTGGATTACGCCAACCTGGGCGTGGAGACCGCCAACATGGCCGCCCAGATCCTGCTGGACGGCGCGGACCCCGCCACCCTGCCTGTGATGACCTTCGACAACGGCACCGCCACCATCAACTCGGACGTGTGCCAGCAGATCACCGGCAAGACCTATGAGGAGCTGGCGGAGCTGTTTGGCCCCATGTGCACCAAGGTCCAGTCCGTCGTGACGGCGGAGGAATTCGAGTAAGCAAAAAAGCATACCATCCCTGAAGGAGAACCGACCATGTCATTATCCGCCATATGGGGCCTGGTACAGACGGCGCTGGAGCTGGGACTGACCTGCTCGCTGACCGTGCTGGCCCTGTTTTTGAGCTACTCCATGCTGAACGTGTGCGATCTGAGCACCGACGGCTGCTTCACTCTGGGGGCCGCGGTGGGCGCCGTGGTGGCCATCGCCGGCCATCCCTACCTGTCCATCCCCGCCGCCATGGCCGCGGGCATACTCAGCGGCTTCATCACCGCCGTGCTCCAGACCCGCATGGGCATCGACAGCCTCCTGGCGGGCATCATCGTCAACACCGGCCTGTACTCCATCAACATCGCCGTCATGGGCAAGGCCTCTCAGCTGAACATGAACAAGACCGAAACCGTGTTCACCAAGCTGAAGGCCCTGCTGGACGGCACGCCCCTGGCCGGGGAGTATGAGCTCATCATCGAGCTGGCCGCGGTGGCGGCGGTGGTGGTATTTCTGGCGCTGTTCCTGCGCACCCGGCTGGGCCTGGCCATCCGGGCCACCGGCGACAACCCGGACATGGTCCGTTCCTCCTCCATCAACCCGGTGTTCACCACCACCATCGGCCTGTGCGTGGCCAATGCCTTCACCGGCCTTTCCGGGTGCCTGCTGGCCCAGAGCCAGAAGTCGGTGGACATCAACATCGGCCAGAGCATGGTCACCCTCGCCCTGGCCAGCCTGCTCATCGGCCGGACCTTCTTCGGCAAGGGCTCCATCCCCCGGCGGGCGGTGGGCGTGGTGCTGGGCTCCATCATCTTCCGGCTGGTGTACACCATCGCCCTGCGGCTGAACATGCCCGCGTTCATGCTGAAGCTGGTCAGCTCCGTGATCGTGATCATCGCCATCTCGGGGCCCTACTTCCAAAACCAGATCCCCACCATCCGGCGGCGGCTGGCCGGCCGCGGAAAGGGGGCGGCCTGAGATGCTCACCCTCAAAAACATCTCCAAGACCTTCAACCCCGGCACCGTCAACGAGAAGACCGCCCTGTCCGGTCTGGACCTGCATCTGGACAAGGGGGATTTCGTCACCATCATCGGCGCCAACGGCGCGGGCAAATCCACCCTCTTCAACGCCATCGCCGGCAGCTTCCTGCCGGACACCGGCACCATAGAGCTGGACGGCCGGGACGTGACGTTCCAGCCGGAGTTCATGCGGGCCAAGAGCATCGGCCGGCTGTTCCAGGACCCCATGCGGGGCAGCGCCCCGGCCATGACCATCGAGGAGAATCTGGCCCTGGCGGCGGGGGGCGGCGGATGGCTGAGCCATGTCACCCGGGCGGAGAAGGCCGCCTTCCGGGACCGGCTGGCCCTGCTGGACATGGGGCTGGAGGACCGGATGCGCCAGCCGGTGGGGCTGCTGTCCGGCGGCCAGCGCCAGGCCCTGACCCTGCTGATGGCCACCATGGTGCCTCCCAAGCTGCTGCTTTTGGACGAACACACCGCCGCCCTGGACCCCGGCACGGCGGAAAAGGTCCTGGCCCTGACCCGTCAGATCGTCCGGGACAACGGCCTGACATGCATGATGATCACCCACAACATGACCTCCGCCCTCCAGCTGGGCAACCGGACGCTGATGATGGACGCGGGCCGGATCATCCTGGACCTGAAGGGCGATGAACGCCAGGGACTGACGGTGGACGATCTGCTGCGGATGTTCCGGGAAAACGTGGGCAAGGCCCTGGACAACGACCGGATGCTGCTGGGAGTCAAGTGACCGCCTGTGAAAAAACGCCCCGCTCGTATCGAGCGGGGCGTTTTTGCGCCTCATTTCTGCGCCACCGTATAGAGGGCGTAGAAGTAGCCTTTCCGGTCCATCAGCTCTTCAAACACCCCCGTTTCCGCCACGCGGCCGTCCTTCAAAACGACGATGCCGTCGTATTGCCGCAGCAGCGACCCCACCAGCGCGTGGGTGACCACGACGCGGGTGACGCCCTCCAGCTTCAGGATGTCGCCGGTCACCTGATAGGCCGTCTCGGCGTCCAGGGCCGAGGTCACCTCGTCGGCCAGCAGCACCGGCGAGCGCCGCAGCAGGCTCCGGGCGATGGAGATGCGCTGCTTCTCCCCGCCGGACAGGCCGCTGCCGTTTTCGCCGCACAGATAGTCCGCGCCCCGCTCCTCTATGAGCCGGGACAGGCCCGAGAGCCGGATCGCCCGGTCCACCTCCTCCGCCGGAAAGTCCCGGAACAGGGTGATGTTGTCCCGGATGGAGGCGTCGAACACGAACACGTCCTGTTCGACCATGGACACCAATTCGTACAAGGACCGGCTGCTGACCTCCCGCAGCTCCGCGCCGTCGTAGCATATGCTCCCGGCGTAGTCCCGGCGGGCCGCCATCAGCAGGCTCAAAAGCGTGGATTTCCCGCTGCCGGAAGCGCCCACCACGGCGTAGCTCTTCCCCGCGGCGAAGTCGAGGCTGACGTGGTGGAGCACCTCGCTGCCCGGCTCATAGCCGAAGCAAAGATCATCCACCGAGATACCATTTTCCAGGCGGTTGGGGACGTCCCGTCCCTCGTCCCGGACGTTGGACTCCAGCGCCCGGGCCATTTTGTCCACCAGCGCCAGCGCCGCCCGGCGGGAGGCCAGCATCTCCGGCATCTCCCCTACGACGGTGATCACCGCTCCGGTCAGGTCCATGAACGCGATCAGCACCCCCGGGGTGACGCCCCGGCCCACCTGCACCAGCAGCGCCCCGGCCAGGAAGGTGCCAAGCTGTGCGGAGCTGCCAGCCAGGCCGCCGATGGCGCCCAGGACCACGGCGACCTTCCGCCGCCGGCACTTGGCGGCCTCCACCGCGCCGCTGCTCTGCTCCAAAAGCCCCACGGCGGCGTCCTCCGCCCGGAAACCCTTCACCACGGAAAAGCCGCTGAGGATGTCCTTGAGGGAGGCGGTGAAAGCGCCGTTTTTCTCCGACACCGCCTTCTCCGCCCGCTCCATATGGGCCCCCGCCTTCATAGAGGCCAGCAGGGGCATGGCGCACAGCCCAATGGCGATGACGGCCAGGATGGGGTTGTACAGCACCATCAGTGCCACCGCGCCGCCGGCCCAGACCGTGTTGAACACCAGCTCATACTGCCGTTCCAGGTAGTTCGTCTCGACGGTCGTCAGGTCGTTGGAAAAAGCGGACAGATATGTGCCCGTCGCCTCGCTCTGGAAGGAGGCGATGCTCTTGCGCATCAGCCTGCCGAAGGCGAAGCGCTTGAACTGGGTCAGCGCCCGGGCCATGAACCGGGGCTTTGTGCCGTACTGCAGCGCCTTCAAAGGCACGATCGCCAGGATGATCCCCGCCGTCAGCGCCGCCAGCGCGCCCAGGGAAAAGGCGTCCGGCTCCCCGGCCACATAGTCCACCAGCTGCTGGAGCAGCCACGCCACCGACAGGTTCAAAAGGCTGAACAGCAGCGCCGCCAGGAGCATCCCGCAGTATGCCAGCCGATTGCCCCGGAAAAACCACGCGGTGTACTCCCGGCGCAGCGTCTTATCCTTCATGGGACACATCCTCCCACAGCCCGGCCAGCTGCCCGTCGTCCAGGGAGATCACGGTCTCTTCCGCCGCCTGCATGGCGGTGTCGCCCATGGTGTCGAAAGCGGTCTGGCGCTTGGCCGCGCCGAAAAAGCGCAGCCCGTCCGCGGTATAGTCGGGGTCCCGGTCGAACCGCTCCGCCAGCTCCCGCGCCGCCCGCAGGGCCGCCCGGGCCGCCTCCGGCTCGCCCAGCTTCAGCCGGGCGTGGGCCAGGCAGACGTAAAACGCCGTGCAGGGCTTGTCGAACAGGTTGCTCTTCCCCTTCGTCCTCAGCCCCGTGAAGTAGCCCAGGATCAGCTCCATGGCCGCCGCCCCCGCGGCGAAGTCGCCCTCCTTGAAGTACACGTTCACCAGGCCGGTGAAGATCCGGATCAGCGCGGCGGACGCGGACACCAGCGCCGTGGACAGATACTCCACCGCCTCCTGGGGCCGCTCGCAGACCCCGGCCAGGGACTGGCCGATCACGTCGTTGTTGATGCCCCGGGGGTTGTTGCTCTTCAGCAGCTCCAGGGCCTTCTCATTCTCCCCCAGCTCGAAGTACGCCTCCGCCATGTCGTAGGTGATGGAAAACTCGCTGACGTTCGGGTCCGTGTTCTGCCCCAGCAGGACGATGGCCCGCTCCATCAGCTCCACCGACCGGCGGAGCCGGGCCCGGACCCTGTCGGCCAGCCCGAACAGGTAGTACAGCAGGGCGCTCTGATACACCACGTCGAAGCAGTTGGGATAGCGCAGCAGCGCCTTCTCCGCCTCGGCCAGGCCGCTCCTGTCCCGGTCGTGGAGGCAGTCCTTCAGCCGTTTCACCGTGTCGGCCTGCCGGCTGCTCTTCACATCATAGCCCAGCAGCACGTCCACCGAGGTGTCGAACAGGTCCGCCAGCTCCATCAGCAGCCCGATGCCGGGGGCGGACAGCCCCGCCTCCCACTTGTATACGGCCCCCACCGTGACCCCCAGCGCCTCCGCCAGCTGCTCCTGGGTCAGCGAGCGTTCCCGGCGGAACCGGCGGATGCTCTCCGAAAGCGTCGTACTCATTTTGCAGGCCCTCCTATTTGTCTTTCTGCCTACAAGTCTAGCATCTTTCGCCCCGGTTTGAAACCGACCAGCCGTATAATTTGGAGAGAAGTTTTTCTACTATTGGTATGAGTCCCCAGGCATAGCAAAAGCCCCGCTCAGGCGAGCGGGGCTTTTACAACGGCATTCCCTTACTTGGTCAGACCGTACTTGCGGTTGAACTTGTCCACGCGGCCGCTGGTGTCCACCAGCTTCTGCTTGCCGGTAAAGAACGGGTGGCACTTGGAGCAGATCTCCACGGTGATGTTCTCCCGGGTGGAACCGGTCTCGATCACGTTGCCGCAGGCACACCGGATGGTGGTCTTGTAGTACTTGGGATGGATGCCTTCCTTCATCGTATTTCACCTCAAATCAAGCTGTCTTGAGTGCGGCAGGCCGCCGCCGTTACAAGACGCAAAAGTTATATTACCATAGCTTTTTCAAAAGCGCAACGGTTTTTTTGCGCCGAGACCGCTATTTTTTCTCCGGCAGCGGGCAGTATTCCGCTCTGCGCCGGCGCAGATACCACAGCGCCGCCTGCTTCACCGGCATCCGCCAGATCCGCTCCATGGCCGCGGCGTAGGCCGCCAGCTGGGCGGCGTGGCGCTCCGGGACCACGTCGGCGTCGGTCTTGAAGTCGATGACCGTGAGGGCCCCGGCCTCCTGGATGCAGCAGTCCACCACGCCCTGGAGCAGGATCTCCTCCTCCGGGGCCCGGGCGATCCAAAGCTTGGCGGGGCACAGCAGGGAAAACCGAAACTCCCGGATCACCTTCTCCGCGGCCAGCACCCGGGCCCCCAGCTCCGAGCGGAAAAAGGCCAGGATATCCTCCCGGTCCACCGAGGCGGCCTGGCGGCTGTCCAGAAAGCCCAGCCGCTCCAGCCGGGCGATCTCGCCGTCGATCTGCTCCGCCGAGCCGGTCCGGGCAAAGTCGATGTGCTGCATGACCAGATGGGCCGCCACGCCCCGCTCCGCCCCGGTGAGCGGCCGGTCCCTCCGGCCGAGATCCGGCCGGCGCAGAGGGCCGCCGCAGGACCTGCTCGGGGTCAGCTCCGCCGCCTCCCGGTCCGCCGCCTCCGGGGCCAGCTCCGCCGCCGACGTGGCCGTCAGCTTGGACGGCAGGCTCACCGCCGCCTCATAGGGATAGCGCCAGGCCAGCCTTTGGGCCAGAGCCTCCGTCAGCGCCGGGTCCCCGGCGGGCCGCTCCCGGTCCGGTTCCGCCGGGGCGGGCGCCGCCCCGGCCGGCTGGGCCAGCTTCATATCGATGGTCCGGCCGGCGTCCGCCGCGCCGGCCCGGATCAGCCAGTCGGCGGTATTCTTCGCCCGGCCCAGCACCCGGGGACTGATCGGCCCGTCCCCGGCGGGGCCGCAGCCGGCGATCTTCCGGGCCGCCTGGGGCAGCACGCATGTCATGATGAGCCGCTCCCGGGCCCGGGTCATGGCCACGTAGAGCAGCCTCTCCTGCTCGCTCAGATCCTCCTGCCGCTCCCGCCGCTGGATGGCCCGCCAGGGCAGGGTCTTCCAGCGCACCCCCCGGACCGGGTCCGTCATGCGCATGCCCAGGCCCAGCTCGTCGTGGCACAGCACCTGGCCGTTCTGGCCGCCGGCCCAGCCGTGGCCGTTGTCCGCCAAAAACACCACGGGAAATTCCAAACCCTTGGATCTGTGCACGCTCATCAGCCGCACCGCGTCCCCCCGGTCGGCGGCGGGGGGCTCCATGCCCCGGCGTTCCAGCTCCCGCAGCCAGCCCACGAACCGGAACAGGCCCCGGTTCCCGTCCTGCTCGAACTGCCGGGCATATTCGTACAGCTGCATCAGGCCGGCGGTCCGCTGGGCCGCGTCCGGCATGACCGCGCAGACGTTGAGCAGCCCGGTCCTGTCGTACAGCCGCCGCAAGAGGCTGTCCGTGGCCTCCTCCCGGGCATAGCCCCGCAGCTCCTCCACCAGGTCCGCGAACCGGCGGCAGCGTTCGTCTTGCTCCGCCCGGGCCAGCAGCGCGTCCCACAGCTCTCCCTTGCCCGCCGTCCGCACGGCGCTCAGCTGGTCCGGCGTGAAGCCGAAGGGCAGCCCCCGCAGCGCCGCCACCAGCGGCACATCCTGGCGGGGATTGTCCACCACCGCCAGCAGAGA
Source organism: uncultured Oscillospiraceae bacterium (assembly GCA_947626905.1). Classification (GTDB taxonomy): domain Bacteria; phylum Bacillota; class Clostridia; order Oscillospirales; family Oscillospiraceae; genus CAJOIG01. Next base: position 27,407 of record CANQUE010000019.1, read on the forward strand.
GATGGCAAAGCTCACCTCCGGCTGGGAGAAGAAAGCCCCTCCCTGCCGGGCGCTGACGGGCACGCCCGCCTCCGCCAAGGCCCGCCGGTAGGCCCCGCCCGTGGTATTGGGGGCCCGCAGCAGCAGGGCGATGTCCCCGTACCGCACAGGCCGCAGTCCGCCCCGGCCGTCGCTGACCGGCTCTTTTCCGTCCACCATGGCCCGGATGCGCCCGGCCACATACCGGGCCTCCAGCAGGGCCTTGTCCGGGGTGTCCTCCCCGCTCTCCTCCGCCGGCGGCTCCAGTATGCACAGCTCCGGCCGCGCCTCCCCCTGGGCGGGATAGTCCGCCCCCGGGATCAGCCTGGCCTCGTCGTCGTATTCCACCCCGCCCAGCGCCCGGGACATGATCCGCCCGAACACGCTGTTGCACGCCTCCAGCACGCACCGGCGGCTGCGGAAATTCTCCCGCAGCAGGACCCGCTCCCCCGCCGTCCCGTCGGCAAACGCCTCATAGCGGCGCAGGAAGATCTCCGGCTGGGCCAGCCGGAAGCGGAACACGGACTGCTTCACATCCCCTACGGTGAACAGGTTTTTCCCCTCGCCGGACACCCGCAGGAAGATGGTCTCCTGCACGCCGTTCACGTCCTGGTACTCGTCCACCATCACCTCGGCGAACCGGCCGGATACCGCCGCCGCCAGGGGGGAGGGGCCGCCGTCGGCGTCGCACAGCATCTGCACGCACATATGCTCCACGTCGGCGAAGTCGCACACATCCGCCCGGCGCTTCCGGCTGTCATATTCCTTTTTCAGCTGTCCCAGCAGATCCCGCAGCGCCGTGAGAGGTCCCTTGGAGGCCGCCGCCCCCGCCAGCAGCGCCGCGCCGGACCCGGCCACGGACTCCGCCAGACGGGCCTTGGCCGCCTTGGCCCCGTCCCACACCTCCTTGGCCCGGGCCCGGACCGTTTCGTCCGCGTCCTTGCCCGCCCGGCCCAGCCGGGGATCGGGGGAGGACAGGACCTCCCGGGTCCGGTCCCAGCTCTCCGCCGCCGCCCGGGCCGCGCTTCGCAGCAGCGCCGCCATCTCGCCCATCGCCGGGCCGTACCCTCGCATCACCGGCTCGTTCTCCGGCCGGGCCAGCTCTTGCAGCGCTCTTTCCAGCTCCTCCGCCTGATAGACGGCCTCCGCCGCCGCGTCCGCCAGGATATAGGCCCCCCAGGGGCTCTGGGCCGCGTCCGGATAGGGCGCGTCCAGCCTCTCCAGCGCTTCGGCCATCCACTTCTCCGGGAAGGCCCGGCTCTGCATCTGCCGGTCCAGATCCAATATCAGCTCCGCCAGCCGCCGGTCATCCCGGCCCGCGCCCACGCTGTCCACCAGGGCCCGCAGATCCTCGTTCCCGGCGATGTCCTCATAGGCCCGGTCCAGTACGTCCTCCAGCGCCCGGGCGCGGATGGCCTGGGCCCGCTCCTCGTCCAGCAGGGAGAAGGAGGGGGAGACCCCCGCCAGATGGGCGTTCTCCCGGACGAGCCCGGCGCAGAAGCTGTCGATGGTGCCGATCTGGGCCCGGTACAGCAGGGCGCTCTGCCGCCGCAGGTGCCCGTTCCGGGGATCGGCCGCCAGACGGGCGTTCAGTTCCGTCAGAATGCGCCCGCGCAGCTCTGCCGCCGCCGTGCGGGTAAAGGTGATGACCAAGAACCGGTCGATATCCTCCCCGGCCAGCACCCGGGCCATCAGCCGCTCGGTCAGCACCCTGGTCTTGCCGCTGCCCGCCGCGGCGCTCACCAGCACCGGCCTGCCCCGGACCGATACCGCCGCCTGCTGGGAGGGCGTCAAACAAAACTCACTCATTTTTCTCGATCCTCTCCCACGCTTCCTCCGGGGACAGCTTCGTGCGCAGCCGCCAGCCGTCCGCCGCCTCGTCGAACAGGCACGCCTGCCGGTAATCGCAGAACGTGCAGGCGTTTTCCCGGCTGCTCTTGAACCAGGGGTCCGCCGCGACGCTCCCGCTCTGCAGGGCCTGGGCCAGCTTTTCCAGGGTGGCGTCGATATACCGGCTCAGGGCCCCGAACCGCTCCATCGTGGCCAGGCAGCCCTCGCTGTCCTTATAGGGGGTGCCGTCCTTTTTCAGCCGGATGGGCAAAAACCGCCTGTCCGGCCCGGGCTCCATGGCCTCCAGCACCTCGCTGTCGTCCAGAAGCAGGCCGCTGCGGCGGACGGTCTTGCGCCGCAGCGCCTCCAGCTCCTCCGCCGTCACGTCGCTGTCCGCGTCCAGGATCTCGAACCGGGCCGGCACATACAGCACCCCCGCGGGCAGTATCCGCTTGACGCCGTACCGGGCCGCCGCCCCCTTTTGCAGCGTGAACAGGTACAGCAGCATCTGCATGTTCAGCCCCTGGCACACGTCCGACAGATCAAAGGCCTTCACCCCGGTCTTGTAATCCGTGACCCGCAGATACAGCGCATCCCCCCGGACCCAGCCATCCACCCGGTCGGCCCGCCCGGCCAGAGGCACCCCGCCGGCCGCGGCGGGGTCCAGCACCCCTTCTCCCCGCAGGTCCAGCTCCAGGTCCAGCGGCTGGAACCGGGAATCCTTCAGCTCCTGCCACATGTCCTCCGTCACCTGCCGCACCGTGGTGCGCAGCCGGCGGAAGAGATAGGCGAACCGGGCCGTCTTGTCGGCGAAGCCGTGCATCTGCTCGTCGATGTATTGGTCCACATACCGGTCCGCCAGGGAGCCCACCTGCTCCCGGGTCACGGCGGCAAAGCCGCCCATGTCCAACACCTCCCGGGCCACGTTCTCCAGGATATAGTGCATGAAGGTGCCGTAATCCCTCGGATCGAACACCGCCTGCTGGCGGGGCTTGGCCTTCAGGCCGTATTGCAGGAAATATCCGAACCGGCAGTCGGAGAACTTCTCCGCCCGGGTGGCGGTGAGGGTGGGCGTGCTGCCGTACAGGGCCCGGACCGCCTCCGGTCCCAGGTCTCCCAGCCCGGCCCGGGCCGCCCGGGTCAGGCGGACCAGCTCCGGCCCCTGGCCGGACCGGACAAAATGCTCCCGGGCCGCCAGGCATACCGGCTCATCCCGGCCGGCCTGCCCCTGCAGCGCCAGGGCGAATGCGGCGTCCGCGGAAAATGTCCGGGCGCGGAGGATATCGCCCCGGACCGGGACCGTGCCCAGCAGGGCCTGGGCCCGGGCCACCAGCAGGCTGGGCCGGGCCTCGCCGCCCTCGCCGTCGGCGGCGGACCAGCTCATATACAGCGACTCCGAGGGCAGGGACAGGCAGTTGTATATGCGCCCCAGCTCCCGGCTCATGTCTTCCTCCGCCCCGCCCATGGCAAGGCCCAGGGAGGCCAGCTCCTCCCGCTCATCGGCGGTGAATACGCCGCCGGCCGCGTCCGGCGCGGGCACGCGTCCGTCCGCCGCGCCCAGCACCAGCAGGAGGCGCAGATGCCGCCGGCGCATCCCGTCCATGTCCCCGGCTCCCACCCGGTCCAGGGACACGGGGATCACGCTCACATCGTATTTGGACAGCATCAGGCCGAACAGCTCCATGAACCGGGGCCCGTCCATCTCCATATCCCCCAGCAGGGCCGCGAACTGCTCCAGCGCCCCGCATACCAGCTCCCATAGCCGGCCGCACTCCGCCGCCGCCTCCGCCCGGCCCTGGGCCGCCAGGGTCCGCCGCCGGTCCTCCAGCCGCTCCGCCAGGGCCGTGTCCTCCAAAAAGGCCGCCAGGGCCATGGCCTGTTCCGCTGCGGTATGGGCCCGCTTCACCCGGTCCTCCAGGGCCTTCAGCGGCCCGGACACCTTCCGGCGCATCTGCTCCAGCGCCTCCAGCCGCGCCCGGGCGTCGTCGTCCATGGGCCGGTTGTACCCCTCCGGGTGCATGGTCCAGGGCCGGTCCCACCGGCTGCCACGGATGTCCCACAGCAGCACGTAATTCTCCAGCCGGTCCACATCCTCCGGGCAAAGAGGGCCCAGCCCGGTCTTCAAATAGCCGAACACCGCCTCGTACTCATAGCCCCGGTTCACCGCTTCCAGGGCGCATATCAGCGCCAGCGGCACGCATTTTTGCAGGGTGTCCCCCCGGCCGGACAGGAACAGCGGCACTCCGTACCGGGCGCAGGCGCTCTCCAGCGCCGTGCGGTAATCGCCGAAGCCCCGGGCCGCCACCGCCATGTCCCTCCACCGGCAGCCGGACCTGGCCAGCTCCGCCATCCGGGCCGCCGCCAGCTCGCACTCCTCGTATATGTCCGCGGCCTCCACCGCCGTCACCGCGCCGGCTTCGTCCGGCACAGGCCCGGCGGAGAAATCAAACAGATGCCGGCAGAAGTAATCCAGCGCCCCTTCCTCCGGCTGCGCCGGCTCCAGCCACTGCTCCCGGCATTCCGCTCCGTACTCCCGGGCCAGGCCCCGGAGCCAGTGGGCGGTCTGCACGGGGATCCGGAACAGCGGGTCGTCCTCCTCCCGGCCGCAGGTCAGGCACACGGTCAGGTCCGTCCCGGCCCGGACCAGGCTTTGCAGCACCCGCTTTTCCAGCGCCGTAAAGTCGGAGAATCCGTCCACATAGAACACGCCCTGCACGGCCCGGCTGTCCCCGATCACCTCCGCCAGAGTCTCCAACTGACCCGCCGGGTCCACCCCGCTCCGGGCCTGGACGGCGGCATAGGCCTCCATCAGTTTGGCCAGATCGTTCAGCTTGTCCCGCAGCAGCGGCGACGCCCCGGAGGCGGCGGCCGCCAGCTCTCGGGGGGTGATCCCGGCGTTTCTCAGTTCCTCCGCCGCCCGGGCCAGACTGTCCAGCGTCCGGGCGCTGCGCCTGTCCTTCCGGTAAGCCCGCAGCTCTCCCACGGACTGGGCCGCCACGGCCATGCACAGCAGCCGCCCGCCGCCGTCCATCACCGGGCGGGCCCCGCCCACCTGGGAGAACACCTTCCGGGCCAGGCCCGTAAAGGACAGCACCTCCCCGAACCGGCTCAGGGTATCCCCCGCCGCGGCGCACAGCTCCCTCTCCGCCTCATGGCTGTACTGCTCCGGCACCAGCAGGACCACGCCCTCCCGCTCCCGGCGCACATATTCCGCTATCTCCCGGAACACCAGGGCCGTCTTTCCGGTCCCGGCCCGTCCCAATATCAGCCGTACCATATGCCTTCTGCTCCGGCCGGTCCAGCGGCCCCTCCTCTCCTTTTGATGCAAAAGCCAAAGCGCCGCGCATGATGGAGCATCCGGCGCAAAGCCGCCCCACCGCACGGCGTTTTTCCCGCAAGGGCCCTAAAAAGTATACCATCTGGCAGCGCGTATTGCAAGCGGCAGCGCCGGTGGCACAGCAGTTTCCGAAATACCATTATCATCCACAACAGAATGATTACTCCCTTACCTTTTTTCTTTTTCGGCCCCCTTGGCTTCGATGTCACCCGTTTGACCACCCCATTCCTGAAATGCGTCACCTCATACGGCTCAAAGTAAAACACGAATCCGAACCCATCGCCTACGGGATATGGTCCCACAGGTCTTGGGTTCGGATTATGTTGGTTTGGTGCCGGTGGCGGGGGTCGAACCCGCACGGTGTCGCCACCGCCGGATTTTGAGTCCGGTACGTCTGCCAATTCCATCACACCGGCATTAACTGATTTATTATATATGCTGCGGGGCAAAAAATCAACCCCCTCCCCGCCGCCGGCGGCCCGGAGCCAGCTTGACTTTGTCCCGCGGTGTATGCTACTCTGGCAAGGGGTGGAACACATGACGAGCATGCAGCTACGCTATTTCGTGGAAGTCGTAAAACAGAAGAGTTACACCAAGGCCGCCGACCGCCTCTTTGTGAGCCAATCCACCTTGAGCAAGGCTATCCGCGCCCTGGAGACCGAGCTGCAGGCCCAGCTCATCGACCGCAATACGCGCAGCTTCACCCTCACGCGGGAGGGAAGGCTGGTGCATGAGTACGCCAAAAACATCCTGGACTACTGCCAGGCCCAGGAGAAGGAGCTGTTCCAGCGGCTGCATGACACCGGGGGCACGCTGCGCATCGGCGTGCCGCCCACCGCCGGGACGGTATACTTCTATTCCGCCCTCCTCCGGTTCCGGCAGACCTACCCGCTGGTGGATCTCATCATGACGGAAACTCCCTCCAAATCCATATGTGAGCATCTGTCCACCGGTGCGCTGGACCTGGGCGTGGTGCTGGAACCCTTTGAGGATGAGAAATACTGCAAGCGCCCGGTCTATGTGTCCGAGGTGATGCTGGTGGTGTCCAGGGATCACCCGCTGGCGGACAAGAAGGTCGTCTCCTTTTCGGAACTGCGGGAACAAAAATTTCTGATGATGTCGCCGGAGTTCATGTATCACGACATGGTGGTGAACAAGTGCCGCGAGGCCGGATTTGAGCCCTCCGTGAGGTTTTACAGCTCCCAGTGGGAGCTCATCTTCGAGATGGCGGCCAACAGCCAGGACGTGGCGCTCATTCCTCTGGCCCTGCTGAATCAACGCGATCTGTCCCGCGTGGCGCTGCTGCAGCTGAAGGAGCCCTCCTTCCCCTGGACGCTCTCCCTCATCTACCGGAGGGACAAATTCATCACCGCCCCGATGCGGTACTTTCTGGATATGTGTCCTGAGGTGCGCTGACGCCGGCCAGGCTGCCGAGCGCTTATTTTTTATGAAACATTTTCATAAATGATGAATCATTTCTAATGAATAAATTTCATCCTGAATGAAAAAGGGATATTTTACTTATTGACAACCCCATGGTAATCTTACCAATAGGGGTTGTTTTTTCTTTGTCATTTTGGATAAAACAACCAATCGAAGCCATTTGGTCGGCCAGAGATCAGGGGGCTTGGGACGCTGGGCCCCAGTTCTACACATCGCGAAAGGAGAGGAAACATGAAAACGATTCAAGAAATGTACCAGGAGAAGTGCATGTCCGCCGATCAGCTTCTGGAACTGGTACAGAGCCGCGACTACATCTTCTGCGCACAGGCTGCCGGAGAGCCGGAGGCTATTCTCTCCCACATGCAGCATCTGAAACAGACCGGCGTGAAGGACGTGATATTGCACACCTGTCTGCCCATCAAGGACTATCCCGTGTTCCACGACCCGGAGATGCAGGGCGTCATGTTCCATCATGGCTGGTTCTTCAACGCCAACCTGCGCCGCGCCCAGGAGGAGAAGCTGGTCAGCGACATCCCTCAGCACTCCACCACGGCGCTGAAAAAGTCCCTGTATCGGGCCAAATATGAGGGCCGGCGGCCGGTGGTGATCGCCACCGTGGCCCCTATGGACAGCCATGGCTATCTGTCCCTGTCCATCAGCGCCATCTATGAAAAGGATCTGGCGGACGACGGGGCGGTGGTGCTTCTGGAGGTCAACCCCAACTTCCCCCGCACCTTCGGCGACACCATGATCCACATCTCCCAGGTGGCCGGGCTGGTGGAATCCAACAGGCCCATCCCCCAGGTGCCCCCCGCCCCCTATACGGATGTGGATGCCCAGATCGGCAAGCACATCGCCTCTCTGGTGGAGGACGGCTCCACCATCCAGCTGGGCATCGGGAACATCCCCAACGCCGTGGCGGCGGAGCTGCGCGGCAAGAAGCACTTGGGCATCCACACGGAGATGTTCACCGAGAGCATGGTGGATCTGATCGAGTGCGGCGCGGTAGACAACAGCCAAAAGGGTTTCTATAACGGCTATTCCGTTTGCTCGTTCACCATGGGCACCCAGAAGCTCTATGACTATCTGAACGACAACCCCACCGTGCTGTTCAAATCCTGCACGTTCACCAACGACCCTTACACCATCGGCAAGAACAACAAGTTCGTGTCCATCAACGCCACGCTGGAAGTGGATCTGACAGGCCAGTGCGCTTCGGAGACCGTAGGCCACACCCAGTTCTCCGGCACCGGCGGCCAGGCGGAGACCGTCCAGGGCGCCCAGATGTCCCCCGGCGGCAAATCCATCATCGCCATGCACTCCAGCTATGTTTCCAAGGACGGCGTGCGCCATTCCAAGATCGTCCCCTTCCTGGCCCAGGGCGCAGTGGTGTCCACCTCCCGCAACGATGTGGACTATGTGGTCACCGAGTACGGCATCGCCTGGCTGCGGGGCCTGAATGTGAAGCGCCGGGTGGAGGCGCTCATCGCCATCGCTCACCCCGACTTCCGGGACTGGCTGAGGGAAGAGGCCGAGAAGAACCATATCTGGTAACTGCAATTTTATGAGAAAGAGAGGTTCGCTATGAATATCCAAACGAAAAAGACGCCAATCTTCGTGCTCATAGCGCTGCTGTGGATCGTATGCATCGTGCTGGGTACCATTGGGCATTATGTGATCGGCCTGGTGCTGTGCGTGCCGCTGATCGGACTGCACCTCATCCTTGGCTTCGCCAAGAAGGGCGTGGTGTCCAAAAAAGTGCTGATATACCCCCTGGCGATCTGGGCCGTTCTGTACGCCGTGGCCTTCATCCTGTGCGGCTATTATGCCGACGCGTTCGCCGGCGTGATGCCCAGCTTCACCGTCTTCGGGCTGCATCCCTCCTTTGCCCCCGTCATCTTCATTTACTGGATCGGCGGCCTGCTCACCATCGCCCTGGGCTATTATCTGCTCCGGGACGAGTGGCTCAGCCAGAAGGACTGGGATGAGTTCTGCCAGGAGGCAAAAAAGATAAAGGAGGGCAAATAAAATGTCAACGACACGCGTAGTCGTCATTCTCCTGTTCTGCGCCGCTATGATCGCGGCCTCCTTCGGCATCGGCCTCTGGTCAAAGAAAAAGGCCACCACCGCCCAGGCATACTTTGGCGGCACGGCCATGTTCGGCCCCTTGGCGGTGGGTCTGTCCAGCATGGCAGGCGTGGCCTCCGCCTTCGCTCTGGTGGGCGTGCCCGGTCTGATCTATGCCACCGGCAACGCCATGACATTCTGGATGCTGGGCAGCAGCGCCTTCGCCGCCAGCTACATCATCCTGGGCAAGAAAATGCGCGCCATGGCGGAGGTGGCCGACATCTCCAGCCTGGGCGACGTGTGCGACGTGCGGTTCAATAAGAACCGGCTCATCAAGGCCCTGATGTCCATCATCATCACCCTGGGCTGCGTGGGCTATCTGGCGGCCCAGATATCCGCCGGCACGGCGCTGATCTCCAACCTGATCAACATCCCGCCCATCGTGGCCGGACTCATCATCTTCGGTCTGCTGACCGCTTACACCGCCCTTTCCGGCGAGGTGGGCGGGCTGCTGTCCCAGGCGTTCCAGGGCGCTATCATGGTCATCGCGGGCGTGGTGCTCATCATCGCGTTCTTTGCCGTGACCGGCGGCTTCGGCAACGTACTGAACGCCGTGGGCGCGGCCTCCTCTGTGGTAGGCGCCAACGGCGTGGAAAAGCAGCTGGGCCCCGACTTCCTGAACGCCTGGGGCACCCAGCCCGGCGGCATCAGCCTGACCTGGATGCTCATCCCCCTGCTGGGATGCGTGGGCCAGCCCCAGGTGCTCACCCGCATGTATGCGGTGAAGAACCCCCTGGATCTGCCCAAGACCGGCCTGGTCTCCGGCATCACTCACGCCATCGTCAGCTTCCTGTGCGTGGCCATGGGCTATGGCGCGCTGTATCTGGTAGCCACCGGCAACATCGACCCCCTGGCGAACAGCGACGACGCCATCTATGCCTTTGTGAACCACTGCGGTCTGTGGGCGCAGCTTCTGGCCTATGCCGCCATACTGGCCGCGGCCCTTTCCTCCGCCAGTATGTTCCTGACGTCCTCCTCCACGCTGCTGAGCAAGGATCTGCCCAGCGCGCTGGGCATCAAGATCGACCCCTCCAAGCAGATCCACGTTTCCCGTGTGTTCATGATCGTGCTTGGCATCGTGTCCATCGTGGTGTCCGTGTTCAGCTCCGAGCTGGTGGGCCTGCTGGGTACCTTTGGCTGGGGCACACTGGTGAGCGGCACCTTCCCCGTATTCATCGTGGGGCTGCTGTGGGATCGCTGCAACAGCGCCGGCGTCATCGCCGGGCTGGCTTACGCGGTGGTGTTCAACATCCTGCCCCTCGTCACCGGCTTTGCTTACCCCTCCGCTCTGCCCGGTTACTTCATCACCTGCGCCATCGCGGTGGCTCTGACGGTGGTGGTGTCCCTGGTGACCCCCAAGCAGAAGCTGAATGCCGCCAGCAAAGCGGTACTGGATCTGTAAACCCCGGAAGAATATCTCTCTCCTTTAAAAAGACGGCGGGCCTGCGCTTGCAGGCCCGCTGTCGATCTACTTTTGCCTTTTTTCCCTTCAGCCCGCCTTCATGGCCAGGAAGGCGTTGATGAACCCGTCGATATCCCCGTCCATCACCGCCTGGATGTTGCTGTTCTCATAGCCCGTACGGGTGTCCTTGGCCAGGGTGTAGGGCATGAACACATAGCTTCTGATCTGGCTGCCCCACTCGATCTTCATCTGCACGCCCTTGATGTCCTCGATCTTCTCCAGGTGTTCCCGCTCCTTGATCTCCGCCAGCTTGGCCCGGAGCATCTCCTTGCAGTT
>CANQUE010000020.1 GCA_947626905.1 uncultured Oscillospiraceae bacterium
CCCAGGTCGTACAGGCCGGAGTCGATGCCGGCGATGTTGGCGGCGGAGCCGCCGCTCTCGTTGACGACCATCTTCACCCCGGTCTTGTCCTCCAGGAAGGTGGACAGCACGCCGGAGAAGGCGTAATAAGTACCGCTGGAGCCGCCGGTGCCGATGGACAGGCTGGTGCCGGAGGCGGCCGCGTCGCCGCCCTTATCGCCGGCGTCGCTGCCGGAGCCGCCGCAGGCGGCCAGGGACAGGACCATCAGCAGCGCAAGCAGGAGTGCAACTATCTTTTTCATGTGTTTTATCCTCCCAATGATTTTGCCAGTATATGCAGCTTTTCGTTTCCGATTCTGCAATGTACGCTCATTATATGCCTGTGTTTTTGATAATTCAAGCAAAAAATGAAATTTTATCTTTGAAATCCTGCAAATTATCCATTCTGCCCAACCCTTGCGCCGCCCCGCGCGGATTTTTGGGTACAGTTGACAACGCCCCGGGGGCTGTCACCCCTGGGGCGTTTCCAATATCTTGCAGTCACCGGCCCACCAGCCGGGCATAGACCCGGGCCGTCAGCAGGTATACCGCCGTATACACCACCGCGAAGGCCGCCGCCGTGCCCACCGTGCACAGCAAAAACAGGCCCCTGTCCAGCATGTCCCATATCTCCAGCAGCCGCGCCACCAGGGGGAAGGCCGCCGCCATATGGCAGAAGGCGGTGACCAGCGGCAGGAAGAACACCAGCAGGATCTGGCTGTGGACAGACCGGCGGACCAGGACCTCGTCCATGCCCACCTTCCGCATCACGGCGAACCGCTGCCGGTCCTCGTAGCCCTCGGATACCTGCTTGTAGTAGATCAGCAGCGCCGCTCCGCCCAAAAACAGCGTCCCCAGAAACAGCCCCAGAAACAGCAGCGAGCCATACTCCACCAGCAGGTCGCCTCTGGTCTGCCCGATATCCTTGCTGCCGTCGGCGAAGGACCCCTCGTGGGCGTGGTTGTCATACACATATTGGCGGATGACGCCCAGGCATCCATGGGTGTCCTCCCCCGCGGGCAGGTCGAAGTCCACGCAGTGCATGACGAAGGTGCCGAAACCGCAGCTATAGTGGGGATCGCCCGCCCGGTAGTTCTCGGCCTCGAGCCGCAGCGCCGCGATGGCGTCGGCGTCCGCCACCACCAGCTGTTGGTGCTCCCCCTGGAGCAGCGGGTCCTCCAGCCCGAGCGCCCGGGTCATATACACCGCCGCCGGGTCGTCGTCCCGATCCAGATGTCCCGCCACGGTGAAGGTGGTGTCCATGACCGTCAGCGTATCGCCCGGGGCGGTGGTCAGCACCTGCCCCGGCGCCAGGTCCGCGTGCCGGCCGGTCATATCCTCGTATCCGGCCCCGTCCAGGAAGTACAGGTTGACGGCGTTGACCACTCTGTCGTCGTCCCAGCCGTACTCCCACCAGGTATAGCGGACCACGCTTTCGGGGTGGTAGCCCGCCGCCCGGGCCTCCTCCAGCGCCCCGTCCAGCAGCCCGTCCCAGTCCTCCTCCACCATGCTTCCAAACTCGCACATCACGTCCCGGGGGAAGTATCCGCGCAGGTGGCTCTCCAGCCCCATGCGCAGGCACACCGTGCTGGACACCATCACCAGCACCGCCGTGGACAATATACAGATGATGGCCAGGCCCGCGGCGTTGCGGCCCATCCGGTGGATCAGGCCGGACACGGAGATGAAGTGCCGGGCCTTGTAGTAATAGCCCTTCCAGCGGCGCAAAAGCTTCAGCCCCGTCACCGTCCCGGCCAGGAACAGGGCGAAGGTGCCGAAGATCACCAGCAGCACCGCCGCGAAGAACCACAGGATGTCGTCCTGCGTCACGGACCCCATCAGCGCCGGCCGGCCGATGGCGATGCCGTAGCCCGTCCCCAGCAGAGCGATCCCCACCAAAGCGATGAACCATCTGCTTTTTGGCTCTTTATCCCCCACATTTCCACTTATCAACAGATCCGACGGGCGCATACGCCCCACCCGCACCACGTTGGCGGCAAAGATGAGCCCCAGGATGAGCAGGAACACGCCCGCCGTCAGCGCCAGGCACCGGCCATAGATCACCGGCCCGAGATAGGTCCGCCCCGTCAGCTTCGCCAGGGTCAGCAGCAGCAGCCGGTCCAGCAGCACCCCGCCGGCCAGGCCGCCGCCCACGCCGATGGCGGCGGTGAGCGCCGTCTCCCACGCCAGCAGCCGGGTCATGTTGGCCCGGTCCAGGCCCAGCACCGCGTACAGGCCAAACTCCCGGCCCCGCTGCTTCATGAGAAAGCCGTTGGTGTACAGCAGAAAGCCGCCGCATACCAGAGCCAACACCACCGTGCACATCCGCATGATGGCCCGCACGTCCCCGGGGTCGGCCATGCCCGCCGGGTCGCCGGTGGTGGCCAGCATATAAAATCCCGCCGCGGCCCCGGCTACCGTCAGCAGATAGGGCACATAAAAGCGGCTGTTTTTCCGCAGACAGTCCCAGGCCAGCCGGGCATAAAACCGCTCACCCATCGCTCCGCCCCCCGGCCAGCGCCGTCAGCACGTCGGAGATGCGGCCGTAAAACCGTCCCTGGTCGTCCTCTCCCCGGTACAGCTGGTGATACAGCGTGCCGTCCTTGATGAACAGCACCCTCCCCGCGTGGCTGGCGGCTTTCACCGAATGGGTCACCATCAGCACGGTCTGCCCCCCGGCGTTGACGCTGTCCAGCAGCGCCAGCAGCCCGTCGGAGCTGCGGGAATCCAGCGCCCCCGTGGGCTCGTCCGCCAGCACCAGGCAGGGCGAGAGGATCAGCGCCCGGGCCACGGCGGTCCGCTGTTTCTGCCCGCCGGATATCTCATAGGGGTACTTGTCCAGGATCTCCCGTATGCCCAGCCGGGCCGCCAGCTCCGGCAGGACCTGGTCCATCTCCCGGCGGGACCGGCCCGCCAGCACCATGGGCAGGAGGATGTTGTCCCGGACGTTGAAGGTGTCCAGCAGGTTGAACTCCTGGAACACAAAACCCAGGTTGTCCCGCCGGAAGGCGGCCAGCTCCCGCTCCGGCAGGTCCGCCATATCCCGGCCCGCCAGCAGCACCCGGCCCGCCGTGGGCCTGTCCAGGGAGGCCACCACGTTCAGAAGGGTGGTCTTGCCGGAGCCGGACTCCCCCATCACCGCCGCGAATTCCCCCTCCTCCAGGGAGAAGCTCACCCCCGTCAGGGCGTGGACCGCCTGTCCCCCGAACCGGGACGTGTATGTTTTTTGCAGATCTTCCACTTCCAAAAGCGCCATCTTCACCGGCCTCCTTTGGTCCTATTATGGACCGGGCGGGAAAGCGATGCCATCGCTTTGGCTTACACTTTCCCGCCCTGCCTTACGATCCTGTCACTTTTGTCACTCCACGCCCAGCTCCCGCTCCGCCAGATCCAGGCGCGCCTCGGTGCCCCGGCCCGGCTCGGACCGGAGGGAGATGTCGTGGCCCAGCATCCGGCACACCCGGCGGCACAGATACAGCCCTATGCCTGTGGACCGGCCGTCGCCCCGGCGGCCGTTGAAGCCGGTGTAGCCCTTCTCGAACACCATAGGCAGATCCTCCGGGGCGATACCCACCCCCGTATCCCGGACCACCAGCGTCGGGCCCGGCTCGGTATAGACGCTCACGCTGCCGCGGGGGGTGTATTTCAGGGCGTTGGACAGCAGCTGTTCCACGGTGAAGCCCAGCCATTTCTCGTCGGTGAGGACCTGGCCCTCCACCGGTCCGTAGTTCAGCGTCACCCCCCGGCGGATGAACCAGGCGGCATACTTTTTCACCGCCCGCCGGACGATGCCGTCCAGCCCGTACCGGGCCACCACCAGGTCCTGTCCCCCGTCCAGCCGCAGATAGCCCAGGGCCATCTCCGCGTACTGTTCGATGCGGAACAGCTGGTTTTTCATCTCCCCCCGGTCCGGCTGCGGGTCCTCCAGCAGCAGGCCCAGCCCGGCGATGGGAGTCTTGATCTGGTGGACCCAGCCGGTGAACCAGTCCAGCCGGTCCTCCACGGCCCGGTCCGTCCGGGCCTGCCGCCGGTCCAGCTCCTCCCGCAGCGCGCCGATCAGCTTTTGATAATCCTCCTCCAGACCGTCGCCGGCCTGGGGCAGCTGCACCGGCAGAAGCGGGTCTCGCAGCGCGGCCGCCATCTGCCGCCGCCGGCCGGCATAGCGCACGGCCCCGGCCGCCAGGCACACCAGCCCCAAGAAGCCGCACAGCACCGCCGCGTATCCCACCGCCGCCGCCGGCGCGCCGGAGAGATAGAACACCGCCGCGAACACCCCCGCGAACAGCGCGAACAGCGCCGCCGCCGGCGCGATCCGGCGCAGATAGGAAAATATCCCGCTCCTCATCGGTCCTCCACCATATAGCCCACGCCCTTTTTCGTGACGATGAACGCCGCCAGCCCCGCCGCCTCCAGACGGCGGCGCAGCCGGGCCACGTTCACCGTCAGGGTGTTTTCGTCCACGAAGCAGTCCGTCTGCCACAGCTTTTCCATCAGCTCCTCCCGGGTCACGACCCGGCCCCGGTTGGCCATCAGCGTCTCCAGGATGCGGTAATCGTTTTTCGTCAGCTCGATCCGCTCTCCCCGGAAGGACAGGGTGGCGCTGCCGGTATCCAGCAGCGCCTCCCCGGCCCGGAGCACCGTCAGCGGCGCCCGAAAATCATAGGTCCGGCGCATCACCGCCTGGATCTTCGCCATCAGCACCTCCCGGTCAAAGGGCTTGGGGATGAAATCGTCCCCGCCCATGTCCATGGCCATGACGATGTTCATATTGTCCGACGCGGAGGACAAAAACACGATGGGCACCTGCGACTCCGCCCGTATCCTCCTGCACCAGTGGTAACCGTTGTAAAACGGCAGGCCGATGTCCATGAGCACCAGCTGGGGGCCGAAGGCGCGAAACTCCTCCATCACCCGGCGCAAGTCCTCCGCGGCGCGCACCTCGAAGCCCCATCCGGTCATATAGGCCGCCAGCCGGGAGGCGATCAGCTCGTCGTCCTCCACCAGAAACGCCTTGTACATCTCCCCACCTCCCCCGCCAGTTTACCAGACGCTCCCCCGGTTTTCCACCCCTCCGGCCTAACAATTTTGTCACCTTCCCGCCCGGGGCAGATTGACATTTTTCCGCCGGGCGATATAATGGATACAACCTACTATATTAATGAACGTTTACACAAAGGAGCGTACGACCATGACCTATAACGAGATATTGCAGGCCGCCCGTGACCAGGTCGGCCCCTACTGCAAGGCGTGCCCCGTGTGCGACGGCCGGGCCTGCGGCAACACCGTCCCCGGCCCGGGCTGCAAGGCCCCCAACAACACCGCCGCCCGCAACTACGCCAAGTGGCAGGAGGTCCTTGTGAACATGGACACCCTGTGCCCCAACGCCGTGCCGGACACCTCCTTCCGCCTGTTCGGCTGGAACTTCAAGGCCCCTATTTTCATCGCCCCCCTCGGCTCGCTGAAGCTGCACTACGGGGACAAGTACGACGACTTCGCCTATAACAGCATTCTGGTCCCCGCCGCGGCGGAATACGGCGTCGCCGCCTTCACCGGGGACGGGGTGGACCCGGAGATCATGAAGAGCTCCGTCCGGGACATGGAAAAGGTCCAGGGCATCGGCATACCCACCATCAAGCCCTGGAATCTGGAGGCCGTGTTCGAGAAGCTGGACATCCTGAACGCCAAGGGCATCTTCGCCGCCGCCATGGACGTGGACGGGGCGGGCCTGCCCTTCCTGAAGGCCATGAACCCCAACGCGGGCAGCAAGTCCGTGGAGGAGCTGCGCCAGATCACCGCCTACGCCAAAATGCCCTTCATCGTCAAGGGGATCATGACCCCTGCCGGCGCCGAGAAGGCCATCCAGGGCGGCGCGGCGGCCATCGTAGTCTCCAACCACGGCGGCCGGGTCCAGGGCGGCGTGCCCGCCACGGCGGAGGTGCTGCCCGCCATCGCCAAAACGGTGGCCGGACGGGTCCCCGTGTTCGTGGACGGCGGCATCCGCTCCGGCACGGACGTGTTCCGGGCCCTGGCCCTGGGGGCGGACGCGGTGCTGATCGGCCGGCCCCTGGTACCCTTCGTCTACGCCGCCGGCGCGGAGGGGATGCGGGTGTATCTGGACAAGATCATCGCCGAGCTGCGGGACACCATGACCATGTGCGGCGCCCCCACTCTGGCCGACATCGGCCCGGACAACATCACCCGCTTCTGAGCTTTGACACCCTGAGTAAACCGAAAGGAGAATCCGCCTGTGGACCGGCCTGACCCCGCTATGACCGCCCCTTACGATCTGCTTCCCGCCCCGATCCTCCTGGCCGCCAGAGATGACGGCCTGTGGCGGTGCGCATACGAAAATCCGGCCTCGGAGTATCTGCCGGACAGATCCTCCCTGCTGGCGGCGCTGGTACCGGCGCTGGACGCGGCCGCCGCCGGCCACACCACGGACCGGGAGCACATCGAGCTGGACGGCCGGCACATCTCCGCCCGCGTCGCCCCCTGGCCGGGTGGCATGGCGCTGGTGCTGCTGCGGGACGAGACATGGGAGCTGCTGCGCTATCAGGAGCAGCTGGAGGCCGCCAGCGCCGCGCTGCAAAGCGCCCTGGACACGGCCAACGCCGCCAACCGGGCCAAGAGCGATTTCCTCTCCCACATGTCCCACGACATCCGCACGCCCCTGAACGCCATCATCGGCATGACCACCATCGCCCGCGCCCACATCGGCGACACCGGGCGGCTGGAGGACTGCCTGGAGAAGATCGACCTGTCCAGCCGCCATCTGCTGGGGCTGATCAACGACATTCTGGACATGAGCCGGATCGAGAGCGGCAAAATGGCCCTCAACCCCGAGGAATTCACCATGGCCGACTTCATCCACGGGCTCATGGCCGTGCTCCAGCCCCAGGCGGACAAAAAGCGCCAGAAGGTGACCCTGGATTTCACCGGCATCCACTGCGAGCGGGTCCGGGGCGACCAGCTCCGCATCCAGCAGATCCTGATCAACATCTTGACCAATGCGGTGAAATTCACCCCCGAGGAGGGCGAGATATCCCTCCGGGTGCGGGAGACCGGCGAGCGGTACGGCAACACCGGCTCTTACGCCTATTATGAGTTCACCGTCCGGGACACCGGCATGGGCATGAGCCCGGAGTTCCTCTCCCGGATCTTCCAGCCCTTTGAGCGGGCCGGCTCCGTCAGCCGCATCGAGGGCACGGGCCTGGGCATGACCATCACCCACAACCTGGTGGAGATGATGAACGGCTCCATCCACGTGTCCAGCCAGGAGGGGGTGGGCTCCCAGTTCACCGTGACCCTGCCTCTGGAGCAGCTGGACGAGCCGGAGACCGGCGCCCAGGCCCTGAAGGGGCTGCGCATCCTGGCGGCGGACGAGGCCGCCGTGCTGGACCATCTGCGGGAGATCGCCGGGGATCTGGGCATGGAATGCGACGCCTGCGACTCCACCGTCACGGCCATAGACATGGCCGCCCAGGCCCATATGGAGGGCCGGGACTATTTCGCCATCCTTCTGGCCTGGCGGATGCCGGTGGTGGACGGGGTGAAGGCCTGCCGCGAGCTGCGGGCCATGCTGGGCGGGGAGATCCCCATCTTCCTCATGTCCTCCTATGAGTGGTCCCTCAGCGACGACGACATGCGCAAATACGGCGTCACCGGCTTCGTATCCAAGCCCCTGTTCCGCTCCCGCCTGGCCCAGACCCTCCTGGCCTTCACCGGGGAGGGGCGGCAGTCCCGGACCGCCGGGGAGAGCGGGTCCGGCTTTGCCGGCCGGCGCATCCTTCTGGCCGAGGACAACGAGATCAACCGGGAGATCGCCGTGGAGATGCTGGAGATGCAGGGCGTCCAGGTGGAGTGCGCCGCCAACGGCCGGGAGGCGGTGGAGCGCTTCAGCGCCAGCGGCCCCGGTCACTTCGACCTGATCTTCATGGACCTGCAGATGCCGGTGATGGACGGTCTGGCGGCTACCCGGGCCATCCGGGTCCTGCCCCGGACCGACAGCCGCTCCATCCCCATCGTGGCCATGACCGCCAACGCCTTCGTGGAGGACATCCAGGCCTGCCATGAGGCGGGGATGAACGGCCACCTGGCCAAGCCCATCAGTCTGCAGCAGCTCACCGGCGTGCTCCGCCGGTGGCTGGCCCAGGAGGAGGCGGGATCATGAGGCCGTATCAGGAGCGATACCTGGCCCTGCTGAGCGAGCTGCGCCGGGCCTCGGACCTGCCCTGCGAACAGACGGACAGCGACCGCTTCCGCCAGTCGGTGCGCCAGCTGTGCCAACAGACCCGCCAGCGTCTGGCGGAGGGCACGGCCCTGCTGCGGGAGGAGCTGTTCCCCCTTTTGGACAACATCCTCTCCGCCTCCCGGGAAGAGCTGGAAGACCTGATGGGATTCGCCGACAAGCTGATGAGCGTCAACGCCCAAAAGGACACGGCCCTTTGTTACCGGATCCATCTGGCGCTGATGGGGTACGCCCGGCACAAAAAGGACCGGGACCTGCTGATCCGGGAGCTGTACTGGACCGGCATGAGCCTGCACAACCTGGAGACCATGCTCACCCCCCTGCCCGTCCATCTCTTCCTCGCCCGGATCCGGATGTGCTTCACCGAGTGCGCGTCCTATTTCGATACCGATTACGACCAGATCACTGACCCCCAGATCCGGGGATATATCCACCGGAGCATGGGCAACATCGCCCTGACCTACCCCGACAGCGACGAGCGCTCCGCCAAGGCGAAGCTGGCGGCTCTGAAGCGCTCCATCGCCATACTGTCCGACCCGGACGTGCGGGCCAAGACCCCCTCCCTGCCCTGGGACAGGTTCCTGCTTCTGAGCCATCAGGAGCGGACCACCCTGATGAACTATCTGCGCAGCGGCGCGGCGGACCCGGATGTGTTCGCCCAGGTGCTGGAATCGGCCCAGATCGTCCAGCGGGCCCAGCTGCGCCAGGCCCAGCAGCAGGACCAGCCCGCCCCGGTCCGGTGGCAGTACGCCTATTTCGCCGCGCTGTATCACAGCGGCTCCATCGACCTGGCGGAGTTTCTGGACGTGCTGTATGCCCTGTCCTCCGCTCTGCCCGACACCGACATGAGCACCCAGAGCATGTTCTCCCATCTGGGGGCGCCGTCGATGTATATGGAATACGCCCGCTCTATGGGCCAGCGGGAGCAGCGGGCCCACGCCGGCCGCATCCGGGTCATGACAGAGCGGATGTGCCGGTGGCTGGCCACGGTGATCACCGGCGACTATAACCAGCTGCTCATGTTCCATCTGCGCCAGATGATGTACGCCTATATAGAGCTGCCCGGGTGCATCAGCTTTTTCGACCTGGTGCAGAACGTCTTCGCCGCCCGCCACCCCACCAGCTACGCCCGGATGTGGCGGGCCAGCCAGATCGCCCGCGCCCTGTGCCTTTGGGCGGCGGAGGACTGCCCGGAGGAGCTGATCGGCGTGTTGGGCTGCGCCAGCGGGGAAGAGGTCCGGGCCCGGGCGGAAGAGCTGGGCGCCTTTACCGCCACCGCCGGCCGGCTCTACGACGTGGGGATGCTCCACTTTTTCGACCAGATCCAATTCTCCTGCCGCGGCCTACTGGAGGAGGAGTCCGGCCTTTTGCAGCTGCATCCTTACATGGGCGCGGAGCTGCTGAAAAGGCACCCCTCCGTGGCGGAGTTTGCCGACATCGCCTGGGGACACCACTGCCACTACGACGAGAAGGGCGGCTATCCCATCGACTTCTCCCCCCGGCAGTCCCCTCTCCGGGGCCTGATCTATATCATCACCGCGGCGGACTGCCTGTCCGCCGCCACCGACGCGGTGGGCAGCACCTATTCCGAGCCCAAGGACTTCGACACGGTCTATCAGGAATTTCTGGACCAGTCCGGCATCCAGTACGCCCCCTTCGTGGTGGAGCTGCTCCGCCCCGCGGAGCGCCGGCAGTACATGGCCGAAGCGCTGGAGCGCTGGTCCCGGGAGTCCTATGAGGATCTGAAGCGCCGCCGGGAGGCCCCCCTGACAGACTGAGCCGGAACGCCCCGGGAGGGCATTTTCGGTTTTCCTTGCGTTTTTCCCCCTCCGGGGGTAGTATATGGAACAGAAAAACGCCCCGGCGGGAGCCGGAGCAAAAGAAAGGTACGGCACAAATGAAAAAGTTTTTCCAGGAATTCAAAGAATTCGCCACCCGGGGCAACGTGGTGGACCTGGCCGTCGGCGTCATCATCGGCGCCGCCTTCCAGAAGATCGTCACCTCCGCCGTCAACGACCTGGTGATGCCTCTCGTCGGCCTGATCACCGGCAACTCCAACTTCAACGACGCCTTCCTCATCCTCCGGCTGCCGGAGGGCGTGAGCGCGGAGCAGGTGACCAGCCTGGCCACCGCCACGGAGCTGGGCGTGACCACCTTCAACTACGGCGCGTTCATCTCCGCGGTCATCGATTTTCTCATCATGGCCTTTGTGATCTTCCTGATGATCAAAGCTCTGAACAAGGCCAGCTCCCTCCGCAAGAAACCGGAAGAGGCCCCCGCCCCGGCGGAGCCCGAGACGAAGATCTGCCCCTACTGCCTGAGCGAGATCCCCTACAAGGCCGTCAAGTGCGCCCACTGCGCCTCGGACCTGAAAGATCAGGCCTGAACCCCGGCCCGACAAACGATCCGCGCCCTTTCCCCAGGGAAAGAGCGCGGATATCTTTTATTTGCGGGTATGTTTGTTGTCCCGTCACTTTCCCATCTGGCGGGTCCTCTCTACCGCGGCCGCGACGGCGTCGGCGGCGGCGGCCCGGAAGGCGGACCGCTCCAGGGTCAGCACCCCTTGGATGGTGGACCCGCCGGGGGAACAGACCGCGTCCTTCAGCGTGCCGGGATGGCGTCCGTCGGCCTGGGCCAGAGCGGCCGCTCCCTCCACCGCCGCGGCGGCGTAAGCCAGCGCCTTGGCCCGGGGCATCCCGCCGGCCACCGCCCCGTCCGCCAGGGCCTCGATGAACATATACGTGAACGCGGGGGTGCATCCGCCCAGTACGCTGGCCACGTCCATCAGCTCCTCCGGGCAGGCGTCCCAAGTGCCCGCGCCGGCCATGGCGGCGATGAGCGCCGGGGCGTCCTTGGGGGCGGTATCCTTTTCGCACCAGGCGATCAGGCCCTTCCCCACCCCCACCGGGGTGTTGGGACACAGGCGGATCACCGGATAATCCCCCCCGGCCAGGCGCTGGATGGCGGCGGTGTCCATTCCCGCGGCCATGGACACCAGCACGAAATGGCCTTTCCGGCCCGCCAGCACCGGCCCGATGGCCGTCAGGCAGGGGGCCATGTCCTTGGGCTTGACGCCCAGGAAGATATACTTGGCCGTTCCGGCCACGGTCTCCGGCGTGGCGGCGATGCAGCCCAGCTCCGTGGCCAGGGCCACGGCCTTATCCTGGGTGCGGTTGGCCAAAAGGATCTGTTTTGGCGAGGTGGCCGCCGTCGCGGCCCGGGCCAGAGCGCCGCCCATATTCCCCACGCCGATAAATCCCAGAAGATACATGCTCTTCACTCCCCTCTCATGTTTGCCCGTCACGGACAGGCCCGGTTGCGAAAGCGCCGACCGTGTGGTATACTTTACTCCCACGGCGGCAGCAAGGGCGGTCCGCCGAACCGCCGGGCCCGCCTATATATTAATTCTCTCACCCCCCTGCCGTCAAGCAGGATTTAAGGAGATACCCATGGATGACCGTCCCATTGGCATATTCGATTCCGGTCTGGGAGGCCTGACGGCCGTACGGGCCCTGGCCGCCGCCGCCCCCGGGGAGAGCTTTCTCTATCTGGGGGATACGGCCCACGCGCCCTACGGGGAGAAGACCCCGACCCAGCTGCGCGCTCTCAGCCGCCAGAACACCGGCTTTCTCCGGGCCCTGGGCGTGAAGGCCATCCTGGTGGCCTGCAACACCTCCACCGCCAACGCCATGGACACCATGCTGGCGGACAACCCGGATCTGCCGGTGCTGGGCGTGATCGGTCCGGCGGCAGAGGCGGCGGCCGCCGCCACCGGGACCGGCCGGATCGGTCTGCTGGCCACGGCGGCCACGGTGGCCAGCGGGGCCTACGAGCGGGCCGTCCGGCGTCTGGCGCCGGAGGCGTCGGTGACGGCGGTGGCCTGCCCGAAGCTGGTGCCCCTGGTGGAGAGCGGGCGCGTCAGTCCGGACGACCCGGATCTGACGGCGGCGGTGGCGGCGTATACCGCCCCCCTGCTGGCCGCGGGGACAGACACGGTGATCCTGGGCTGCACCCACTATCCCATCGTCCGGGACGCCCTGCGCCGGGCCATGGGCCCGGGCCCGGCGTTCATCGACTCCGGGGCCGCCAGCGTGGGGGCCCTGCTGCGGACGCTGGAGGATCTGGACGCCCGGGCAGGCAGAAAAACGCCCGGCAGCCGCCGGTTTTTCTGCAGCGCCGGGAGAGATACGTTCGTGAAGGTGGGCTCCGCCTTTTTGGGCTGGGATATCTCCGCCCAGACGGAGCTGGTGACGCTCTGAAAGGAGAAGCCATGGCAAAGTCCCCCAACCAGAAGCTGAAGCTGCTGTACCTGTGCCGGTACCTGCTGCGCCAGTCCGACGAGGACCACCCGCTGACGGTGGCCCAGATGATCGATCACCTGGCCGGGCAGGGCGTCGCCGCCGAGCGCAAAAGCGTATATGACGACATGGAGGCCCTGCGGCTGTTCGGGCTGGACGTGCAGACCGTCCGGGTGGGGTCCGCCACCGGGTATTTCATCGGCGAGCGGGATTTCCAGCTGCCGGAGCTGAAGCTGCTGGTGGACAGCGTCCAGTCCTCCCGGTTCATCACCGGGCGCAAGAGCCTGGACCTGATCGGCAAGCTGGAGAGCCTGGCCAGCGTCCACCAGGCCCGGGAGCTGAACCACCAGGTGTTCGTCCGGGGCCGGATCAAGACCATGAACGAGTCGATCTATTACAACGTGGACGAGCTGCAGGCCGCCATCGACCGGGACCGGGCCGTCACCTTCAAATATTACGACTGGGGCCTGGACAAAAAGCGGGTCTGGCGCCGGGACGGCCGGCCGTACGGGGCCAGCCCCTGGGCGCTGATGTGGGACAGCGACAATTACTATCTCATCGCCTATGACGCCCAGGCAGGGCAGATCCGGCACTACCGGGTGGACAAGATGGCCTCCATCGCCCAGACCGACCAGCCCCGCCAGGGGGCGGACGCCTTCGCCGGGGTGGACATGGCCGCCTATTCCAACGCCCACTTCGGCATGTTCTCCGGCCGGCCCCAGACCGTGCGGCTGTGCTTTGAAAACGCCCTGGCCGGGCCGGTGATCGACCAATTCGGCACGGAGGTGAGCCTGGTGCCCCTGGACGAGGGCCACTTCTCCGTGACGGTGAGCGTGGCGGTGAACCAGCAGTTCTTCGGCTGGCTCTTGGGCTTCGGCGTCCGGGCAAAGATCCTGGCCCCCGCTTCGGCGGCGGAGGAGATGCGCCGCAGCCTGGAAGCGGCCGCGGCGCTGTACCGTTGAATCTGCGGGGTCAAAACACCGCCCGGCAGATCAGGTCCATCCAGCCCTCCGCCGTGACGGCCAGACCCAGCACGCCCCAAAACATCACGTGATGCAGGATATTCTTTTTCTTTGACATGTGTCGCACCATCCTTTTTTTCTGATAACAGAAGGATACCCCATTCGCTGTACCGTAAAACGGACAGCAATCGGGGCAAGGGGAGATCGTTATGGATAAAATGCAGACAGAAGACGGCCTGGGCGTGCTGTTCATCGTGGCCACGCCCATCGGCAACGCCCAGGACATGTCCCCCCGGGGGACCGGCATCCTCCAGAGCGTGGACGTGATCGCCGCGGAGGATACCCGCCGGAGCGTGGTGCTGCTCAACAAGCTGGGCATCCGCAACAAGCTCGCCAGCAACCACAAATTCAACGAGCATGGCAAGGCCCGGTATTTCATCGACCTGCTCAAGGCCGGCCGGAGCGTGGCGGTCATCACCGACGCGGGCACCCCCTGCATCTCCGACCCGGGCAACGAGCTGATCAAATGCGCCGTCGCCGAGGGCATCCGGGTGGTGGGCGTGCCGGGCCCCTGCGCGGCGGTGACGGCCCTGTCCATCTCCGGGTTCGATCTGAGCGGCTTCGTGTTTTGGGGCTTCTTCCCCCGGGAGAACGCGGACCGGGGCCGGCTGCTGGACCGGATGCGCCGGGGGGCGGTGCGGACCCACGCCTTTTATGAATCCCCCAAGCGGGTGATGGACGCGGTGGAGTACTTCCTCCGCCAGGACGTGCCCTGCCAGATGTGCCTGTGCAACGACCTGACAAAGCTCCACGAAACGGCCTTCCGGGGAACTCCCGGCCAGGTCCGGGATCAGCTCCTGGCCAAGGGGGAATATGAAAAAGGGGAATTCTGCCTGATCGTGGAGCTGTCCGAAGATTTCCTGGTTCCCCGGGAAGAGCACGTGGTGAGCCCGGAGGCGCTGCTGGTGGACGCCATGGTCCGGGAGGGCGTCCGGGCCAAGGACGCCATCCGTACCGTGCTGGCCGGCGAGGGCAACACCTACACCAAAAACGAGCTCTACGCCGCCAGCCTGCGGCTGAAAGAGATGTTCGGATAAGACGGCCCCTCGCGCCGAAGCGCCAAACGAGCCGCGCCCTTTCCGTTGGGAAAGGGCGCGGCTCTTATAATTTCGCTTATTTCAGCGATCCGTCATTCATATTTCCGCCCGGGCACGTAGATGGCCGCCACCAGCCCCGCCAGAGCCCCCATGGGCAGCCACTGAGCCACGGGCCCCGGCCCGAAGAGCGCCTTCGCCAGCAGGCACGCCGCCCCGCTCAGGGTCATGGTCAGCAGGCACCACACCCGCGTCCAGTCCAGGATGTGGGGCCAGTTGCGGTTGGTGAACCGCACCCCCGGCACGTTCATGCGTATCGGCCCGTCGTAGTAAAAGCTCAGCTGCCCCACGTCGTGGTACCAGGGCAGGCGGGTCTTGGCGAGCAGGCAGAAGTAGAGCCCGAACCCGGCGGCCAGCGCCGTCATCAGCGCCGCGGGGTGGTACACGGCCCAGTGCTCCGTGTCAGTCACCGTCATCCGCCGGATCAGCCAGACCAGCTCCCCCAGCGCGGGGATAAGGGCGAGAAGATACCGCCGTCCCCATTTCTTCCGGTCCGGGCCGCCCCGGACGGGGCCCTCCGACAGGTCGATGACCCGGCGCAGCAGCGCGTCCGCCTGTTCGGGGGACACGGACTGGTCCGGCTCCATCCGCCGGCCCTCCAAAAGCTCCGCCACCGTCACCCCCAGGGCCTCCGCCAGGGGCGTCAGCAGCGCCACATCCGGCAGCGCCAGGCCCCGCTCCCACTTGGAAACGGCCTTGTCGGACACATACAGCTTTTGGGCCAGGTCCTTTTGGGTCATGGCCTTCTCCTTCCGCAGTCCCGCCACGAAAGCGCCGAACCGGGCCTTGTCGATCCCCTGCATACATCTCACCTCGGGGCCATTGTATCGCAAGGGGCCTTTTTTGGCAACCGACCAGCGGTAGAATCCCCCTGCCGCCCCGGCAGGGCCTTCATTTTCTCCCTGCGCCGCGAAAAACGCCCCCGGACGGATGACCGTCCGGGGGCGTCGATGTATGGGCCGTATCAGTTTTTCCTCACATAGTCGGCAGAGATATAGCCGGTCTGGCCGTTGTAGCTGATCTTGTACCAGCCGCTCTCCTCTCCCAGGATGGACACGCTGTCGCCGGAGTTCTTGTATCCCAGCACGCTGTAGCCGGTGCCCGGGCCGGAACGGACCCGCACGCCGTTGCCGGTGACGGTGCCGCTCTCGCCGGCGGCGGTCTCCCCGCCGGTGGAATCGTCGGTGACCAGGCTGGTGGCCACGAACAGTTCCTTGCCGTCATACTGGACCCTGGTCCAGCTGCCGGATATGCCGGTGCGGGTCAGCTTTGTGCCCGCGTCGGCCACGGAGGACACCTGATAGTCCATGCCGGGCCCGGTGCGCAGGTTGGCGGCGCTGCTCACGGTGACGGTGCCGCTGGCGGCGGTGACGTTGAAACTGCTGCTCGGGGCAGCGGGCTTGGTGGAGGTGATCAGCGAGTCGATGACATAGGCCTCCGCGCCCTTGTAATACACCCGGCTCCAGCCGTTGTCGGTCTTGCCTGTGCGCTGCAGCTCATAGCCGCTGCTCTCGCTGCCCAGGATCTCAAAGTCCGTGCCCGGACCGGAGCGGATATTCACGCCGTTGCCGCTGATATATACCGTGTCGTTCAAGGCCGCCACGTTATAGGGATTGGGCGTGGCGGTGGGCTCGGTGGTGGCGGGAGGCGCCTCCTCCGGGGGCGTGGTGGTTTCCGTGGCGGGCAGGGCGGGCGTGGGGACCGGCGGCTCGGTGGGCTCCGTCGAGGGCTGGGCGCTGGGCGTGGTCTCGATCACATGGCTCCCCTCAAAGGGCTCGGACGGCTGCACGTTCTGGTTCTCGGCCGGCTTATTCAGCTTGATCACCAGCACGATGGCCACAATGATGATCACCAGGATCACCGCCAGCACCGCGGCGATCTGCCACAGGCTGCGCTGGGAGCGGCCGCCCGTACCGGGATGGCTGCCGCCCTTGGCCGTCTGGCCGGGCCGGGGCGCGGCGGCATACTGGGCCTGCTCCGGCGCCTTATCCGGAGTGAAAAAGCCGTCCCCCTGGGCGGTGGGCTGGCTGTCCTCCGCCGGACGCACGGGCTTGGGCAGGTTCCGCAGCGCATCCTCCTCATCCCGGCTCCGCCGGGACGGACGCAGCACCTCCACCCGGCCGGAATCCAGCTTGGCGTGGCACTTGCGGCAATACTTCATGTCCTCCGTCACGGAGGCTCCGCAGTTGGGGCACTTGCGCGTTTTCTTGCTCATATCTCAATACCCTCGTCAGATAAAATTGAATGGACTCGTCTTATTTCCGCTCTCCGGCGATGTGGACCACGCCGTCTTCCACCGCCAGCTGTCCCTGGCAGTACAGGGCCACCGCCTGGGGCAGCAGCTTCCACTCCGCCTCTTCCATGATCCGCCGCTGCAGGGTCCTGGGCGTGTCTCCCTCCCAGACCTCCACCGCCTGCTGGAGGATGATGGGCCCTCCCTGGCCCCCGGTGACAAAATAGGCCGTGGCGCCGGACAGCTTCACGCCCTCCCGGATGGCCCGCTCATAGGGCTCCATGGCGTTCATATCGCTGTCCCCGAAGGCGGGCAGCAGCGTGGGACACACGTTTATGATCCGCCCCTCGTAGGTCCGCAGGATCCCCTGGCCCAGGGGCTGCACATAGCCTGCCAGCACCACCAGCTCCGCGTCCAGATCCTGAAGCTTCTGCTCCACGGCGGTGTTGTAGCTCTGCACGTTGGCAAACAGGGACCGGTCCACCACATAGGTGGGCAGATTGGCGCTCTTGGCCCGGATCAGAGCATATGCCTCCGGGTCCGAAGAGATGACCGCCGTCAGCTCACAGTTGGGGATCTCCCCGAAAAGATGCGCGTCCATCACCGCCTGCAGGTTCGTCCCGCCGCCGGAGACCAGGACCACTGTTCTCACCACGCGCCTGCCACCTCCTCCGCTGTAAGGTGCGATTAGCAATTTTAACTATTTGTTACTGTATTGTAACATGTCCAACTCCAAAGTGCAACCCATTTTCCCCGATTTCCATAAAAAAATATCCCCGCCCCTCTTTCGGGAGGATCTTTGTCCGGGCGTGTCGTTTTTTCCGCCGGAAGGGCAGGGATACAGCGGGGGCGGCGGCATTCTCTGCTGACCGTGGCGGGATTTTCCCTGGAGGGTGGAATACCGGCTGGCGGCCCGCCGTATGGATGAAGAGGACGTCGTCCGGATCGCCGCGTCGGCGATCGCCGGGGCGGCGGACAGGGAGGGCTGACATGAAAAAACTGTACTGCGCGGTATACATCCTCCTGCTTCTGGCCACGGTCCTGGCCTTCTCCGGCCGGGCCCTGTAGCGGCGGGAAACGTGAGGCCGCCCGGATCGATCCGGGCGGCCTCATGCGTTTGTGAAAACGGAGCCCTCGCCTGGCGGGCAGGAGGGCGGCGTCATTCGTTCCAGAAATTGAATTCCAGGTAGTCCAGCTCCCAGTGGGCCGTCAGGGCAAAGCTCTCCCCCGCCCCATTGATCAGATACCACGTATCGTTCACCAGACTGCCCGCGTCGGGATACATGTAGGCCCCCAGCGCCGAGTACATGCTGTATGCCAGCATCCCCCCCAGTTCATAGAAAGCGTCCTCCGCGTCGTAGTTCCACAGCTCCTGGACCGGCGCCGGGTCTGCCGCCTCCTCCGGGTCCGCCTCCGGCGTGGGCATGACCCCCGGCGCCGGGCCCGCCGTGGCCGCCGGGACCTCCCCCTCGTGGGCCGCCCCGTCGGTCCAGCGCAGCCGCAGGCCCACCATCTGGCCGCTGTGCTCGTCCACCAGCGCCTCGGCGTCGAAGGGCCGCGCCCCAAACTCCCAGCTCTCGTCCGCCCAATCGGGCACGATGCCGTACATCGTCGCGGCGGGATCGCCGGCCTCGCCGCCCATCATCACCTGCCACAGCACCACGTTCTCCCCGTTCCGGCCCACCGCCAGCCAGGGGACCGCCCGGTAAGTCAGCACGTCCAGATAGACGCCGCACTGGTCCTCGAAATGATCCCGGAGCCAGCCGACGGCGGCGGAGTACGCCGCCTGTTCCGTCATCTCCCGTCCCCGCTCCAGCACCACCCGGGACTGGATGTTCTGTATCAGGTCCAGGGTGTCCGCCATGCCCAACTCGCTGAGCAGCTCCAGACCCACCGTTTCCACTTCCTGGGTCTGGACCTCCCCCTCCAGGCGCGCGTCCTGCATCCGCAGCGCCGCCACCGGCAGCAGGGCGCTGGCGGCCACCACCAGCGCCGCCGCCAGCAGCCATATCACCGTCTTTCTGGTCATGGCGTCCGCCCTCCGTTCAGCGCCACCGTCACGATGGTGCCCTTGCCCTCGGCGCTCTGAAAGCCCATGGTCCCCTCGTGCAGCTCCACGATCTGCTGGCACAGGGCCAGGCCCAGACCCACGCCGCCCTGGGCCCGGGAACGGGACTTGTCCACCCGGTAAAAGGCCTCCGTGATCCGGGATATCTCCGACGGGGGCATCCCCCGGCCGTTGTCCACCACCCGGATGAGGCAGCCGGTATCGGTCATCTCCGACAGCACGAAGATGTTTCCCGGCCCGTCCATGGCCTTGCGGGCGTTGTCGATCAGGTTGATCACCAGGCTCTTCACCAGGTCCGGCTCCATCCGGCACCGGCCCGGCGCGCACCGGCACTGGAGGATGATCTCCCGCTCCGCCAGGGTGGGGCGCAGCACCTTCACCAGCGTCTGGATGATGGCCGCGGGAGAGCCCTCCGTCAGGGCGAAGTCCTTCTTGCGCAGCACCAGCAGGTCCAGCAGCTTCAGCGACAGGCTCTCCAGCCGTTTGCCTTCGGAGAAGATATAGTTGGCGGCTTGCTGCTGCTCCGCCTCCGTCAGCCCCTGGCCCCGGAGCAGGTCCGCGTAGCCGATGATGGAGGTCATGGGGGTCTTCATCTCGTGGGCGAAGGAGCCCATGAATTCCTCCTGGCGGCGCATGGCGTCCTGGAGGGCGGCCATATCCTCCTCCACCCGGTCGGTCATGCGGTTGAAGTCCCCGGCCAGCTGCTCGAACTCGTCCCCGGAGCGGATATTGGCCCGGCTGGACAGGTTGCCGTTCGCGATCTGCCGGGTGACCCGGCTGAGCTGATACAGCGGGCGGGTCAAAAGCACCGACAGCCCCCAGCTCAGCACCGCGCCCAGGGCCACCACCGCCGCCAAGAGCCGGTAGTAAAGGCCCACCTGGATCTGGCGCACGGAATAAAGGTGGGACACGCCGTATCCCGCGTCCAGATACAGCGCCTCGCCGCCGTTCACCTGGAGCATCCCCGACACCTGCAGCACGCCCACCCCGTCGTTTTCATACAGCCGCACATAGCATTTCTCCGGCTCCGAGGCGGCGGTGGCGTCATAGGGCAGGCTCCCGCTCTGGTACAGGGTCCTCTCCCCGTCCGTCAGCCGCAGGCCCGTCCACAGGCTCTCCCCCTGGCCGTCCAGCTGGCGCAGGGTATCCACCAGCCCGTCGTAATCGGTCTGGGCGGAGATGTTGTTGGCCAGGACCAGGGTGTTGGCGATCATCCTGTGGCTGCGCACGGCGATGGTCTGCTCGCTGTCCAGGCCCTCCCGGAAGGAAACGGATATGAGCATACTGCCCCCGGCCCCGAATACCAGGGCCAGGAGCATCACGATGCACAGCGTCATCCGCAGGCGGAATCTCATTTTGTCCCCTTATGCTTCCAGGCGGTAGCCCACCTTGGGCAGCGCCACCAGCCGGTCCTCCCAGCCCACCTTTTTCCGCAGCCGCTGGACGTGCAGGTCCACCGTGCGGCTGCCGCTGAGCCAGTCGCCGCCCCACACCCGCTCATAGATGGTCTCCCGGTACAGGGCCACGCCGGGATTGCGGGCGAACAGGAGCAGCAGTTCAAATTCCTTGGCGGTGAGCGCGATCTCCTCTCCCCGGCGGGTGACGGTGAGGGAGCGGGTGTCGATCTCCAGCCCGCCGACGCGCAGCACCTCGTCCAGCTTGTTATACCGGCGCAGCACCACCTCTACCCGGGCCAGCAGCTCCAGCACCTCGAAGGGCTTGACGATATAGTCCTCCGCCCCCATTTTCAGTCCCTTCACCCGGTCGTCCAGGTCGTTCTTCGCCGTCAGGAAGATCACGGGCACCTCCAGCGGGCGGATATAGTCCATCAGGGCGAATCCGTCCACCCCGGGGAGCATCACGTCCAGCAGCACCAGATCGTACCGCTCCCGCTCCAGCGCGTCCGCCGCCGCCAGCCCGTCGTATACGCAGGCGCACTCATAGCCCGCTTTCTGCAGGCTCATGCGGATCAGATCGGAGATGGGCTTTTCATCCTCCACCACCAGAATGCGTATCATGCCGCCGGTCCCTTACAGCTTTTGGGCGAAGTCCCACAGGGGGGACACGTCCGCGTCCTCCGCCTGGCCGTGGTCGAACATGGCCGCCACCGCCGGGTCCAGGGGCAGGCTGGCCAGGTTGTCCACGCCGAAGCGCCCGCCGATATCCTGCAGATGGCTCTCGCCGAAGATGGGCAGCTTCTGGCCGCAGCAGGGGCACTCATACCAGGCCATGTTCTCCACCATGCCCACCACCGGCACGTCCATCATCCGGGCCATGTTCACGGCCTTCTCCACGATCATGCCCACCAGCTCCTGGGGGGTGGTGACCACCACCACGCCGTTCACCGGCAGGGACTGGAACACCGTCAGCGGCACGTCCCCGGTCCCGGGAGGCATGTCCACGAACAGATAGTCCAGCTCTCCCCAGATCACGTCCGTCCAAAACTGCTTCACCGCCGAGGCGATCACCGGCCCCCGCCAGATCACCGGGTCGGTCTGGCTGTCCAGAAGAAGGTTGATGCTCATCAGCCTGATCCCGCTGCGGCTCACCAGGGCGGGCATGCCCTTGTCGGTGCCATAGGGCCGCTCATGGACGCCGAAGGCGGTGGGGATGGAGGGCCCGGTGATGTCCGCGTCCAGAATGCCCACCCGTTTGCCGCTCTTGGCGGCGGCCACCGCCAGCATAGAGGTGACGGTGCTCTTGCCCACGCCGCCCTTGCCGCTGACCACGGCGATGACCCGGCCGATCCGGGACAGCTCGTTCACCGGCTCCAAAAGGCTGGCCGGTCCCTGCCGCTGGGCGCAGTCTTCGCCGCAGCTTTCACAATTGTGAGAACATTGCTCGCTCATGTCCGTCGCTCCTGTCTTTTCTGCATATCCGGGCCCGAAGCCCGGTATTATTATGTGTAAGTATATCCGCCCGCCCGGCCTTTGTCAACGGCGCTCGTTTGGCCGCCGGAAGCCAAAAACCGGCGAAAAACCGGGAAAAACGGGCCGCTGAGAGATCTCAGCGGCCCGTCCGCAATGAAAATTTAATAATTGCGCTCTCAGAAGTCCATGACCAGCCGGGTCTTCACTACCTCCGGCTCCGGCGCCTTGAACGCGCCGCACAGCCTCTTCCACAGCAGGCCCAGCACCACCGCGCCCAGACCCGCCAGCAGCACCGCCCGCAAAATGGGCCAGCCTGTCCAAAGCTGGGTCAGCAGCACGTTGGCGGCGGTCAGGGTCAGCGCGCCCAGCAGCAGCCACTTCAGGTTCTTTTTCCGGAACAGCTCCCGCACCTTCCGGTGGGGGAACAGCAGCTTGTACACCAGGCAGAACAGCCCCACCAGCGCGGCCATCTGCAGCAGGAAGCCCAGCACGGCCCCCCAGACCGGGCCCAGGGCCGTCAGCAGCGCCGCCGGGGCCGCTCCCAGCGCCCACAGGGGCAGGAGCACCGCCGACTTCACCGCCACCGGCAGCCGGATGAACCAGGCCCGAACGGCGTCGCCCAGGGAAATGCGCTCATAATCCTCCAGCTGGGCCAGCGGGTCCTCTCCCGCCAGGCGCACAGGGACCTTTTCCGTGTGGCGGGCCAGATAATCCGCGCTATGTATCAGCTCCGTGGCCTCAAAGGCCCGGTTCGTCCCCACCCCGGCGGCCAGGATCACCGCCGCGACTCCGGCGGCTATTCTCTTGT
Organism: uncultured Oscillospiraceae bacterium; assembly: GCA_947626905.1. Classification (GTDB taxonomy): domain Bacteria; phylum Bacillota; class Clostridia; order Oscillospirales; family Oscillospiraceae; genus CAJOIG01. Next base: position 22,660 of record CANQUE010000020.1, read on the forward strand.
TCATGGCGTCCCTCCTATCCGGCGGCGCAAGTCACAGTGAAATGATTGGTTATAAGGATCATACCATGTCGTGCGGTTCCGGCGTAAGTCGGGAGCACGACCGGTATTCTGAAATAATAGCAGCTTCGCCACTATTATAACACACTCTGCCAGAAAAGGGAAGCCCCTTCGGAAAAACCGAAGGGGCTCTCTTTCAGCCGCGCCGGGCCTGGAAGCAGTGCCACTCGTCCATCCGGTCATGGGCCGTGACGGCGAGGCCCGCCCTCTCCAGGGCCGCCCGGACCTCCTCCTCCCGGCCGTCGATGACGCCGGAGCAGACGAAAAGCCCGTCCTGCCCCAGAAAGCCGGGAACGTGGGGCGCCAGGGGAATGATCACATCCGCCACGATGTTGGCCAGGACCAGGCCGTATCCGCCCCCCAGCTTTGCCCGCAGGGACGCGGAACCGATCACGTCGCCCACATAGACGCTGAAGGCCTTCTCCATCCCGTTCAGGGCGGCATTCGCCTCCACGACGGCGGGGGCCTTTTCGTCCACATCGGCGGCCGCCACGGGCCCCGCCCCCAGCACCGCCGCGGCGATGCCTAGGATCCCGCTGCCGCAGCCCAGGTCCAGCACCCGGACCCCGGGCCGGGCGGCCTTTTCCAGCGCCGCCAGACACATCCGGGTGGTGGGGTGGTCCCCGGTGCCAAAGAGCAGCCCCGGGTCCAGCAGTATGGGGGTCCGGTCCCCCTCATAGTCCCGCCACTTGGGGACGATCACCAGCTTCTCTCCCGCTTCCACGGGCTGATAATAATCCCGCCAGTTGTTCTCCCAGTCCCCGTCCGCCACAGAGCGGCACGCCGGCTTCAGGCCCTTCTCATAGAGCCCGGCGATCACCGCCCGGCTCTCGTCGCCCTCCGCCAGCCACAGCTTCACCCGGCTGACGCCGGTCATGGACTTCTCCAGGCCCTCGTCCACGAAATCCCAGTACTGGGTGTTCTGCTCCAAAAAGTCCCGGAAGTCCCTCTCGTCCTCGATGACGAACCCCTCCAGGCCCATGCCGGTGAGCAGGTCGCACACCCCTTCCGGGTCGCCGCCGGCGGGGATGGTGACCTCGATCCAATTTGCCATTCTATATCCGCCTCGCGATGTCAGTCTTTCGATGCGCCAGCCGGGGTCCACTTCCAGTTGGCGATCTCCGGCATATCCACGCCGTACTGGTTGATATACTGCCGGTGCTCCACCAGCTTGTCCTTCATCTTCTGGGCCAGCGCCGCGCTGCGGTTGCCCAGGCACTCCAGATTCTGCAGCGCCGCCAGCACCAGATGGAACCGGTCGATGTTGTTCAGCACCCGCATATCGAAGGGCGTGGTGATGGTCCCCTCCTCGATATAGCCCCGCACATGCAGATTCTTGTTCTTCCGGCGGTAGGTGAACTCGTGGATCAGGCTGGGATAGCCGTGGAAGGCGAAGATGATGGGCTTGTCCCGGGTGAAGAGCATGTCATAATCCCGGTCGGACAGGCCGTGGGGATGCTGGGTGTCCGCCTGCAGGCGCATCAGATCCACCACGTTGATGACCCGGATCTTCAGCTCCGGGAAGGCGTCCCGGAGGATGGTCACCGCCGCCAGGGTCTCCAGCGTAGGGGTGTCGCCGCAGCAGGCCATGATGATGTCCGGCTCGGCCCAGGCGTCGGTGGAGGCCCACTGCCAGATGCCGATGCCCTCGGTGCAGTGCTTGACGGCCTCCTCCATGGTCAGCCACTGGGGGCGGGGATGCTTGGAGGCCACGATCACGTTCACATAGTCCCGGCTGCGGATGCAGTGGTCGAACACGCTCAAAAGGCAGTTGGCGTCGGGGGGCAGGTACAGCCGCACCACATCCGCCTTCTTGTTGGCCACATGGTCCAAAAAGCCCGGGTCCTGATGGGTGAAGCCGTTGTGGTCCTGCTGCCAGACGTTGGACGCCAGCACATAGTTGAGAGAGGCGATCTTCTGCCGCCAGGGCAGCTGGGCGCAGACCTTCAACCACTTGGCGTGCTGGGAGACCATGCTGTCCACGATGCGGATAAAGGCCTCATAGGAGTTGAAAAAGCCGTGACGGCCGGTGAGCAGGTAGCCCTCCAGCATGCCCTCGCACACGTGCTCGCTGAGGAAGGAGTCCATGACCTGGCCGTCCTGGGACAAAAACTCGTCCCCCGGCTCCACATCCCCGTTCCAGTCCCGGCCCGTGACCTCGAACACGGCTCCCAGCCGGTTGGACTGGGTCTCATCCGGTCCGAAGACCCGGAAGTTGCGGTTCTCCTCGTTGAGGGCGTAGATGTCCCGGACGAACTCCCCCAGCTTGCGCATATCCTCCGCCTCCACCGCGCCGGGAGCGGGGATGTCCACGGCGTAGGAGCGGAAATCCGGCATCCGCAGGTCCTTCAGCAGCAGGCCGCCGTTGGCGTGGGGGTTGGCCCCCATCCGGGCGCTGCCCTTGGGGGGCAGGTCCAGCAGCGCCTGGACTGGCGTGCCGTTCTGGTCGAACAGCTCCTCCGGATGGTAGCTCTTCAGCCAGTCCTCGATCATGCGCCGGTGCTCCTCGGAGTCCGCGCTGATCGGCACCTGATGGGCCCGGAAGGAGCCCTCCACCGGGCTGCCGTCCACCATCTTCGGGCCCGTCCAGCCCTTGGGCGTGCGCAGCACGATCATGGGCCACACGGCCCGGCTGCCGTCGTTCTTCTCCCGGGCGGTCCGCTGGATGGTCAGGATGCTCTCCACCGCCCGGTCCAGGGCCTGGGCCATCGCCGGGTGCATCTTCACCGGATCGCTGCCCTCCACGAAGATGGGCTCCCAGCCGCAGCCCTCGAAGAACTTTTGCAGCTCCTCGTGGGAGATGCGGGCCAGCACGGTGGGATTGGCGATCTTATAGCCGTTCAGGTGCAGGATGGGCAGCACCGCCCCATCGGTGCGGGGATCGGTGAATTTGTTCAGATGCCAGCAGGTGGCCAGCGGGCCGGTCTCCGCCTCCCCGTCGCCCACCACGCAGGCGGCGATGAGCCCCGGGTTGTCGGCCACCGCGCCGAAGGCGTGGGCCAGGGAGTAGCCCAGCTCGCCTCCCTCATGGATGGAGCCGGGGGTCTCGGGGGCCACATGGGAGGGGATGCCGCCGGGGAAGGAGAATTGGCGGAACAGCTTTGCCATGCCCGCCTCGTCCCGGGTGATGTTGGGATAGACCTCCGTATAGCTGCCGTCCAACCAATCCTGGGCGACCATGCCGTTGCCCCCGTGGCCGGGGCCGGACAGATAGATCATGTCCAGGTCATAGGCCCGTATGACCCGGTTCAGGTGGGTGTAAATGAAGTTCTGCCCGGGCACGGTGCCCCAGTGGCCCACGATCTTCCGCTTGAAGCTGGCCTCGGTGAGGGGCTTGCGCAGCAGCGGGTCGTCCAGCAGGTAAAGCTGCCCGGCGGCCAGGTAGTTGCTGGCCCGCCAGTACATGTCCATGGTGTGCAGCAGCTCCGGCGTGGGAGCGAATTCCTTATGGTAAGTCATAGCGCGCATCTCTCCCTTTCTCTCCTATTATTATGGCCCCGATCCCGGGAAACTATTTGGCGTACAGCGCCGCCGCCGCGGCCTCCCACTGGGACGGGTCCGAATAGCCCGCCTGCCGGGCCATGTCGGTGATGTCCATCCCGTAATACGTCACTTTGTCGAAGGTGAACACGCCGTTGTCCACCGTGCCGTGGAAGGTGAGCGTGTCCCCCATCGTCTTGCCGTCCACCGTCATCTCCACCCGGGTCTTGTAGGTGCAGGCGCCGTCCTCTCTCACCGTGAGCACGCTGCCGTCCGCCCCCTTATATTTCCCCGGGCGCAGGGGCTCCGGCTCTGGCTCCGCCGTCGCCTCCGGGGCCGCCGGGGCCTCCGCGGTCTGCGGGGCCTCCGCGCCGGCGGGCGATTGCGGCTGTTCTGCCGGGGCCGGAGCTTCCGCTTCGGCGGGTAATTGCGGCTGTTCCGCCGGGGCCTGTGTGACCGGCGCGGGCGCCGGGATCGCTGCCCCGCTCTCCTCCAGCACCTGGCGGGCCTCGGTCCACGCCTGGCCCAGGACCTGCTCCACCTGCTCCATGACCGCTCCGGCCGCGCCGCATCCGGCGCACCCCAGCGCCAGCAGTGCCGCCAGCGCCAGACACAGGATATTCTTTCTCTTCATGGCGTTTCCTCCCGCAAGATCATTCTGCCCACAGTATAGCAGATTTTTCCCTGTATGCAAGGAAAACCGCTCACGCGTCGATGGTGGAGATGCCCAGCGTGGTCTCCTCCAGCACGTCCAGCAGCACCCGCACCGTGTCCAGGCTGGTAAAGGCGGTGATCCCGTTCTCCACGGCGCACTCCCGGATCTCGTGGCCGTCTGACAGCGACCCGGCGCTGCGCACGTCCCGGGTGTTGATGACGTACGCCACATAGCCGCCCCGGATGGCGGCGGGGATCTCATCGCTCCCGTGGCGCAGCTTTTCCACCACATGGGTGCGGATCCCCGCGGCCTTCAGGGCCCGGGCGGTGCCCTCGGTGGCCAGGATGTTGAAGCCCAGGTCGTAGAACCGGCGGATCAGAGGGATGGCCTCGGCCTTGTCCTCGTCGGCGATGGTGGCCAGCACGCCGCCGTAATGGCTCATGCTCATGCCGGAGGCCTGCAGGGCCTTGTACAGGGCCCTGGTCAGCGTGTTGTCGTAGCCGATGGCCTCGCCGGTGGATTTCATCTCCGGGGAGAGATAGGCGTCCAGGCCCCGGAGCTTGGCGAAGGAGAAGGCCGGCGCCTTCACATACCAGCGCTTTTTCTCCGGCGGGCTGAGCTTGAAAAAGCCCTGCTCCTTCAGGCTCAGGCCCAGGATCACCCGGGTGGCGATGTCAGCCAGGGACCAGCCGGTGGCCTTGGACAAAAACGGCACCGTCCGGCTGGACCGGGGATTCACCTCGATGATGTATACCTTCTCCTCCCGGTCCACGATGAACTGGATGTTGTAGAGGCCCACGATCCCGATGCCCAGGCCCAGCCGCCTGGTATAGTCCAGGATGGTGTCTTTCACCGTTTGGGACACGCTGAAGGTGGGATACACGCTGATGGAGTCGCCGGAGTGGATGCCGGTGCGCTCCACCAGCTCCATGATGCCCGGTACGAATACGTCCCGTCCGTCGCAGATGGCGTCCACCTCCAGCTCCTTGCCGGTGATGTACTTGTCCACCAGCACCGGCTTGTCCGCGTCGATCTCCACGGCGGTCTTGAGGTAGTGGCGCAGCTGCGCCTCGTCCGCCACGATCTGCATGGCCCGGCCTCCCAGCACGAAGCTGGGACGCACCAGCACCGGATAGCCGATCCGCTCCGCCGCGGCCACCCCCGCCTCGATATCCGTCACCGCCTGTCCCGGGGGCTGGGGGATCCCCAGCGCTTCCAGCACCTTTTCAAAGCTGTCCCGGTTCTCCGCTCGCTCGATGGCGGCGCAGTCCGTGCCGATGATATTCACGCCCCGCTCCGCCAGGGGCTGGGCCAGATTGACCGCCGTCTGGCCTCCCAGGGAGGCGACGACCCCCTCCGGCTTTTCCCGCAGGAGGATGTTCATCACGTCCTCCGGCGTCAGCGGCTCAAAATACAGCTTGTCGGCGGTGGTGTAGTCGGTGGACACAGTTTCCGGGTTGTTGTTGATGATGATGGCCTCATAGCCGGCGCTCTTGATGGTCTGGACCGCGTGGACGGTGGAGTAGTCGAATTCCACTCCCTGGCCGATGCGGATGGGTCCCGCTCCCAGCACCACGATCTTTTTTCTGTCCGAGATCACCGACTCGTTCTCCTGCTCATAGGTGGAGTAAAAATAGGGCACATAGCTGGCAAACTCGCTGGCGCAGGTATCGATCATCTTGTACGCCGGGAGCATTCCCCGCTCCAGGCGCAGTTCATAGATCTGCCGCTCCGCCGCGCCCCACAGCCGGGCCACGGCCGCGTCGCAAAAGCCCATCCGCTTGGCCTCATACAGCGCCTGCGGATCGAAGGGCGCGGCGGCCAGCGCCCGCTCCATATCCACGATGTTTCCGATCACGTCCACAAACAGCTTATCGATCCCCGTGGCGGCGCAGACCCGCGCCCGGTCCGTCCCCAGCCGCAGCAGCTGGGCCACGGCGAACAGCCGGTCGTCCCGGCCCTGCCCCACATAATCCAGCAGCCTGTCCTCGTCCCAGCCGTCGAATTTCTTCATCCACAGGTGGTCCGTGCCGATCTCCAGCGACCGCACCGCTTTCAACAGGCTCTCCTCCATGGTCCGGCCCACGCTCATCACCTCGCCGGTGGCCTTCATCTGGGTGGAAAGGGTGTTGGCCGCGTCGGCGAACTTGTCGAAGGGGAACCGGGGCATTTTGGTCACCACATAATCCAGCGCCGGCTCAAAGCAGGCGCAGGTATTGGCCAGGGGGATCTCGTCCAGGGTCATGCCCACGGCAATCTTGGCGGACACCCGGGCGATGGGATAGCCGCTGGCCTTGCTGGCCAGGGCCGAGGAGCGGCTGACCCGGGGGTTCACCTCGATGACATAGTACTGGAAGGACTTCGGGTCCAGGGCGAACTGCACGTTGCATCCGCCCTCGATCTTCAGCGCCCGGATGATCCGCAGGGCGCTGTCCCGGAGCATGTGGTATTCCTTGTTGGTCAGGGTCTGGGAGGGGCACACCACCACCGAGTCGCCGGTGTGCACCCCCACCGGGTCCACGTTCTCCATGTTGCACACGGCGATGGCGGTATCGGCCCCGTCCCGCATGACCTCATATTCGATCTCCCTGTAGCCCTTCACGCTCTTCTCCACCAGCACCTGGGTGACCGGGGACAGCTTCAGCCCGTTTTTGATCAGCTCCCGGCACTGGGCCTCGTTGTCGGCAAAGCCGCCGCCGGTGCCGCCCAGCGTGAAGGCCGGCCGCAGCACCACCGGATAGCCGATCCGCTCCGCGATGGCCAGGCCCTCCTCCTCGGTGGAGGCCACGTCCGAGGGCAGCACCGGCTCGCCCAGCCGCTGGCACAGCTGCTTGAAAAGCTCCCGGTCCTCCGCCTGCTCGATGCTCTGGCTGGGGGTGCCCAGCAGCTCCGTCCGGCACTCTCTGAGCACCCCCTTCTTCTCCAGCTGCATGGCCAGGTTCAGCCCCGTCTGGCCGCCGATGCCGGGCACGATGGCGTCCGGCCGCTCGTACCGGACGATCTTCGCCACATACTCCAGCGTCAGCGGCTCCATATACACCTTGTCCGCCACGGAGGTATCGGTCATGATGGTGGCCGGGTTGGAGTTGCACAAAATGACCTCGTATCCCTCCTCCTTCAGGGCCAGGCAGGCCTGGGTGCCGGCATAGTCGAACTCCGCCGCCTGGCCGATGACGATGGGGCCGGAGCCGATGACCATGATCTTTTTCAGGTCCGTTCTCTTAGGCATGGCGCTTGTCCTCCTCCATCATGGCGATAAAGCGGTCGAAAAGATGGCCGCTGTCCTGGGGGCCGGGGGCGCTCTCCGGGTGGTACTGGACGCTGAACACCCGGTCGGCGGCGCACCTCACGCCCTCCACCGTCCCGTCCAGCAGGTTCACGTGGGTCAGCTCCAGCCCGGTGCCCTCCAGGCTCCCGGCGTCCACGGCGTAGGAGTGGTTCTGACTGGTGATCTCGATCCGGCCGGTCCGCAGATCCCGGACCGGGTGATTGCCGCCCCGGTGGCCGAATTTCAGCTTATAGGTCCGGGCCCCGTAGGCCAGACAGATGAGCTGATGGCCCAGGCAGATGCCGAAGATGGGCAGCCTGCCCCGCAGCGCCCGCACCAGTTCGACGACCTGGGGCACGTCCTCCGGGTCCCCGGGGCCGTTGGAGAGGAACACCCCGTCGGGCCGCAGCGCCGCCACCTGGTCCGCCGTGGCGTCATAGGGCAGCACCGTCACCCGGCAGCCCCGGGCGTTCAGGCTGCGGAGGATGTTGTGCTTGATGCCGCAGTCGATGGCCGCCACATGGTAGCGGGCCCCCTCCACCGGCCAGTCCCAGGGGGTCTTGCAGCTGACCCGGGCCACCCCGTCCCGGGGCACGTCGGTGGTCCGCAGGATCTCCATCGCCTTTTCCAGGGGCGTGTCCGCGCCGGTGATGAGCGCCTTGCCGCTGCCGTGCTCCCGGATGCTCCGGGTGAGCATCCGGGTGTCGATCCCCGTGATGCCGGGGATGTCATAGCGCTCCATCACCGCCCCCAGGGTCTCGGCGGCCCGGAAATTGGAGGGCCGGCCGTTGTAATGGCGCACCGCCAGGCCCCCGATGGTGGGCGTTCCCGTTTCATAGTCCTCCGCCGCCATGCCGTAGTTGCCGATGATGGGGTATGTCATCACCACCAGCTGGCCGGTATAGGAGGGATCGGACAGGATCTCCTGGTAGCCCGCCATGGAAGTGTTGAACACGATCTCGCATACCCGGTCCGCCGGGGCCCCAAAGCCCAGCCCCGGATACTGGCTGCCGTCGGCCAGCACGATCTTCCTCGCCGCCTGTTCCGCCATACATACACGCTCCTTCCCGCGCAAAAAAAGATCCGGCCCGCGAAAAGCGCTCACGCGCCCCGCAGAGCCGGGAATAAAATACCGCTCCCGCCGTTCCGGCGGCCGGGAGAAAAAAACATCCGCCCCGAAAATGCCCGGGGCAAAAAAGAAACGGGACCCCCTGTGGACATCCGCGCCGCGACGAATCCATCCAAAGCCGATCCCTTCTCTCCTGTGGCAAGGCGCCCACCGGCGCCTTTTTGGGTATTCTAGCACTGGCGCCGGCGGCTGTCAATGCGCCGGCGGACCAGTTTTTCCCGCCCGGGAGCGGGCCTTTTTCGGGAAAATACCGAAACCGGCCTCCGGCCGGGCCGGGCTCCTTGCAAAACGCTCTCCGGACGTTTATAATATGGAAAAAGACCGCCTGACAGAGGAGAGAAAGATCTATGGTCACCAACGACGAAGCCATCGCCCGGATAAAGCACGAGGTCATGCGCCTGGTGTGCAAGCTGGCCTGGGAGGGAAAGCTGGAGGAAGGCCGGGACCAGATCCCCTATGAGCTGATCCCCGGGCCCCAGGCCCAATTCCGCTGCTGCATCTACAAAGAGCGGGAGATCATCCGCCAGCGGGTCCGCCTGGCGGAGGGGCTCTGCCCCACCGGCACCCATTCCGACAACATGGTCCAGGTCATCAACGCCGCCTGCGAGGAATGCCCCATCGCCTCCTATATCGTCACGGACAACTGCCGCAAGTGCGTGGGCAAGGCCTGCCAGAACTCCTGCCAGTTCGGCGCCATCTCCATGGGCCCCACCCGCTCCTACATAGACCCCAACAAGTGCCGGGAGTGCGGCAAGTGCGCCGCCGCCTGCCCCTACAACGCCATCGCCCACCTGGAGCGGCCCTGCAAAAAGGTCTGCCCCGTGGACGCCATCACCTACGACGAGTACGGCATCTGCAAGATCGACGAGGAAAAGTGCATCCGCTGCGGCATATGCATCCACAACTGCCCCTTCGGCGCCATCGGCACCAAGGCCTCCGTGGTCCAGGTCATCAACGAGATCAAGGCCGGCAAGAAGGTCATCGCCATGCTGGCCCCCGCCACCGAGGGCCAGTTCGGCAAGGACATCACCATGTCCAGCTGGCGCACGGCCCTGAAAAAGGCGGGCTTTGCCGACATGATCGAGGTGGGCCTGGGCGGCGACATGACCGCCGCGGCGGAGGCGGAGGAATGGGCCGAGGCCTATAAGGCGGGCAAGAAGATGACCACCTCCTGCTGCCCCGCTTTTGTGAACATGATCCGGCTGCACTATCCCGCCTTGCTGGAGAACATGTCCACCACCGTTTCCCCCATGTGCGCGGTGAGCCGCTACCTGAAGCAGCTGGACCCCTATACGGTGACCGTGTTCGTGGGCCCCTGCATCGCCAAAAAGAGCGAGGTCAACATGCACGGCATCGAAGGCAACGCGGATTACGTGCTCACCTACGGGGAGATCCGCTCGCTGATGTACGGCAAGGACATCGAGCTGGAGCCGGAGCCCATAGACAAGCAGCAGAGCAGCGTTTACGGCAAGCGCTTCGGCAACGGCGGCGGCGTGGCCGCGGCGGTGGTCCGGTGCTTCGGGGAGATGGGCGAGGATATCGCCCCCGAGGTGATGAAGTGCTCCGGCGCGGCGGAGTGCAAAAAAGCGCTCCTGCTGCTGAAGGCCGGCCGGCTCCCGGCGGACTTCATCGAGGGCATGGTCTGCGAGGGCGGCTGCGTGGGCGGCCCCAGCAAGAACATGACCGTGGCGGAAGGGAAAAAATTCCGGGACGACATGATCGCCCAGGCCGACGGACGGGGCGTGCTGGAGAACCTGAAGATGATGGGCGCGGACAAGGTCCCCATGCACCGGGCCCATCTGTGAATCACGGCAAAGAAAGCTCCCGGGAACCCCCGGGAGCTTTCTTTTTTGTGGGGAGAAACGGCGAATCTCACGAGTCGCTGCCGCCGGGGAACTGGGAGATGAAATCCTCGATGGAGCCGTAAGGGATCTGCTCCTGCTGCTGGGCGCCCTCCCCGGAGGGCTCCTCCGGCAGCGCGGACTGGACGGACTGGCCCACCTCCACTTTTACCTCTATGGATTCGCCCTGGCGATAGACCGTCAGCGTGAGCGTATCCCCCACCTTGGAGGCGGCCACGGCGTCGGCCAGGTCCCCCCGGTTATTGACCGGCTCTCCGTCGACGGCGGTGACGATGTCGTTGACCTCTATGCCCGCCTTCTCGGCTGGGCTGTCCTCCTCCACAGCCCTCACAGCGGCGCCGGCGGGCAGGCCGAAGGAGATCGCCTCTTCGCCCACGTCCCCCACGGTGACGCCGATAAAGGGCTTGGCGATGGTGCCGTTGTCCATGATGCTCTCCACCACGCCGTACACCCGGCTGATGGGGATGGCGAAAGCGATGTTGTCGATGGACGCCGTGGAGCCGTTCCGGGCGGAGTACTTGGCGTTGGTGATCCCGATGACCTCGCCGTACATATTGAACAGCGCCCCGCCGGAGTTGCCGGAGTTGATGGCGCAGTCGGTCTGGATCAGGTCCATGGTCACCCCGTTGGACACGGTGATCTCCCGGTTCAGGGCGCTGACCCGTCCGCCGGTCAGAGAGAAGGTCAGCTCACCCAGCGGGTTGCCGATGGCGATGACCTCGTCGCCCACCCGTAGGTCGCCGGAATCGCCGATCGTCACAGGGGCGAGCCCCTTGGCGTCCACCTTCAGCACGGCGATGTCGTTGCTCTCGTCCCGGCCGACCAGCTCCGCGTCATAGCTGTCGCCGCCATAGGTGGTGACGGTGATGGTCTCCGCGCCCTCCACCACATGGTAGTTGGTCAAAATGTAGCCGTCGTCCGTGATGATAAAGCCGGAGCCGGAAACGGCGGAGGTGGTCTGATATCCCCAGATATTGGTGGTGATGGTAGTGGTGATGCCCACGGTCGAATTAACATTCTGCTCATAGATATCCGCCGCGCTCATCTCCTGCCGGGGCTTCTCCGCTGCGGACGCGCGGCTGGTCCCCGCGAAAGCGCCCGCCAGCAGCGCCAGGCACAGCACCGCCGCCAAATACCGTCCGATCCGCCGGCCGCGGCCGGTCTTTGCTTCCGAATACATTTTAAACAGTACCCCTTTTCTTGGAATTGTCGGGAACTTTCCCTTTCGCGCCTATTGTAGTCCCCTCCGCCGGGCGGATGTTGACAAATTATTGAACGAAATATGACTTTACTGTAAATTCTCGCCCCCTGACCGGCCCGCCCATTTCATTTCCTCAGCACCGTTTCCCACTCCTCCGGAAAGGCGATATGAAAGAGGGAAATCGTTGATCGAATTTCTCCGCATCGTGCCTGGGAGAGAAATTCGCCGGGTCCATATATCCCACCTCGCCATATTTGTGCGCGTGAAAATAAGAGATCTGAGAGCGCAAAAACACTTCGACATCCTCCACCGCAGAAAAGAGGATCCCACGAAGGCGGCGGTCGAACTCATACAAATGATACATCCGCAAAAAGCTGGTCCCTTCCATATATGTACCGTCAGGCTGTTTGAAGGGGAGAAAATACGCCGTCATACGATAGTAGTTGACGCTCTCCAGTATTCTTATACACTGTGCTTCATCCCGAATGACTATGCCCCGCTCACGCAGAATGTTGAGCTGTTCTTCATACGTGGTGGGCTTCTTCAGCTCGGACATATCGGATCTCCCTACTATAAAAAATGCCCTCCCTGGGACACATTTACCTTTCGGTAAAGAGGTGCGGGAGGTCCTGTTACTCGTATTATATTCTTGGAATACAGGAAAATCAACCGTTAATCCCTGCAAATTTTCAACTTTCTTGAAAAAGATGTAAAAAGAGCCCCGCCCCTGGCGGCGGGCACGAAAAACCCCGCAGCCATGACGGCTGCGGGGTTTGGTGGAGCTGCTGGGCGGATTCGGACCGCCGACCTCGTCATTACCAAT
>CANQUE010000021.1 GCA_947626905.1 uncultured Oscillospiraceae bacterium
TCCTATGCCATGTGCGTGGAGGAGCTGGCCAAGGTCTGCGGCACCACCGCGGTCATCGTGTCCGCCCACACCTCCCTGTGCTGCGCCCCCATTTTTGAGCACGGCACCGAGGAGCAGAAGCGCAAGTATCTGCCCGACCTGCTGAGCGGCAAGAAGATCGGCGCCTTCGGTCTGACCGAGCCCGGCGCCGGCACCGACGCCCAGGGCCAGCAGACCACCGCCGTCCCGGACGAGTCCGGCGAGAACTACATCCTCAACGGCTCCAAGATCTTCATCACCAACGCCGGCTTTGCCGATGTGTTCATCGTCATCGCCGTCACCGGCAAGACCGTCAACAAGCGGGGCAAGCCGATCAAGGAGATCTCCGCGTTCATCGTGGAGAAGGATTTCCCCGGCTTCTCCGTGGGCAAGCATGAGAAGAAGATGGGCATCCGCGGCAGCTCCACCTGCGAGCTGGTGTTCCAGGACTGCATCGTGCCCAAGGCGAATCTGCTGGGCAAGATCGGTCAGGGCTTCAAGATCGCCATGCAGACCCTGGACGGCGGCCGTATCGGCATCGCCGCGCAGGCTCTGGGCCTGGGCGAGGGCGCGGTGAACGAGGCCATCAAGTACACCAAGGAGCGCGTCCAGTTCGGCAAGCGCATCAGCCAGTTCCAGAACACCCAGTTCCAGCTGGCGGATATGCACACCCGTATGCAGGCCGCCCAGTTCCTGGTATACTCCGCCGCCTGCAAGAAGCAGAACCACGAGGATTATTCCATGGACGCGGCCATGGCCAAGCTGTTCGCGGCGGAGGCCGCCAGCGATGTGACCCGCCGGGCCGTGCAGCTGTTCGGCGGCTACGGCTACACCCGTGAGTACCCGGTGGAGCGCATGATGCGCGACGCGAAGATCACGGAGATCTATGAGGGCACTTCCGAGGTCCAGCGCATGGTCATCTCCAGCCATCTGGGCGTGAACTAAGTCAGGAGGTTAAAGGTTAGATATGAAAGTGATCGTATGTGTGAAGCAGGTGCCGGACACCTCCGGCAAGGTAGCGGTGAATCCGGACGGCACGCTGAACCGTGCCAGCATGGAGACCATCACCAACCCGGACGACATGAACGCGGTAGAGGCGGCCCTGAAGCTGAAGGACGCCACGGGCTGCAAGGTGATCGTGGTGACCATGGGTCCTCCCCCCGCGGAGGGGATGCTGCGTGAGCTGCTGGCCATGGGCGCGGACGAGGGCTATCTGATCTCCGGCCGGGAGTTCGGCGGCTCGGATACGTACGCCACCAGCCAGATCGTGGCGGCGGGCGTGAACAAGATCGGCGTGGAGAAGGGCGACATCGTGATGTGCGGGCGCCAGGCGATCGACGGCGACACGGCGCAGGTGGGCCCGCAGATCGCGGAGAAGCTGCATCTGCCGCAGGTGACGTACGCGGCGGACATCCAGGTAGACGGCGAGGACATCACGGTGAAGCGGATGCTGGAAGACGGGTACATGACGATCAAGGTCAAGACGCCGTGCCTGCTGACGTGCATCAAGGAGCTGAACCAGCCGCGGTATATGAGCGTAGGAGGGATCTTCGAGGCGTACAGCAAGCCGGTGACGGTGCTGGACTATGAGGCGCTGAAGGACGATCCGCTGATCGACGCGACGACGATCGGGCTGAAGGGGTCGCCGACGAACATTCTGGTGTCGTTCACGCCGCCGCAGAAGGGCGCGGGAATGATGCTGGAAGGCGCGGATATGGGGACGTGCGAGAAGCTGGCAGGGATCCTGGCCGGCAAGCACATCATCTGAGAGAGGAGAACGAGGAAATGGGATTTAACAATACGGATCTGGCAGCGTTCAAGGATGTGTGGGTCTTCTGCGAGCAGCGAGATGGGAAGCTGATGCCGACGGACCTGGAGCTGATGAGCGAGGGACGCCGGCTGGCGGACGAGCTGGGCGTGGACCTGTGCGGACTGCTGCTGGGGGACGGAGTAGAGAGCCTGGCGAAGGAGCTGGGCGGCTACGGCGCGGACAAGGTATATGTGTGCGAGCATCCGCTGCTGAAGGTATATACCACGGACGCGTACGCGAAGGTGATCTGCCAGGTGATCGAGGAGCTGAAGCCGGAGGCGTTCCTGATCGGAGCGACGAACATCGGGCGGGACCTGGGCCCGCGGTGCGCGGCGCGTCTGCACACGGGCCTGTGCGCGGACTGCACGCATCTGGACGTGGACATGGGGATCTACAAGCAATTCCTGCATGAGGCGAGCACGCTGGAGGACGGACGGATCGAGGGACTGAACACGGCGATGGTGCTGGGCGAGCGGCACGACGTGAGCCGGGACCTGAAGATGACGCGGCCGGCGTTTGGCGGCCACCTGATGGCGAGCATTATCTGCCCGCGGTTCCGTCCGACGATGGCGACGGTGCGACCGGGCGTGATGAAGAAGCGTCCCTATGACGAGGCGAAGGCGGCGGCGTGCCAGATCGTGAAGCCGGCGTTCGAGCTGAGCGAGGCGGACATGCAGACGGAAGTCACCGAGGTAGTGAAGGCGGCGAAGAAGCTGGTGGATCTGATCGGAGCGGACTTCATCGTGAGCGTGGGCCGGGGGATCAGCAAGGACGTAGAAGGCGGGATCAAGCTGGCGGAGGAGCTGGCGGAAGAGCTGGGCGGCGTCGTAGGCGGCAGCCGCGCGGTGATCGACTCTGGGTGGCTGAGCGCGGACCACCAGGTGGGCCAGACGGGCAAGACGGTGCATCCGAAGGTATACATCGCGCTGGGCATTTCGGGAGCGATCCAGCACAAGGCGGGGATGCAGGACAGCGAGTGCATCATCGCGGTGAACAAGAACGAGACCGCGCCGATCTTCGAGATCGCGGACTACGGCATCTGCGGGGACCTGTTCAAGGTGACCCCCATGCTGACGGAGGCCATCCGCGCCGCCAAGGCCGCCAAGTAAGGAAAAACGGCATACACGATACGCAAAAAAGGACCATCCGCCGGGTGGTCCTTTTTGTGCGGAAAGGGAGATGAAAAATCCGCGCGGCTGTGCTATACTGCAAAAAACGGGAAAAGGAGGGGATATGCGGCCATGAAAAACCGGACGGGCCTGTCCGTGGCCCTTATTCTGACGGCGGCCGCGGGCTGGGGCGTGATTGGGGTCTTTTCCCGGCCCATGAACGCGGTGGGCCTGACCAGCCTGCAGGTGACCTTTGTGCGCAGCGTCATCACCCTGGTGGGGATGGGCCTGCTGCTTCTGGTCAGGGACCGGTCCCTGTTCCGCATCCGGCTGCGGGACGGATGGATGTTTCTGGGCACGGGCCTGGTGAGCATCATCTTCTTCAATGTATGCTATTTTACCACCATCCAGATGACCACCCTGGCGGCGGCGTCCATCCTGCTGTACACGGCGCCCTGCTTCGTGATGCTCATGAGCGCCCTCTTTTTCAAAGAGCGGATCACGGCGCAAAAGCTCCTGGCCCTGGTGCTGGCCTTCGGCGGGTGCGTGCTGGTCAGCGGCCTGGGGACGGGCCAGATCAGCCCCCAGGGCCTGCTCACCGGCATCGGCGCCGGCTTTGGCTACGCCACCTACAGCATCTTTGGCAAGGCGGCGCTGCGGAAATATCACACCTTCACGCTGATCTTCTACACCTTCCTCGTGTCCACGGTGTGCCTGGCACCCTTTGCCCATGTGGGCGCCGGGGCGGCGGCGCTGGCCGGCAGCGGCCGGGCGGCGCTGTGCGCGTTGGGTCTGGGGCTGGTCTCCACCTTCATGCCCTATGTGTGCTACACCACCGGGCTGGAGCATGTGGAGGCGGGCAAGGCGTCGGTGCTGGCGTTTTTTGAGCCCTTGGTGGCCACCGTGTGCGGCATCCTGGTATTTCATGAGCCGCTGGGGCTGAAAAACGCGCTGGGCATTGGCCTGATCTTCCTGGCCATCGTGCTGTTGAACGTGCCGGTGGGCAAGGGGAAGGCATTGGAAAAAGGAGAGGAACCATGAGCGTACGGATCATCACCGACTCCGCCTGCGATATCTCCCAGGAGCAGGCGGCGGCGCTGGGCGTGGAGGTCATGCCCCTCACCGTGGCCTTTGGCAGCGAGGAATACCTGGACGGCGTCACGCTGTCCGGCCAGGCCTTTTTTGAGAAGCTGGTGGAGTCGGACACCCTGCCCCACACCTGCCAGATCACCCCCTTCCAGTACGAAGAGGCGTTCGGGCGGGCGCGGCAGGCGGGGGACGAGGCGGTGTGTATCACCCTGTCGTCCCGGCTCTCCGGCGGGTGGAACAGCGCGTGCATGGCGGCGGAGGCGTTTCCCGGCTGTGTCCATGTGGTGGACAGCGAGAACGTGAGCATCGGCCAGCAGATACTGGTGATGCTGGCGGTGCGGCTGCAGGACCGGGGCGAGAGCGCCGCCGGGATCGCCGCGGCGCTGGAGACCGAGAAAAAGCGGGTGCGGGTGCTGGCCCTGCTGGACACGCTGGAGTATCTGAAAAGAGGCGGGCGCATCTCTCCGGCGGTGGCCTTTGCCGGAGGCGTTTTGTCCATCAAGCCGGTGGTGAGCCTGCGCGGCGGCGAGGTGGTGCTCATCGGCAAGGCCCGGGGCTCCAAAAACGGCAACAATCTGCTCATGCGCTTCGTGGAACAGTCCGGCGGCATCGACTTTTCCATGCCCTACGCGCTGGGCTACAGCGGCCTTTCCGACGCGCTGCTGCGCAAGTATTTGGCGGACAGCGAGGCCCTCTATAAGGGCCACACGGCGGATATCCCCGTCTGCCGCATCGGCTGTACCATCGGCACCTACGCGGGCCCCGGCGCCATCGGGGTGGCCTTTTTCAGCTGAAGAGGCCGACACGATAAAAAAGGCCCCGGCTCTCACGAGCCGGGGCCTTGCCGTCTTTCAGCGGATATCAGCACTTTTCCCAGATGGTGGCGACGCCCATGCCGCCGCCGATGCACAGGGTGGCCAGGCCCAGCTTGGCCTCGGGCCGCTTCTGCATCTCATGCACCAGGGTGACGATGATCCGCGCGCCGGAAGCGCCCACGGGGTGGCCCAGAGCGATGGCGCCGCCGTTGACGTTGACCTTGCTCATGTCGAAGCCCAGCTCCCGGGCCACGGCGATGGACTGGGCCGCGAAGGCCTCGTTGGCCTCGATCAGGTCCAGATCGTCGATGGTCAGGTTGGCCTTCTTCAGGGCCTGACGGGTGGCGGGCACCGGGCCCACGCCCATGATCTTCGGGTCCACGCCGCCCTGGCCGTAGCTGACCAGCTTGGCCATGGGCTTCAGGCCGTACTTCTTCACGGCCTCGCCGGAGGCGATGATGATGCAGGCGGCGCCGTCGTTAATGCCGGAGGCGTTGGCGGCGGTGACGCGCTGGACATGCTTTTTGGTGTCGGCCTCATGGATCTGGGTGGGCTCGAAGGTGTGCACGATCTGGTCCTCCACGCCCTCGGGGCCCACGGGGAACGCGCCGCGCAGCTTGGCGATGCTCTCGGCGGTCACGCCCTTGCGGGGGAACTCGTCCACCTTGAACTCGATGGTCTCCTTCTTGACCTTCACGGGCACGGGGACGATCTCGTCGTCGAACTTGCCGGCGGCCTGGGCGGCCTCGGTCTTCTGCTGGCTGGCGGCGCCGAAGGCGTCCAGCTCCTCCCGGGTGATGCCCCACACGTCGCAGATGTTCTCGGCGGTGGTGCCCATATGGTAGTCGTTATAGACGTCCCACAGACCGTCGCTGATCATGGTGTCCACCATCTTGGTGTGGCCCATGCGGGCGCCCATGCGGGTGGCGGGGGCGGCGTAAGGCGCCATGGTCATGCTCTCCATGCCGCCGGCGACGATGATGTCGGCGTCGCCGCTTTCGATGGCCCGGGCGGCCTCGATGACGCTCTTCATGCCGGAGCCGCAGACCATGCCCACGGTGTAGGCGGGCACGGAGTAGGGCAGGCCGGCCTTCACGCCCACCTGACGGGCGGGGTTCTGGCCCTGGGCGGCGGTGAGGATGCAGCCGAACATCAGCTCATCCACGTTCTCCGGGGCGATGTTGGCCCGCTTGAGCGCTTCCTTCACCACAATGGCGCCCAGTTCGACGGCCGGGGTCTTGCTCAGGGTGCCCTGGAAGCTGCCAATGGCGGTACGGCAGCAGTTTACAAGATAGATGTCTTTCACGGGGGAAGTCCTCCTTAAAAAGTAATTACAGATTTGTCTGCTCCGTGGAGCGGCTGGAATTGTTTATTTTTTGTCAGTATCAGTATAGTACACAATATAATAAAAGTCAAGTGGGGGGCGGCGGGTTTTTCGGAGATTCCTCCGCCGGGCTGGAGAGGGGGGCGGCGCTTGACATTTTGCCCCGGCCCCGTTAAAATATCTTCCAGAAGATCGCAGCAAAAGGAGATCGGTCATTATGGATTATCAGGCGCAGTATAAAAGCAAGCTGACCACCCCGGACCAGGCCGTGAAGCTGGTCAAGTCCGGCGACTGGGTGGACTATACATGGTGCACCAACCATCCCGTGGCTCTGGACGCGGCCCTGGCCGCCCGGAAGGACGAGCTGACGGACGTGAAGATCCGGGGCGGCGTGACCATGTGGATGCCGGAGATCGCCAAGGCCGAGGACGCCGGGAATCATTTCGCCTGGCACTCCTGGCACTGCTCCGGCGTGGACCGGAAGATCATCGCCAAGGGCATGGGCTGGTTCAGCCCCATCCGCTATTCCGAGCTGCCCCGGTATTACCGGGAGAGCGTGGCCCCGGTGGACGTGGTGATGATGCAGGTCCCGCCCATGGACGAGCACGGCAACTTCTCCCTGTCTCTGGCCCCGTCCCACCTGTACGACATCTGCTCCCGGGCCAAGAACATCATCGTGGAGGTCAACAAGAACCTGCCGGTGGTGTACGGTTTGTGCAAGACGGAGATCAACATCGACCAGGTCACCTATGTGGTGGAGGGGGATGATCCCCCGGTGGCGCAGCTGGGCTCCTCCGCCCCCAGCGAGGTGGACAAGGCCGTGGCCAACCTGATCGTGCCCCAGATCCCCAACGGGGCCTGCCTGCAGCTGGGCATCGGCGGCATGCCCAACGCCGTGGGGGCCATGATCGCCCAGTCGGATCTGAAGGATCTGGGCGTGCACACGGAGATGTATGTGGACGGCTTCGTGGACATCGCCATGGCTGGAAAGATCAACGGCAAAAACAAGAATCTGGACTATGGCCGGCAGGTGTTCGCCTTTGCCGCCGGGTCCCAGAAGCTGTATGATTATGTAAACCGAAACCCGGACGTGATGGGCGCCACGGTGGATTACACCAACGATGTGCGCGTCATCGCCCAGCTGGATAAGTTCATCTCCATCAACAACGCGGTGGACCTGGACCTGTTCGGCCAGGTGAACGCCGAGTCCGCCGGGACCAAGCACATCTCCGGCACCGGCGGCCAGCTGGATTTTGTCATGGGCGCGTATCTGTCCAACGGGGGCAAGAGCTTTATATGTCTGTCCTCCACCATGACCGCCAAGGATGGCACGGTCAAAAGCCGCATCGTACCCACTCTGACCCCGGGCTCCATCGCCACCGACCCCCGCAGCTGCGTGCAGTACATCGTCACCGAGTACGGCATGGTGAATTTGAAGGGCCTGTCCACCTGGGAACGGGCGGAGGCGCTGATCTCCATCGCCCATCCCGACTTCCGGGAGGAGCTGATCGCCGAGGCCGAGAAAATGCACATCTGGCGCCGCACCAACAAATGATAAGGATCCCGCCCCGGACAAACGGTCCGGGGCGGGATTTATCGCGGGCGGTTCAGCCGTTTTGCAGATAGCTCTCCGCCGCCCGGGCGGTGTTCGCCAGGTAGCGGATGACCTCCACTGGGTGACTGCCGGCGGCGGTCTCGCCGGTGACCATGAGGCTGGAGGCCCCGTCCAGCACCGCGTTGAAGATATCGCCGACCTCCGCCCGGGTGGGGACGGGGGCCTGCTCCATGGAGGCAAGCATCTGGGTCACCACCATGAACGGCTTGCCCGCCGTCCGGCAGGCGGCGGCGATGCGCTTTTGCGCCGCGGGCAGTTCCCACAGGGGCATGGCGTTGCCCAGGTCCCCCCGGGCGATGACGATCTCGTCCGCGGCGGGCAGCAGAGCCGGCAGCTTTTCCATCCCGCCCAGATCCTCGATCTTGGCGAACAGCCGGGCCTGGCCGCAGCCCGCCTCCGCCAGCGCGGCGCGCACCGCCGTCAGATCCTCCGGGCCCCGGACGAAGGGCTGCATCACTCCGGTCACCCCGGCGGCCGCCGCCAGGCGGAGGTTTTCCCGGTCCGTGTCCGCCACGGCCGGCAGGCGGACATCCATGCCCGGCAGGGCGACGCTCTTGCGGCTTTGCAGCAGGCCGCCCCGGAGCACCTGGGCCTGTCCGCCGCCTGCCGCCCGGAGCAGGAGCTTCCCGTCGTCCAGCAGCAGCGGCTGGCCCGGCCGGAGCCGGGTCAGGACGCAGGCGGGCAGAGGCACGCCCTCCGGCCCCAGAGCCACCCGCTCCCCCTCCCGCAGCGGCAGGGGGCTTTTCAGCGCGCCGGTGCGCATTTCCGGGCCCTGCATATCGATGAGCAGCGCCGGCCGTATCCCCGTCCGGGCGGCGGCCTTCTCCAGCGCCTCCAGCCAGGGGGCGGCTCCCGCCAGCGTCACATGGGACAGATTCAGCCGCAGCCCCGTCATGCCCAGCTCCAGCATCTGTGTCAGAGTGTCCTCCCGGGCGCAGGCGGGGCCCAGGGTGCCGTACAGTTCCATAGAAAGCGCTCCTTTCCGCGTTCTCTCAAAGATATCACATCCGCTCTGCCGGCGCAAGGTTTTCCAGGGATCGCCTATTGACATTGGCCCCACGATTTGGTATATTGTGCATGATGCATTAGAGAATGTTTGGGATATCATTAATTTAACTCACTATATTGGAGCAAATGACATGGATGTTCTTACCCAGTACAGGGACAAGTGCCGCACGGCGGATGAGATCGCGGCCATGGTGGAGAGCGGCTGGACCTGCTGCGCGGACGCGGCGGCCTCCATCCCCACGGCCATCATCCAGGCCCTTGGCCGCCGGGCGGAGGCGGGACAGGTACGGGATCTCACATTTCACGAGATGCTGGACCTGGCGCCCAGCGCCCTGTTCGACTGGCCGGAGGCCATCCGCCCCATCTCCTGGTTCTCCGGAAAGAATTCCAAGGCGGCGGTGAACCGGGGCCTGGCGGACGTGATGCCCTGCTATTACCGGGATATGCCCGCCCTGCACCGGGAATATGTGAAGCTGGACGCCTTTATGACGGTGGTGTCCCCCATGGACAAGGACGGCTGGTTCAGCGCCGGGGTCACCGGGTCTTATTCCGCCGCCCAGTTTGAAAAGGCGGGGCACGTGTTCCTGGAAGTGAACGAGAACATGCCCTGGGGCGTCACCGCCCCCCGCATCCACATCTCCCAGGTGACGGCCCTGTGCGAGAACAACGCGCCGCTGCCTCTGGCGCCCCCGGCGAAGCTGGACGACATCAGCCGGGCCATCGGCGGCCACATCGCCCAGGAGGTGCCCGACGGGGCCACCATCCAGCTGGGCATCGGGGCCATCCCCGAGGCGGTGGGGCTGGCGCTGAAGGACAAACACGATCTGGGCATCCACACGGAGCTGCTGCCGGACTGCATGATGGAGCTGATCGAGTGCGGGGCCGTGACCAACGCCCGCAAGCCCATCCACACCGGCAAGACCGTGGCCACCTTCACGTTCGGCTCGGAGCGGCTGTACCGCTATATCCACAACAACCCCGATGTGGAGATCCTGCCGGTGGAGTATGTCAACGACCCGGCGGTGATCGCCCGGCACCCCAACTTCATCTCGGTGAACGGGGGCCTGGAGGTGGACTTTTTCGGCCAGGTGTGCGCCGAGTCCCTGGGCACGGTCCATGTGTCCGGCACCGGCGGCCAGTCCGACTATGTGCGGGGCGCGGTGATGAGCCCGGGGGGCAAGAGCTTCATCGCCTTTCCCTCCACCGCCGCCGGCGGCACGGTCAGCCGCATCCGGGCCACCCTGAGCCCCGGGGCGGTGGTGAGCACCAGCAAAAACGACGTGGACTATATCGCCACGGAGTACGGCGTGGCCAAGCTCCGGGGCCGGACGCTGTCCCAGCGGGCCAAGGCCCTGATCGCCATTGCCCATCCCCGGTTCCGGGAGGAGCTGACGGCCCAGGCAAAGGCCATGAATATACTGATCTAGGAGGGCGCTATGAGCACTGTCCCCGGCTGGATGACGGCCTGCCGCCTGACGGCCCTGGTGGGCCACAGCGGCAGCGGCAAGACTGAGGTGGCCGTCAATATGACCGTGGCCCTGGCGAGGGCCGGGGTCCGGATGGCCCTGGCGGATCTGGACATCGTGAATCCCTATTTCCGCTCCCGGGAACGGCGGGACATCCTGGCGGAGCTGGGGGTGCGGTTCGTGGCCTCCTCCCAGGCGCTGGTGGACGCGGACGTGCCGGCGCTGCCGGCGGAGCTGAATACCCTGCTGCAGGACGCCTCGCTGCGGAGCATCCTGGACATCGGCGGCGATGCCGGGGCCCGGGTGCTGGCCCGGTACCGGCACCAGATCCAGGCCCAGCCCCACGAGATGCTGCTGGTGCTCAACGCCCACCGGCCCCGGACCCGGACGGCGGAGCAGGCGATCGCTTCCCTGCGGCAGATCGAGGCCACCATGGGCCTGCGGATGACGGGGATCGTGAACAACACCCATCTTTGCGGCGAAACAGAGGTGAAAGATGTGCTTCTGGGCGCCGCGCTGGCCAGGCAGGTCAGCGACCAGACGGATATCCCGGTGGTGTGCCACTGCGCGGCCCGCCCCCTTGCCGGGCGGCTGCCGGAGCTGGACGCGCCGGTATTTCCCATAGATATCTACATGAAAAAACCGTGGGAGCGCTGAGGCTTCAGAAAGGGGAGGTGAGAAACTATGACCGTGTTTTTACATTTTGACCGCGACCGCTGCAAGGGCTGTGAGCTGTGCGTATCCGTGTGCCCCAAGCATATCCTGGCGCTGGACATGGACTCCACCAACGTGAAAGGGTACCATCCTGCGGCGGCGAAGGACCCGTCGGGCTGCATCGCCTGTGCCAGCTGCGCGAAGATCTGTCCTGATTCGGTCATCAGCATTGAAAAAGAATGAAAGGAGCTGAGTATCGTGGAAAAAGAACTGTGGAAGGGGAATGAGGCCATTGCGGAAGCTGCCGTCAGAGCCGGCGTCAACTGCTTCTTCGGCTACCCCATCACGCCCCAGAACGAGATCCCTGAGTATATGTCCGCACGTCTGCCCGAGGTGGGCGGGGTCTTCGTGCAGTCGGAGTCGGAGCTGGCCGCCATCAATATGGTGTACGGCGCTTCGTCCGCCGGCATGCGCGCCATGACCAGCTCCTCCTCTCCCGGCGTGAGCCTCAAGCAGGAGGGCATCAGCTACATGGCCGGCGCGGAGCTGCCCGGCGTGATCGTGAACGTCATGCGCGGCGGCCCCGGCCTGGGCACCATCCAGCCGTCCCAGTGCGACTACTTCCAGGCCACCCGCGGCGGCGGCAACGGCGATTACCGCACCATCGTGCTGGCCCCCTGCAACATCCAGGAGGCCGTGGATATGACCCAGGAGGCCTTTGACCTGGCGGACCTGTACCGTACGCCCGTGGTGGTGCTGGCCGACGGCATGATCGGCCAGATGATGGAGCCCATCGTCTGGCATGACGTGCCCAAGCGGGAACTGCCCCCCAAGGATTGGGCGGCGAACGGCCGCCGCGGCCGGGACCACAACAACTTCATCACTTCCCTGCGTATGGACGCGCCGGACTGCGAGGAACACAACCGTGCCCTGCAGCGCAAGTATGACCTGATCACCGAGAAGGAGGTCCGCTGGGAGGAGCTGGATACGGAGGACTGCGAGATCCTTATCACCGCCTATGGCACCCCCGCCCGGATCGCCACCTCCGCCATCGAGGAGCTGCGGGCCAAGGGCGTGAAGGCCGGACTATTCCGGCCCAAGACCGTGTGGCCCTTCCCCTCCAAACGCCTGGCCGAGATCGCGGCCCAGCCGTCTTTGAAGGCCATCCTCGTGGTGGAGATGAGCATGGGCCAGATGGTGGAGGACGTACAGCTTGCCACCAAGTGCGTCAAGCCCATCGGCTTCCACGGCCGCCCCGGCGGCATGTTCCCCAGCGTGGAGGGCATCATGGAACAGGCAGAGAAGCTGCTGAAGGAGGTGCAGTGATATGACCACAGTATACCGCAAGTCCGCGGCGCTGCAGGACAGGGAGCTGCATTACTGCCCCGGCTGCAGCCACGGCATCATACATAAGCTGGTAGCCGAGAGCATGGAGGAGCTGGGCGCGACCGACACGGCGGTGCTGGTGTGCCCGGTGGGGTGCTCCGTTTTCGCCGGCCACTATCTGGCCTGCGACGCGGTGGAGGCGGCCCATGGCCGGGCCCCCGCCGTGGCCACCGGCATCAAGCGGACCCACCCGGACCAGCTGGTGGTGACCTATCAGGGCGACGGCGATCTGGCTTCCATCGGCGCGGCGGAGATCGTCCACGCCGCGATGCGGGGCGAGAAGTTCACCACGATCTTTATCAATAACGCGATCTTCGGCATGACCGGCGGCCAGATGGCGCCCACCACCCTTTTGGGCCAGCGGGCCACCACCGCGCCCAAGGGCCGGCAGAAGGAGCTGCACGGCAGCCCCATCCGGATGGCGGAGATGCTGTCCACGCTGGACGGCCTGGCCTATGCCGAGCGGGTATGCGTCACGGACATCCCCCATCTGAACAAGGCCAAAAAGGCCATCAAGAAGGCCTTCGAGCTGCAGATGGCCGGCGTGGGCTTTACCTTCGTGGAGGTGCTGTCCGCCTGCCCCACCAACTGGGGCATGGCGCCGCTGGAGGCCAACAAGTGGCTCATGGAGAACATGGCCGCGTACTATCCTCTGGGCGTGATCAAGGAGGTGCAGGCGTGATGAAAAAGCAGATCATCATTTCCGGCTTCGGCGGCCAGGGCGTTATGAGCATCGGCAAGAGCCTGGTGGAGGCCGCGGTGAGCGAGGGGATGCACGCCACCTGGGTGCCCTCCTATGGCCCCGAGATGCGCGGCGGCACCGCCAACTGCTCGGTGGTGCTGTCGGAAGAGCCGGTGGGCTCTCCCGTGTTCACCTATCCCACGGAGCTCATCGCCATGAACCTGCCCAGCCTGCTCAAGTTTGAGCCCAACGTGGTGCCCGGCGGGATCATCTTCGTCAACAGCTCCATCATCGCGGAGAAGGTACAGCGCACCGATGTGAAGGCGGTGTATGTCCCCTGCGACACCATCGCCAACGAGCTGGGCAACGCCAAGGTCTCCAATATGGTCATGCTGGGGGCGTACATCGCCGCCACCAAGGCCCTGAAAGTGGAAACCATCCAGCAGATGCTGGTGCATATGTTCACCGGACCCAAGGCCAAGCTGGTGGACCTGAACATGAAGGCCCTGGCCCGGGGCGCCGAATGCCTGGAGGGCTGATATCCGGGGATTTTCCGTCGGATATGCAGCCGAAAAAGGGCGGCGCGGGCCGCTATGCGGGATGACCATGCCGTATCCGGACGAATATACCATGGCGGCCGCATAGATATCCACAGCAAAATATGACCGGACCCGGGGCGTTTCGCCCCGGGTCTGTGATTTGCGGCGGATGAGAGGCTGTGGTATAATAGCAGCGTCGACGCTGCTATTATACATCAAGATACCGGTCGTGCTCCCGGCTGGCGCCGGAACCGCACGACATGGCATAATAGCAGCGCTGAAACCACACCGCCGGGGACACGCGGAAAGCGAACAGAAGGAGAGAATGTATTATGTCAACTACGGCGGTGTTTTCCGATCCGGAGCTGGAGGCGCTGCGCAGGAAGTTCTTCCCCCGGGTCCCCTGGGGGCCGGAGGGGCCGGTGCGTCGGCGGTATATGGCTCGGGCCGAGGGCCGGACCGTGGAGGCGGCCCTGGAGGCGCTGGCCCTGGAGGAGGGCTTCATCGCCCCCGGCGGACAGGCGGTGACCGGCGGGCCGGAGCGGTGTCTGGAGGCCTTCCGGCGGCGGAACGGGGAGGATATGCTGGTGCTCGGCCGGGGGGCGGCGGTATGCTGGTGCGACCTGGCCCTGGGTGAGCCGGACGCCGACGGCTGGCAGGAGCTCATCGTCCGCAGCGAGGAGGGAGAAAATCTCATCGCCCTGGCCAATGCCTTGGGCGCGGTCCGCTTTCGGAGGGTATGACAAAAAGGGGGCGCGTTTCGCAACGCGCCCCCTTTTTTGCGGGTATCTCAACCGGCCTGTGTGGCGAATCTCATGTAGTAGTTGCCCTGGCGTTCCCGGTCCAGGGTGGTGGGGCCCATATGGCCGGGGTAGACCTCGTAGTCGCCGGGCAGGTCATACAGCCGTTTCAGGCTCCGCAGCAGGGTGGACATGTCCCCGCCGGGAAGATCCGTCCGGCCGCAGGAATCGGCGAACAGGGTGTCCCCGGAGAAGATGGCGTCCTGGCAGAGGTAGCACACGCCGCCCGGGGTGTGCCCCGGGGTCTCCATCACCCGGAAGGTGAGGCCGCCCACGGAAACGGCGTCCCCTTCGGAGACCATCACCGACCCCTCCGGCGGGTCGAAGCGGTAATCCCCCGAGCCCACGTCCTTGGGATGCATGCACACCGTGGCGCCGGTCTCGTCGTGGAGGGTGTTCACCGCCAGCACGTGGTCGAAATGGCCGTGGGTGAGAAGGATATACTTGGCCCGGAGGCGGTTTTCCTCCAGGTAGTTCAAGATGGTGTTGGACTCATCCCCCGGATCGATGACGGCGCATTCCAGGGTGTTCTCGTCGGTGACGATATAGCAGTTGGTCTCGATCTGGCCAACGGTGAGGGTCTTGATCAGCATGGCTCACAACTCCTTTGTATCCAGCAGGATGGTGACGGGGCCGTCGTTCTGGCTGAACACCTGCATGTCGGCGCCGAACTGGCCGGTCTGTACCTCGAAGCCCCGGTCCCGGCACAGGGCGATGACCTGTTCGTACAGGGGGATGGCCTGCTCCGGGCGGGCGGCGCCGGTGAAGCCGGGCCGGCGGCTGTGGCAGTCGGCAAAGAGGGTGAACTGGCTGATGATCAGCAGGTGGTTGGCCCCCGCGTCGGTGGGGTTCACGTTCATCTTGCCCGCGGCGTCCTCGAAAATGCGCAGGCCGCAGATCTTGTCGGCGATCTTGGCCGCCTGGTCGGGGCCGTCGTCCACATGCACGCCCAGCAGCACCAGAAAGCCCTGGCCGATGGCCCCGTGCACCTGGCCGCCGATCTCCACCCGGGCGTTTTTCACCCGGGTCACCACCGCTCTCATATCATCCCTCCCCGGTTCACGTCCCGTACGCCCCGGACGGCCTGGAGCTTGTTGATGATGGTCTGCAGTTCGGATACATGCCGGATCTCCAGGGTGAGGACGATGGTGGAGGTGCCCTTGCCCGTGTCCCGGGCGTTCAGGCTGCGGACCTTGGCGTTCAGGGTGTTGAGCACCGTGGCCACGTCCATGACCAGGCCGCTGCGCTCGTCGGAGGTGATGTACAGATCCGCCGCGTAGCTGTCGGTGATGTGGTCGGACCAGGACACGTTGATCCAGCGGCCCTTGTCCTCGTCCCGCTGGTAGTTGATGCAGTCCTTCCGGTGGATGGAAACGCCCAGGCCCCGGGTGATGAAGCCAATGATAGGGTCCCCGGGCACGGGGGTGCAGCAGCGGGAAAATTTGATCAGGCAGTTGTCCAGCCCCTCCACCAGCACGCCCTGGACGGCTTTCAGCTCCTTTTGCTGGCGGCGGCCGGCCCGCTCCTGCATCTTCTCCAGCTCCGTCTTCTTGCCGGAGGTGCGGTTGCGGAGGATCTCGTCCCGGACCCGGCCCACCGCGTGGGCGGCGGTCATGCCTCCGTAGCCGATGGAGGCGAAGATGTCGTCCAGGTCCTGGACGGCCATCCGCTTGAGGATGTGGGGGACCATCTCCGGGTCGGTCACGTCCGCCATGGCCAGGCCGATCCGGCGGGCCTCCGACTCGAACATATCCCGGCCCTGGACGATGTTCTCCTCCCGGCGCTCCTTTTTGAACCACTGCTTGATCTTGGACCGGGCCTCGCCGGATTTGGCGATGGTGAGCCAGTCCCGGCTGGGGCCGGAGGCGGAGTGGGACGTGATGATGGTGACGATATCGCCGTTTTGCAGGGGGTAGGCGATGGGCACGATCCGGCCGTTCACCTTGGCCCCGGTCATGGAGTTGCCCACGGCGGAGTGGATGGCATAGGCGAAGTCGATGGGCGTGGCCCCGGCGGGAAGGCTCTTGACATCTCCGTTGGGGGTGAACACGAACACCTCGTCGTCGAACAGGTCCATCTTCAGGTCGTGGTACAGGTCCTGTACGTCGCCGGTATCCTGCTGGGTCTCCAGCAGCCGCCGGATCCAGGCGAATTTCTCCTCGTCGCCCTCCTTGGAGCCGGCGCCGCCGGACTTGTATTTCCAGTGGGCCGCCACGCCGTATTCGGCGGTCATGTGCATCTGCCAGGTGCGGATCTGCACCTCGAAGGGGATGCCCTCCGTGCCGATGACGGTGGTATGCAGGCTCTGGTAATTGTTGGGCTTGGGGGTGGAGATGTAGTCCTTGAACCGGCCGGGCACGGGCCGGAACATCTCATGGATGATGCCCAGTACGTTATAGCAGTCCGCCAGGTCGTCCACGATCACCCGGAAGGCGCACAGGTCGAAGATCTCCTCCACGCCCAGATGCTGGGCGTACATCTTCCGGTAGATGCTGTATATGTGCTTCAGCCGGCCGTAGACCTTGCAGCGGATGCCCTCCCGCTCCATGCGCTGGCCGATGCGCTGCTCCATGGCCGCCTGGAACTTCTCCATGGTGGCCCGGCGGCGGTCCAGGATGCTGGTGATCTCCCGGTAGCCCACCGGGTCCAGATACAGCAGCGCCAGATCCTCCAGCTCGTCCTTCATCTTCTCCACCCCCAGCCGGTGGGCGATGGGGGCGTAGATCTCCATGGTCTCCCGGGATTTGGCCAGCTGTTTTTCCGGGCTCTGGAACTCCATGGTGCGCATGTTGTGCAGCCGGTCCGCCAGCTTGATGAGGATGACCCGGATGTCCTTCGCCATGGCCAGGAGCATCTTGCGCAGATTTTCCATCTGGTTTTCTTCCAGCGTGGAATACTGTACCCGGGTCAGCTTGGTGACGCCCTCCACGATGTCCGCCACGTCCGCGCCGAACCGGCGCTCCAGCTCCTCGTGGGTGGTGTCGGTGTCCTCCAGCACGTCGTGCAGCAGCGCGGCCATGACGGCCTCGTCGTCCAGGCCCATCTCCCCGGCGATCTCCGCCGCGGCGATGGCGTGGGTGACATAGGGGGAGCCGTCCTTCCGCTTTTGGCCCTCATGGGCCTGCACGGCGAAATCGAAGGCCTGTCGGATGCGGTCCAGGTCCGCGTTGGGACAGTTCTCCGCCAGTACGGCCTTCAGATGCGCAAACGCTGCGTCGGGTGAAAACTCTGCCATCTCTCTTCCTTCTCTCCGCTTTATCCGTTCAGCCGCCGCCAGGTGGGCGAGTTGTCCAGCTGGGTCTTGTCCTCCCAGGCCACCAGTAGGATCTGGGCCTCCCTGTCCCGGAGGGCGATCTGGGCCAGGCCCAGCTCCTGCAGCACCCGCAGGCCCAGCGCGATCTGGGCGGGGTGGAGCCGTTCGTCCAGGCCGCCCAGGCGGCTCAGCCGGACCCGGCAGGGGCATTTGGCGCTCAGATTCCGCCACAGGCCGGCCAGCTGCCGCCGGTCCAGCCGGTGGTCGCCGCTCTCGCTCCCCGCCAGGATGCCGCCGCATAGGGCCTCCAGATCGGTCCGGCGCAGCCCGCTCATCATCAGCTGTACGTTCCGCCGGCCCCGGTACTCGCTGACCTGGGGGAAAAACACGGCGTCCACCCGGTCGCCGGGCAGGGCGGACAGCTCCGCGGCGGTCTTGGAGAACCATACGCAGTCATACCGCTGGCCGTATTTTTCCAGCTGCAAACGCACGTGGCGGCCGCCGCCGATGGGGGTCACCATGGTCAAAAGGGCGTCGGTCATGCACAGCACGGGCCGGGGATTTCCGTTGCCGCAGGGCTCCATGGCCTCCAGGCTCGCCACGCATTCCATGCTCAGCAGCGCCGGGTCCGTCACCAGCACGTCCGGGTCCAGGCTCTCCTCTCCCAGAGGGGGATGGGCGGCGTAATAGTCCCACAGCGCCTGGCGGAAACCGTCCACCTTGTCCCGGCGGATGTTCAGGCCCGCCGCCAGCGCGTGTCCGCCGAAGGAGTCCAGCCAGCCCTCGCAGGCGGCCAGGGCCCCGAACAGGTTGAATCCTCCCCAGCTGCGGCAGGAGCCCTTGCCCCTGTCCCCGTCCAGGGAGATCATCACCGCCGGGACCTGATAGGCCTCGCTGAGCCGGGAGGCCACGATGCCGATGACGCCCTGGTGCCAGCCCTCCCGGGCCAGCACGATGGGCCGCCCCGGCGGAAAGCCCGCCAGCATACCGGCGGCCTGCTCCCATATCTCCGCCTCCAGCGCCTGGCGCTGGCGGTTCATGTCGCACAAAGCCTGGGCCTGGGCCATGGCCCGGTCCGGGTCGGATTCCATCACCAGGGCCGCCGCCTCCCCCACCTGGCCCAGCCGGCCGGCGGCGTTGATCCGCGGGGCCAGGGTATAGCCCACCGAGTTGGCGTTCAGCCGGGCCAGGTTCAGCCCGGACAGCTCCACCAGCGCCGCCAGGCCCGGCCGGGGCGCGGAGCGGATCTTTTCCAATCCCAGCTTCACGATCTGCCGGTTCTCTCCGGTGAGGGGCATCACGTCCGCGATGGTACCCACCGCCACCAGATCGGCGTACCGCTCCAGGGCGGCCCGGTCATCCCCGGTGAGGGCGCAGGCCAGCTTGAACGCCACGCCCACCCCCGCCAGATCCCGGTCGGGGCCGGGAAGATCCGGCCGCTTGGGGTCCACCACCGCCACGGCGTCGGGCAGCTCCGCCTGGCACTCGTGGTGGTCGGTAATGATCATATCCACCCCCAGAGAGCGGGCGTAGCCGGTCTCCTCCACGGCGGTGATGCCGCAGTCCACCGTGACGATCAGCGCCGCGCCCAGCGCCTTCAGCCGGCGGATGGCCCCGGCGTTCACGCCATAGCCCTCCTCCAGCCGGTCGGGGATGTATGTCAGTGTGTTTATGCCGAACCGGGTCAGGCAGTCCGCCAAAAGACAGGTGGCGGTGATGCCGTCCACGTCGTAGTCCCCGTATACCGCCACGGTCTCGCCCCGGTCCCGGGCCAGCGTCAGCCGGGCCACGGTGGCCTCCGTGCCCGGAATGGGCGCGGGGGGCTGCGCCGGGGAGGGGGCGGCTGTCCCCAGATAAGCCCGGGCTTCCGGCTCCGTGAGGATGCCCCTGGCCGCCAGCACGGCGGCCAGCAGGGGAGTGCATCCCGCCCGGAGCAGCTCCGGCGGGATGACGGGCGGCTGGGGAATGTTCCAGACCTTTTCCTTCATGGGTTTCCTTTTCAAAAGAGAAATATATTAAATCAATTATACGCCAAGCGGCCGTTCATTGCAATGTAAAACCATCCCTGGGGACGGTTTTTTGGAGGATTTTCCCACCGGCCGGCCCCCGGAAGAGAATATACCGGTTTTCTCTTGTAATCGGAGAAAAAACGTGTTATAGTATCCCGGTAGACATAAAATGACATTCCCGGGAATTATATTTACGAAATGAGATATATCAGGGTCGTTGGGGAGCGGATATGAAGGATAGAACGATCGCGCTGGCGCTGGTCGTGCTGGATGTGGTATTGGCGACCATCACCGTGGTGATGGGCATAAAGCTGGCCGGATGGGGCGGCGGCGCGCCGGAGGCCTCCGGCGCGGACGCCGGGACCAGACCGGCGGCCCAGGATCAGGCGTCGCCATATCCCGCCTCGTCGGCGGAGCCCTCCGTGGCGCCCGCCGAGCCCACCGCCGCCCCTACGGCTTCCCCGGAGCCCTCTCCCACCCCCCTGCAGGGGCCCATGGTGCCGGCCCAGAGCGGGGAGGCGGGGAAGTCCTATTTCGCCGACGCCGGCTTTTTGGGCAATTCGGTGCTGTCCGGGCTGTGGTATTACGACTATGACGATCTGCTGCCGGACGACAGCTTCTTCTGGTCCGACGGGCTGACCATTTTGGGGGCGTCGCCCTACGCGGCCCAGATGTCCGGGTACGGGAAGATATATGTGGGCTTCGGCATGAACGAGCTGACCTATGAGAAGACGACGCTCCGCCAGGCGTACAATACCGTCCTGGACCAGCTGGAAACCAACAACCCGGACTGCATCATCTACCTGGTGAGCGTCACGCCGGTGAGCCTGTGGAAGTCCAGCAACGACCGGTATTTCACCCGGGAGCTGGTCCGGCAGTTCAACGAGATGATCCAGGATATCGCCCGGGAGCGGGGCGTGTGGTATCTGGACGTCTACTCCGTGCTGTGCAACGAGGACGGGTATCTGCCCTCGGACGTGACCAACGACGGCGTACACTTCACCCCCGCCCATTACGAGAAGTGGTACGACTATATGAACACCCATTATGTGCCCGACGGGACCGAGGCCGCCCAGACCCCTGCCCCGGAGGGAGAGGGATAAATCGACCGGAACGATCAAAGAGAAAGGGATAACCAAAGATGAAACGTGCCATTATATGTCTGTTGACGGTGGTGATGATCCTCAGCCTGTCCGCCTGCGGCGGGGGAAAGGACGTGGACCTGCAGGCCCTGGCGGGCGATCTGGCGGCCAGCGCCGCCTTCACGGAGGATATGAGCCAGTACGCCGCCGCCCCCGGCGTGGCCAAGGGGCTGTACCAGTATGAGGACGCGGATGTGGAGGAGTGCCTGCTGTACTGCAACCCCACTTCCGCCGAGGAGATCTTCCTGGCGAAGGCCACCGGCGAGGACGCCGCCAAGACCCTGGAGGGCATCTGCTCCGCCCGGGTGGAGAACCAGATCTCCTGGCTGCAGAACTATACGCCGGATGCGGTGCCCCGGCTGGAGAACGCCATCCTCACCGTGGAGGGGAACTATGTGATCTTCGTGGTGGCCAACGACGCCGCCGCGGCCCAGTCCGTGGTGGACGGGTATTTGAAATAATCCGCACGATTCGATCTGACGCGCCCGGCTCCCAGAGCCGGGCGTGTTGGGTATGGAGGGGAAAGATGGAAGGACAGTTTTCCAGAACGGAGAGGCTTCTGGGAGCGGAGGCCCTGGCCCGGCTCCGCCGGGCCCGGGTGGCGGTGTTCGGCATCGGCGGCGTAGGCGGCTACGCGGCGGAGGCCCTGGCCCGCAGCGGGGTGGGCGCCCTGGACCTGGTGGACGCGGACCAGGTGGCCGAGAGCAATCTGAACCGGCAGATCTTCGCCCTGCACAGCACCCTGGGCCGGGACAAGGTGGACGCGGCCCGGGAGCGGCTGCTGGATATCGCCCCGGATCTGGCCGTGACGGGGCACAAGGTCTTTTTCGGCCCGGATACGGCGGCGCAGTTCGATTTTGGGCTGTATGACTATGTGGTGGACGCCATCGACACCGTTTCCGGCAAGATCGAGCTGGTCCTGCGCTGTCGGGCGGCCGGCGTGCCCATCATCAGCGCCATGGGGGCGGGCAACAAGCTGGACCCCACCGCCTTCCGGGTCTCGGACATCGCCAAGACCTCGGTATGCCCGCTGGCGCGGGTGATGCGGCGGGAGCTGAAAAAGCGGGGCGTGGACCATCTGAAGACGGTCTGGTCCCCGGAGCCGCCCCTCGATCCCGGCCCGGGGGAGGAGAGCGCCGGCGGGAAACGGGCCCCGGGCAGCTGCGCCTTCGTGCCGCCGGTGGCGGGGCTGATCCTGGCGGGAGAGGTGATAAAGGACCTGGCCCGAGGAGAGGGATAGGTCCGCGGCGCGCACCTCTTGACCTGGACGGAGAATTGTGCTATTCTCATACCCGCCAAGAGAAAACTAAATATGGAGCCAAAAAGGAGTAATACCAGCGCTATGAAAAAACGTATTCTCACTCTTCTGTTGGCGGCGGCCCTGACGGTTGCACTCTGCGCGTGCGGAGGCGGCCAGTCTTCCCAGACCTCCCAGTCAACGCCGGCGGACGATCAGACCGCCGGGAACACCGGCTCCACAGGCGAAGCCGTTGACGGTGGCGAGCTCACCGTCGGCATCGCCGCAGACCTGGACAGCAGTCTTGACCCACACGTATCTTCGTCGTCGGCAGGAACCAGAGAAGTCCTATTCAACATCTATGAAGGGCTGGTAAAGCCCGACACACAAGGAAATCTCGTCCCCGCCGTTGCCGAAAGATACGACGTCAATGACACCGCCGATCAATACACCTTCACTCTCCGTGAGGGCGTGCGGTTCCATGACGGAAGTGAGGTCACGGTCGGGGATGTTGTTTATTCCCTGTCCAGAGCCGCGGGATTGGAGACGGGCGAACCTCTCATGAGCACCCTCTCCGGCATCGCCTCTGTGGAAGCCACCGACGACAAGACCGTCGTCGTCACCCTCTCCGCGCCCGACGTGGAGTTTCCCGCCTATATGACCGCCGCCGTCATCCCCGAGGGCAGCGACCCGGCCGACGGCATCATCGGCACGGGACCGTTCAAGTACGTTTCCCGCTCTCCCCAGGAGAACATCGTCATGGAGCGGTTCGACGACTATTGGGGGGAGAAGGCCCTGTGCGCCAAGGTGACCTTCAAGGTCATCGAGGACGGCCAGACCATGGTCATGAGCCTGCGCTCCGGCGCCATCGACCTGGCGGCTCATTTGGAGGCCAGTCAGGTGGCGGAGCTGTCCGACCTGAACGTGCTGGAGGGCAGCATGAACCTGGTGCAGGCCGTGTATCTGGACAACGCCGAGCCGCCCTTTGACGACATCCGGGTGCGCCAGGCGCTGTGCTACGCCATCGACAAGCGGGAGGTCATCGACCTGGCCGGGGACGGCCACGGCACCCCCGTGGGCAGCAGCATGTACCCCGCCTTCGGCAGGTTCTTTGACGCGGAGCTGGCGGACTACTACCAGCCGGACGCGGACAAAGCACTTCAGCTGCTGGCCGAGGCGGGCTATAACAAGGACCATCCGCTGGAGTTCACCATCATCGTGCCCAGCAACTATACCCCCCACGTGGACGCGGCCCAGGTGGTCGTGAACCTTCTGGACCTGCTGGACGGCGTGGTCAGGGCCGAGATCCAACAGGTGGAGTGGGCCACCTGGTACTCCGACGTGTACCAGGGCCGGCAGTTCGAGGCCACCGTGTGCGGCATGGACGCCTCCACCCTCACCGGCTCGGCCATGCTCGCCCGCTTCGTCAGCGACAACGCCAAGAACTTCATCGGCTTTGCCGACGCTGACTACGATGCGGCCTATGCCACCGCGCTGGCGGACGGCAGCAAGCTGGAGGAGTGCTTTGACACCTGCCAGCAGATACTGGCCCAGCAGGCTGCCAACGTGTACATCCAGGACCTGGCGGAATTTGTGGTCATGCAGCCCAATGTGTCCGGCTACCGATTCTATCCGCTGTACGTGATGGACCTGGCCTGCGTGGCCAAGACCGCATAAGTGCGGTATGTACTGAAAAAAACAGGAGTATTGCTCGTCACCCTGCTCCTCATATCCCTGCTCGCCTTCCTGGCGTTCCAGATCATCCCCGCCGACCCCGTCACAAAGCTCCTGGGCACCGACTATACCCCGGAGCGGGCGGCCGCGCTGCGGCATGAGCTGGGACTGGACAGGAACGTTCTGGTGCGGTACCTGGATTGGCTCGCCGGGTTCGTCACCGGGGATCTGGGCGTCAGCTACAGCTACGGCATGCCTGTCAGCGAGGTCATGGCCGGAAAGGGCGCCGTCACGGCGTCCCTGTCGGTCATGGCGTGGCTGCTGGTCATCGCCATCAGCATCCCTCTTGGCATCACGCTGGCCCGCTGGCAGGGGCGACGGCTCGACCGGGTATTCGTGGCCATGAACCAGGTGTTCATGGCCATTCCCCCGTTCTTCCTGGGGATATTGTTCACCTATGTATTCGGCATGGTGCTGAAGCTGTTCGTCCCCGGCGGGTTCGTCCAGCCGGAGGAGGGCCTGGGCGGCTTTTTCGGCTATCTGTTCTTCCCGGCGCTGGCCATCGCCCTGCCCAAGGCGGCCATGGTGACGAAGCTGCTGCGCAGCTCCATCCTGAACCAGATGGGCCAGGACTATGTGCGCACGGCCTACAGCCGGGGCAACTCCCGCTGGAGCGTGATACGCACCCATGTGCTGCGAAACGCCGTCCTGCCCGTGGTCACCTTTGTGTCCATGACCCTGGCGGATATCGTGGCCGGGTCCATCATCGTGGAGCAGGTGTTCGCCCTGCCCGGGCTGGGCCGGCTGCTGCTGGCCAGCATCAGCAACCGGGACTATCCGGTGGTGCAGTGCATCGTGGTCATCATCGCCGCGGTGGTGGTGTTTATGAACTACCTGGCGGACGTGGTCACCCAGTACATCGATCCCCGCATCAGGCTGGGGTGAGCGTATGAAGATCGAACACAACAAAAACTTCACAGTCGGCGCGGTGATCACCTGCTTCATGCTGGCGGTGATCCTCGTCGGCATGTTCTGGACGCCCTATGATCCCAACGCCATGGACGGCGCGGCCAAGCGCCTGGCCCCCTGTCTGGCCCATCCTCTGGGCACGGACAACTTCGGCCGGGACATCCTGTCCCGGGTGATCGAGGGGGCGGGGGCCACCTTCCTCATCGCCGCCGCCACCGTGGCCATCGGCCTGGCCGCGGGACTGGTCATCGGCGGGCTCACCGGATGGTACGGCGGGTGGCTGGATGAGTGCCTCATGCGCCTGAACGACGCCGTCGCCGCCTTCCCCAGCATCCTGCTGGCTCTGGTGCTCATCGCTCTGATGGAGCCGGGCCGGTCCAGCGTCATCCTGGCGCTGGGGGTGCTGTTCGTGCCCAGCTTTGCCCGCATCGTCCGGGCAGAGGTGGCCCGGC
This sequence comes from uncultured Oscillospiraceae bacterium, assembly GCA_947626905.1. Classification (GTDB taxonomy): domain Bacteria; phylum Bacillota; class Clostridia; order Oscillospirales; family Oscillospiraceae; genus CAJOIG01. Next base: position 25,052 of record CANQUE010000021.1, read on the forward strand.
AGAAGAGCCTGGACTATGTGGCCAGCGCCCGGCTCATGGGGGCGGGGGACGTGCGCATCCTGCTGCTGCATATCCTGCCCAATATCGTGCCGGTGCTGCTGCCCAGCGTGGCCATCGGCTTCAACAACGCTGTCCTGGCGGAGGCGTCCATGAGCTATCTGGGCGTGGGCGTCCAGCCGCCGGACGCCAGTCTGGGCCGGATGCTCAACGAGGCCCAGGGCTATCTCATGTCCGCGCCCTGGTACGCCCTGAGCGCCGGCGCGGCCATCATCCTGCTGATCCTGGGCTTCGGCCTGCTCAGCGAGGGACTGGGAGGGGACGCCGGTGCTTGAGATAAAAGATCTGCACGTGAGATTCCTCTCCACCGGCAAGGAGGCGGTCCGGGGCGTGGACCTGGCCATCGGTCCCGGCCAGCGCATGGGGCTGGTGGGGGAGTCCGGCTCGGGAAAGACCGTCACCGCCATGGCCCTGTCCGGGCTCATCGAGCGCTGGAACGTGGACATGTCCGGCCAGGTGCTGTTCGAGGGCCGGGACCTGCTCACCTGCTCCCGGGAGCAGCTGCGCCGGGTCCAGGGAAAGGACATCGGCGTGGTGTTCCAGGAGCCCATGACCAGTCTGAATCCTCTGATGAAGGTGGGCCGCCAGGTGGAGGAGGTCCTGAAGATACACACCCAGGCCTCGCCCGCCGAGCGGCGGCGGCTGGCTCTGGAGGCCATGGCCCAGGTGGGCCTGCCGGAGCCGGAGGTCACCTATGAGAAGTACCCCCACCAGCTGTCCGGCGGCCAGCGCCAGCGGGCCGTCATCGCCTCGGCCATGGTGATCCACCCCAAGCTGCTCATCTGCGACGAGCCCACCACCGCCCTGGACGTGACCGTCCAGGCCCAGATCCTGGAGCTGCTGCGGTCTGTCAGCCGGGACTACGGCGTGGCCATTTTGCTCATCAGCCACGACCTGCGGGTGGTGCGGAAGCTGTGCGAGAGCGTGGCGGTGATGTACAAGGGCCGGATCGTGGAGCACGGGGACACGGAGGAGGTCTTTGCCCACCCCCAGGACGAATACACCCGGCGGCTCATTGCCGCCATCCCAAAGAGGACGCGCCATGAATGAGAACCTCTCCGCCGCGCCTGCCTCCGCCCAGCGGGTCCTGGAGGTGGAGCACCTCACCGTCCGGTATTCGGACGCCACCGTGTTCGGCCGGCGCCCAGGCCGGGAGACCGTCCACGACGTAAGTTTTTATGTAAACTACGGGGAGATCGTCGGCCTGGTGGGAGAGTCGGGCTGCGGCAAATCCACGCTGAGCAAGGCGATCCTGGGCATGATCCCCGCCCGGGACATGGAGGGCACGGTCACCCACTATACCAAGCGGCCCCAGATGGTGTTCCAGGACCCCTTTTCCAGCCTGAACCCGGCCCGGACGGTGGGGTGGATCCTGGAGGAGCCCCTGCGCATTTTCGGCAAGTATGACCCGCCCGAGCGGAAGCGCCGGGTGCTGGATATGCTGGAGCGGGTGGGCCTGGAGCGGGACTATGTCGCCCGCCGGCCCCGGGAGCTGTCCGGCGGCCAGCGCCAGCGGGTGGCCATCGCCCTGGCCCTGATCCAACGGCCGCGGTTCATCATCGCCGACGAGCCGGTGTCGGCTCTGGACGTGACCATCCAGGCGCAGATCCTGGACCTGCTGTGGGAGCTGCGGCGGGAGCTGGATCTGAGCTATCTGTTCATCAGTCACGACCTAAACGTGGTGTACTCTCTCTGCGACCGGGTGCTGGTCATGGAGAGCGGGCGGATCATCGAGTCCGGCCCGGTGGAGCAGGTCTATGACCGGCCCCAGCACGAGTATACCCAAAAGCTGCTGGCGTCGGCCAACTACGCCCGGGAGGACTAGAGGCGGAGCATGAGATACGAAAAGATCGCGGCCGGGCGCTTCCTTGCCCGGCCCAATCGGTTCATCGCCCATGTGGAGATGGACGGCCGCACCGAGACCGTCCATGTGAAAAATACCGGCCGGTGCCGGGAGCTGCTGGTGCCGGGGGCCCGGGTGTACCTGGCGGAGGGGACCAATCCGGCCCGGAAGACCCGGTACGATCTGGTGGCGGTGGAAAAAGGGAACCGGCTCATCAACATGGACAGCCAGGCCCCCAACGCCGCGGTGCAGGAGTGGCTGGCAGGGGAGATGGCCGCCGCGCTGCCTGCGGGCGCGCGGATAAAGCCGGAGTACACATATGGCGGCAGCCGGTTCGATTTTGGGATACTCACGCCGGAGTTGGCGCTGCTGGAGGTGAAGGGCGTCACCCTGGAACAGGGCGGCGCGGCCCTGTTTCCGGACGCGCCTACGGAGCGGGGGGTGAAGCACCTGCGCCATCTGGCCGGCTATGCCCGGTCGGGAGGCACGGCGGGGGTGCTGTTCGTGATCCAGATGCAGGGGGTGGACCATTTCGCCCCCAACGGGGCCACGGACCCGGCCTTCGCCGCCGCCCTCAGGCAGGCCCGGGAGGCGGGCGTGCGTGTGCTGGCCTACGACTGCCGTGTGACGCCGGAGAGCATGGCGCTGAACGCGCCGGTGCCGGTGTGGTCATGAAAAAACGCCGTCCCCTTTTCCAGAAAAGGGGACGGCGATATTTTGTGGGTCAATCGGAGGGGGCCTGTCCGCCCGGCTCCGGGGGCGCCTTCCCCGGCCTGACGGCCAATAGACCCAGGGACGCCAGCGCGCCGGCGGCTCCCAGGATAAACAGCGCCGCCCAGACGCCGCTGCCCTGGCCGGACGCCGCCACCGCCGGCAGGATCGCCGCCGGGATGGCCCACAGGGGAAGCAGGAGTTGTCCCGCCGCCAGCATCTGCCGCCGGCCGTAGACATGGGCCAGGGCCGCGGGCAGAAGAGTGGACAGTCCGCCCAGCATCACCGCTGTGCCCAGGCTCCAGGCCAGAAGGAGGGTCGTGCTGCCCCCCGCCGGCATGGCCCACAGGGCCGCCGGGCCGATCAGGGCCGCCGCGCCGTATGCCGCGCATGTCCGCTCCGGGCCCCACTGGTCGGCCAGATATCCGGCTCCGTAGCTGACCGGGATGGCGAAAATGGCGCCCAGGGAGAACCACCGGGCCGCCGAAAGTCCCGTGCCCTGGCCCGCGCCCAAAGCGGCGAGCCGGGCCTGGGCGCCGCCCAAGCATCCGGCGGCGGAGCCTGTCATGGCCCCGAAGGCCAGCAGCAGGAGCCAGAACCGCCCCTGGGCCAGCAGCTTTCCCGGGGGCAGGAGAGGCTCCTCCTCCGGGGGATCCTCCGCCAGCCGGTCCGCCCCGTCGGGATAGAGGCCCGTGTCCTCCGGTTCGTCCCGCAGCAAAAACCGCACCGCCAGCATCAGCAGGGCCAGCAGCCCCGCCGCCACCGCCCACACCGGCCGGCAGTCCCCGGCCAGACGGGCGGCGATCTGGTCCCCGGCCCAGTCCGCTCCCAGCGCGGCGCAGATGGGCCCGCCCATGGTGACGAAGCCCAGCACCCGGCCCCGGTACCGCAGGAACCAGGCGGCGCACAGGAAAAACACGCCCGCCCGGGCGCACACGCATCCGCAGCAGAGCAGCGCCTGGGCCAGCGCGTACAGCCCGTAAAGGCCGGCCCGGGCCCCGCCGTACACGTCCAGGCCATTGGCGGCCATCAGGGCGGCGCATCCGGCGGCGGCCAGAGCCGTACCGGGGATGAGGGCCCGGCGCACGCCGGAGCGGGCCATCGCCCGGGCGCAGAGGAAGAGGACCGGAACGGACAGGATATAGCCTGCCGCCACGGGCAGGAAGAGCGCCCGCCAGCTCCAGCCGCCGGCCTCGGGGGTGATGAACCGGGCCAGAAGCTGGGTCTGCCCCGTCTGGAGGGCGGCGATGAGGAACATGTACAGCAGGCCTGTCAGGCACAGGCAGGCGGCGTAAACGCCGAATTTTTTGTTGGTGAACATACGCGTCCCTCCGACTTACCGGTCGCCGTTTTTCTTCGCCAGGGAGCGGGTCAGCACCACGGCCTCCGCCGCCACGGCCGCCAGGACCAGGACTCCCAGTCCGATCCAGAGCCCGGTGTGGGGGTCCGTCCCGCTCTGGTCCTCCTCCGGCTCGGGGGAGGGCTCCGGCGAGGGACTGGCCTCCGGCTCGCTCTGTTCGGGGGAAGAGGACGCGGGCTCGTCCAGCAGAGAGTAGTAAAATTCCGCGTTGCCCTTGGTGGCGGCCAGGGTCCGGCCGCAGTTGGCGCAGAGCCATGTGCCGTAATCGGAGAAGGAGCCGTCCGGGGCGCGCACGGCGTCGTACTGATAGCGGTAGTCATGGCCGGGGGCGGGGATCAGGACCTGGCCGCAGACGGTGCACACCACGGCCGCGTCGCAGTCCGGGGCCTCCCGGTCGGGCACATGGCCGGGGGCCTGGACGGGCTCAGTATAGCTTTCGCCGCAGACAGAGCAGGTGTAGGTGATCTGTCCGTCCTCCGTGCAGGTGACGGTGCTGTCGGACTGGACGTAATCGTGCTGGCCGGTGGGCAGGGTCTCGGCGGTGTATGTAAGGCCGCATTTGGCGCAGGTATAGGCCAGAAGGCCTTTGTCCACACAGGTGGCCTGCTTTACGACGGACACCTCGAAGTGGTGGGGACAGGCCGTCGGGGCGGGAGAGGGGGCCGGCGAGGGGGCGGCGTAAGCGGCGGGGGCGGCCAGCGCCAGGACGGCCGCGGTGAACAACAGTATGAGCCTTTTCATGGGTTCGCTCCTTTCCCGGTCCTTCCCGGGACCGGCGACAGCATAAGGATAACACAGCCTTTCGGGGGAGAAAGAGCCTCTCCCGTCGAAAAAACACCCGTGAAAGCGGGTGTTTTTCGGTATCACAGAGTCATTTTGCTCTCCAGTGGGAACACCACCGGCCCGTCGCAGGGGGCCGGGCGGCGGTAGTTGTCGAAGAAACCGTCCAGCGCCTGCTGGATATCCCGGTCTTTGTAGCTGTCCCGGAAGGTGTCGTCCAAAAGCCGGGCCAGCGCCCACTTGGGCATATCGTAGATCATGGAGAAATGGAGCAGAAAGTCGTACAGCACCCAGGGGGCGTTGTCGTCCATGACGATGGAGCGGATGGGGACGGACAGCTCCATGTTGCCGCAGGTGTTGGCCCAGTGGCGCACCACCAGCCCCGCTACGCTCCGGGGGACGGTGGCGTTCACGGCGTAGTTTTGCGGCGCCGCGCCCTGGATGGCCCGGGCGGTCAGGTCGGCGACGTCTATCGCCATCCCGGCTCCGGGGCCGGGGGTCACGCCCAGCGCCGCGCCGATGCGGGCGGCCCGGCTGCCGGTCAGGTCCGCGTGTATGTTCCGGCGGCTCAGCTTCAGCCGGTCCACCGCCGTCACGCAGGCGGCCAGGGCCAGCAGGGAGGAGGCGTCCCGCCCCACGGAGAGGGTCAGCTGGGTGGCGCCCCGGGCCAGCATCCGCCGGGCCAGCGCGTCGCCCTGCAGGCGCAGGATGCGGGGCAGCATCTCCGGCAGCGGCGTCCAGGGGGTGGTGGACTGATCGTCCACCAGACGGGAGGAGGGGGCTTTGGCGTCCCGGGAGGGGATGGAGACCCGGGCGGTGGCATAGCCGTCGCCGCTCTGCAGGATGTAGCCGTTTTGGGCGATGACGCACTGGCCGGTATAGATGCGCCCGCCGTCGCCGCCCATGGGGCAGGCCATGATCACCACCGCCATGTTCTCGTGGCTGGCCGCGGCGGCCAGTTCCTCGTTTTCATAGCGGCTCATGGCGGTGGCGGGCGTATCCGACGAGCAGCACAGCACATCCATGTCGTGGTGGTGCAGCAGCTCCTCTCGGGGCAGGGACTGCCGGGTCAGAGGATAGACGGCCATCTTCCCGGCCTGGCGCTCCAAAGCGCCCCGGTTCATGTCCTCCGGCAGGCCCGCCGGCAGCACCAGCAGCGCCGCGCCGTCGGCCCTGGCCCGGCTGATGGCGGCCAGGACGTTGGTCATATTCTGTCCGGGCCGCCCGGGAAAAATCTCCGGCGCGGCGGCGGCCACTTTGATCTTCACTGGCGTTCAGCCCCTTTCAAAGGTGATGAGATCTTCCGGAAAATACCGCAGGATGGCGGACCGGGCGGCGGCAAAATTGCCCTGCTCCACCGTCACGGTGACGGTGTCGCCGGTCACTTCGGCGGTCAGCTCGTAGTCGGGAAGGGCGGGGAAGACCTGTTCCCGCAGCACCTGCGCCAGCACGGGCAGGTCGTTTTCATAGCTGGCCCGCTCCGGCGGCTGGTAGCCGGGGATCGGGTCCCGGCCTACGGTGAGGCACAGGGCCGTCACCAGCACGGCCAGCACCAGGAACAGCGCGCAGCCGGCCGGCCGGATGCTCCGCACAAAGGCTTGGCCCGCGGTGAGCTTTTCCTGCTGCGCGGGCCGTTTTTCTTCGTTCACGTCTTAGTATTTGATGCGCTGGGCGATATAGTCCGCCACCTGGTCCATGGGGATGCGCACCTGCTCCATGGAGTCCCGCTCCCGGACGGTGACGCAGTGGTCGGCGGGCACGTCCCCGTCGCCCACGGTCTGGAAGTCCAGGGTGACGCAGAAGGGCGTGCCGATCTCGTCCTGGCGGCGGTAGCGCTTGCCGATGGAGCCGGTCTCGTCGTAGTCGCAGGAAAATTCCTTGGCAAGCTGCTGGTGCAGCTCCCTGGCCGGACCGGAGAGCACGTCCTTCTTCGACAGCGGCAGCACCGCGCACTTGAAGGGCGCCAGCTGGGGATGCAGGTGCAGCACCGTGCGCACGTCCGGGTTGCCCTTCTTGTCCACGCCCACCTGCTCTTCGTCGTAAGCGTCGATGAGGAAGGCCAGCATCACCCGGTCCGCCCCCAGGGAGGGCTCGATGACGTAGGGGATGAAGCCCTCGGCCGTGCCCTCTTCCTTGTATTCCATCTTCTCGCCGGAGAAGGTCTGGTGCTGGGTCAGGTCGTAGTCGGTCCGGTCGGCGATGCCCCACAGCTCGCCCCAGCCGAAGGGGAAGAGATACTCAAAGTCCGTGGTGGCCTTGGAGTAGAAACTCAACTCCTCGGGGGTGTGGTCCCGCAGACGCAGATACTCGTCGGTCATGCCCAGCTCCAGCAGCCACTGGTGGCAGAACTCCCGCCAGTATTTGAACCACTCCAGGTCCGTGCCCGGCGCGCAGAAGAACTCCAGCTCCATCTGCTCGAATTCCAGGATGCGGAAGGTGAAGTTGCCCGGGGTGATCTCGTTGCGGAAGGATTTGCCGATCTGGCAGATGCCGAAAGGCAGCTTTTTGCGGGTGGTGCGCAGCACGCTCTTGTAGTCCACAAAAATGCCCTGGGCGGTCTCGGGGCGCAAATACACGTCGGTGCCGGATTCCTGGGTGACGCCCTGGTGGGTCTTGAACATCAGATTGAACTTCTTGATGTCGGAGAAATCGGTGGCGCCGCAGCCGGGGCAGGGGATGGCGTGCTCCCGGATATAGTCCACCATCTCGTCGTTGGTCAGGGCCTCCACGTTCACGTCCGTGCCGGTCTCCTTCGCCCACTCCTCGATGAGCTTGTCGGCCCGATGGCGGCGCTTGCAGCTCTTGCAGTCGATGAGGGGGTCGTTGAAGTTGGTCACGTGGCCGGAGGCCTCCCACACCCGGGGATTCATCAGGATGCCGGCGTCCAGGCCCACGTTGTAGGGGCTCTCCTGGACGAACTTCTTCCACCAGGCGTTTTTCACGTTTTGCTTCATCAGCACTCCGAGAGGGCCGTAGTCCCAGGAGTTGGCCAGGCCGCCGTATATCTCGGAGCCGGCGAAAATGAAGCCCCTGTTCTTGCACAGGGCGACGATCTTCTCCATCGTCTTGTCTTGGGCGTGCATGCGCATTGTATCAGTTCTCCTTTTCGGATAATATATTCAGCGACGGTTCTTGATAGTCCATGGTCCCCAGCTCGTCCAGCGTCCGCTCAAAGGCGGGGATGAAGTGGTCCAGGAAGTAATCCACCTCGGCCATGCCATAGCCTTGCAGGGTCTGGAGGGTCTTTTGTTCCGCCAGGAGGAATTCGTCGTTCCCGGCCCGGCGCTCCTCGATGCACTTGATATAGGCGGCCAGCTTGTCCGCGGCCTTCACCAGGCTCTTCAGCGCCGGGTCCGGCTCGCCCAGCACCGGCGCGTAGGCCGGGCGCATGGCCTCCGGCAGCATGCCCAGCAGCTTTTCCGACGCCTCGGACTCCACCTGCCGGTAGGCGGTCATGATGTCCGGGTTGCGGTATTTGATGGGGGTGGGCAGGTCCCCGGTGAGGATCTCCCCGGCGTCGTGGTACAGCGCGGCGGTGGCCGCGGCGTTCACGTCGCATTCCTGGCCCAGCACGTCCCGGCGGATCACCGCCAGCGCGTGGGCCAGCACCGCCACCATGTGGCTGTGCTCCTGGACGTTCTCCGGCGTCACCGAGCGCATCAGCGCCCAGCGGCCGATATTTTTCATCCGGGCGATGAGGGCGAAAAAGCTGTCCACAGGCGCCGCGCTCCTTTCCCCGCATAGTAAATTACACTATAACATATCTTTCCCGGATTTTCAATCACTTGTGAAACGACGCCGGCTGGGCTATAATGGGCCTATGAAATATCTGGACAGGGCCCGATGGGTCACGGACAAATACATACTGGTCATGCTGGGGCTGTTCCCCCTGTTCGTGGGCTTTCAGGGCTACAGCGCCATCACGGCGTCCAAGTTCTGGTTTTTCGCCGTCGCCACCGGCGCGTGGCTGGCGGCGGTGCTGGTGCTGCTGGCCTGCGGGCGGATCGCCGGGGAGCGGTACAAGCCCCAGATCCGCCCGGCCCACATCGCCGTGGGCCTGTTCCTGGCCATAAGCGGCGTGTCCGCCATGACGTCGGAGTACGGCGGGGTGTGCCTGGTGGGGGCGGCCCGGTATACCGGGTATTTGACGGACCTGCTGTGCGGGGCCATCTTCTTCGGCGTTTCCTTTCTTGGCGCGCCCCGGGGCCGGTACGTGTGGGCCATGGCCCTGAGCGCGGCGGTGTGCTGCGCTATCTCCTTCCTCCAGCTGCTGGGGCTGGACCCGCTGTGGTTTTACCCGGAGGGGACCAATTATTACGACAAATTCGTGGCCTACAACAGCGCATTCCTGGGCACCATCGGCAACACGGGCCTGCTGGCGGCCTATCTGTGCCTGGCCGGGCCGCTGACGGCGGTGTATGCCGTTTTGAGTCCAAATAGGCGGGACAGGCTGCTTTTCATCCCCGGGGCGATGTGCTTTGCCCTGATCGCATTGTGCGACGTGGACGCGGGGGTGCTGGCTGTAGCGGGGGGCGCGCTCATCGCCGTGCCGGTGATCATCCGGAAGGACCGGCCCGCCCGGCTGGCGGGCTGCGCCAGCGGCGGGCTGATCGCCGGAGGGCTGGCGGCGCTGTGGTTCTGGCCGGGGAAGAGCGGCACCCTCTATGAGATGCACCAGGTGCTCCACGGCCATTTGGGCGACGAGTTCGGCTCCCACCGGGGGCAGATCTGGAAGCGGTGCTGGGAGCTGTTCCGGGAGCGGCCCTGGCTGGGGGGCGGCCCGGGCACGGCGCCCTGCCGCATCCTGCTGCAGTGGACCAGCGAGGTGCGCCATCAGACGGTCCAGGAGGACAACTCCCACAATGTATACCTGGGCCACCTGATCGATGTGGGGCTGCTGGGCGCGGGGGCCTATATAGCGGGCCTGGCCTGCTCCGCCGTCACATGGATCAAGCGGCGGCGGGAGGGGGCGGTGTATCCCGCGCTGGGCAGCGCCATGGTCTGCTACCTCATCCAGGACTTTTTCGGCATGGGCCTGGTGCTCACGGCCCCTATGCTGTGGGTGGTGTGGGGCCTGCTGGAGAGCCCGCCGGAGAGCAGATAGACAACAGAAAAAATAAGCGGCACAGCCATCTGGCTGTGCCGCTGCAGTCTGTCAAAGAACTCCCCAAACAGGGGAGTTTTTGGTATAATGGAGGAAAGAGTATGTGTGTGGGGTGTAAAG